>JANRLU010000070.1:0-4279 GCA_033762275.1 Thermonemataceae bacterium | reverse complement strand
ATAGAGGCAGATTTGGCTCATAGCTTCAACATACTCTGTAATTTTTTAGAAAGTTACACACAAAAAGAAGCTCTAACACATTTGGTTGTTTTTGGAGGGTATGCAAGTATTTTTTTTGCTCCAATGCTTAGTAAATTATTTTCATTACCTCTTGTTACACTTATCAGGGGAAATGATTTTGATACGGGCTTATTTTCGCCTCGCCGAAAAGAAATGGTAGAAAATTGCTTGTTAGCTTCTTCTTTGGTTTGCTCGGTAAGTAAAGATAAAATATTGAAAATAAGTAAATTATATCCTGCTATAAAGGTAGCCTATACCCCTAATGGAATTGATTTGGAGCAGTGGCAGGCTCTCCCTAACGACTTGGAGCAAGCCAAACAATGGAAGGAAAGATTTCCTGATAAAAAAATTATAGGCTTGTTTGGGCATCTGAAAGAAAAAAAGGGGGCTTTGTTTTTCTTAAAACAAGTTTTAGAAACAAAATTAGAGAAAGAAATACATTTTTTGATAATAGGAGAAATACAAAAGGAACTCCAAGAGTTCTTGGAGAGTAAAGAAGAGTTGAGCTACACACATTTTGCCTTTGTAGAGCGTTATGCCTTATTGGCGTTTTATCCAGCTTGTGATGCTATAGCTATTCCCTCTTTCTATGATGGAATGCCTAATGTGCTGCTGGAAGCAATGGCTTTGGGAGTTCCTATTATTGCTGCAAGAGTGGCAGGTATGGCAGATGTGCTTTCTGAAGAAAATTCTTTTTTGTTTCAAGTTGCTGATAGCGAAACTTGTAGGCGAAGCCTAAGAGCGTTTGCAAAAACCGATGCAAAAATCCTGAAAAATATGGGAGAAGCTCTCAAACAATTAGTAGAAAATCAATATACCCAAATTCAAGAGGCTCAGCGATATAAAAAATTGTTATTGGACTTGGAAAATACGCTATTGGAAAAAAGCTAAGCAATTTTTGTAGAAAGGTATTTTTTTATACCTTTGAAAACTTATTGCTAAAAAAAATGTTTTTAACAATAGAGAAAATCTAAAAATGATGACTACACAAGAAATATTAGCAGCACTGAGTACCGTTCAGGAGCCAGACCTAAAAAAAGATTTGGTAACACTCAATATGATAAAAGATGTTGCTGTAGAGGAAGGAAATAAAGTCTCTTTCACGGTGGTACTTACTACACCGGCTTGCCCCTTGAAGGAAAAAATTCGTAAAGATTGTGAAGAGGCTATCCATAAAGTTTTTCCTTCCGTAGAGATTGTTATCAATATGACAGCAGAGGTTACTTCTTTATCCAAATCTGCGGTAATGCCCAATGTAAAAAATATTATTGCAGTAGCTTCTGGAAAAGGGGGCGTAGGCAAATCAACCGTTACGGCAAATCTGGCGGTAGCTTTGGCACAAACAGGAGCGAAAGTGGGGCTGATAGATGCTGATATTTTTGGACCTTCTATGCCTGTGATGTTTGGTGTAGAGAATGAAAGACCTTCCGTGCAAGAAATCAATGGAAAACAGTATATTTTGCCTATTGAGCAGTACGGCGTAAAAATAATGTCAATGGGTTTTTTAGCTCCTGCCGAAAGTGCGGTTGTTTGGAGAGGTCCTATGGCAAGTAAGGCATTGGTACAATTTCTGGGTGATACACTTTGGGGGGACTTAGATTATTTGTTGGTGGATATGCCCCCAGGTACAAGCGATATTCATCTTACCCTCGCTCAGTCTGTACCTGTAACGGGAGCGGTGATTGTTACGACCCCACAAAAAGTAGCTCTTGCCGATGCCCAAAAAGGTATAGCAATGTTCAATCAGGGGCTTATCAATATTCCTGTGCTTGGTGTAGTAGAAAATATGGCGTATTTTACGCCTGCCGAGTTGCCAAGCCATAAGTATTATATTTTTGGCAGAGATGGCGGTAAGGTAATGGCTGAACGTTACAACATACAGTTCTTGGGCGAAATTCCTCTGGTACAAGGTATCAGAGAGGCAGGAGATATAGGCAGACCTATCATTGCACAAGGTGAGGAAGAGACGCCTACCTATCAAGCTTTCAAAAGTTTAGCTGAAAATATCGCTCAGCAAATAGCCATTAGAAATGCTGATTTACCCAAAACCCAAAAAGTAGAAATTAAAGTTTGAGTGTATTATGAAAAACTTATTGGAAAAAGTAGAAAAAGCTTTGGATAACATTCGTCCTTATTTAGAAACAGACGGAGGTAATGTGAGAGTAATAGAAATTACAGCGGAAAAAGTGGTGAAGTTAGAACTTTTGGGCTCTTGTAGCAACTGCCCAATGTCCATGATGACTTTTAAAGCTGGCATAGAGGAAGCCATTAGAAAGGCTGTTCCCGAAGTAAGCAGAATAGAGGCAATAAATCTGAGTTTGGTCTGATAGGTTAGTTATTAGAAAATAAGTCTTTATCTTCAAAATTAAGCATAGAAAGTTCTTCTTGGCTTACTTCATTAAATAAAAATACGTAAGCTATTTTTTCTTCTACCTCCATTTTTCCCGAAAGCATCTGTACGATATGATGATTTCCGTAGTGGTCAATAATTCGGCTAAGTACTTTCTTAGAAAAAGATTCGTAACTGATTTGGAATTTTTTATCTTTTAAATCAATGATATTGGCATAGTCGGTTTCTACAAGTATATCAACGGAGTGCCCTTCCAAATCAGTCTTTTTATACCTGAATTTCTTGAGAATATAATTATTTACTTTTATTATCGTAAATTTTTCATCTGTAACAATAATCCCATCATAGATTTTATTAAGTACGTATTGATAGATACGGGATTCTTCTGAAACATCATTAAGTTTTTTCTCAAATTGTTGTACCCAACTATCATATTCTTTCACACGCCTTTGCAATTCTGTTTCTTTAGCTTCAATTTGTTTAGAAAAGTCTTTAGCAGCAAATAAGAGTTTTATATTTTTTTCATTGGATTTCACCGCTGATAAGTTGGTGGCTATACGGCGAGAGAGTTGCTCTATGAAGCGAATTTCGTGAGGCTCATAAACTCGCATAGAAGCAATTTCTATAACGCCTTCTATCTTTTCGTCTGTTCTTACAGGTACAATAAGAATAGCAGTAGGATTCATTTGATTGAGACCTGATGTTACATATAAATAGTCTTGTGGAATATCCGTATAGAGTTTGGTATCACCATCTTGCCATACGCCCCCCAAAATTCCTTCTCCAAATTGTACAATTTTCTTGGTATATTTACGTCTTTCGTAGGCAAAAGAGGCTTTCAGTTCCAAAAAAGTATTATTTTCATCATCATCATTTACTATAAATAAACCACCTTGTACAGATTTGGTATAGGTAACCAAAGTAGAAATAATTTCAGCTGACTGTTTTTCCAAGTTTTCGTTGTTATTTTTCAAAATTTCACCAAAAATAGCCAAGCCTTCATTTTCCCAACTTCTTTTTCTTTCTTCTTGTACAAACTCTTCGAGTTGTGTATTTCTATCATTAGCTTCTTTGATGCTGTCTTTAAGTTTTTCAAGCATTATTTTGAAGTTTTTTGATAAATCACCTACTTCATCGTCGGTGTTTATTCTATCCAAAAAACTCTCCTGCCCTCTTAATCCTTTCACCACCGATTTGGCTACTCTATCCAAAACGATAATGGGTCTGGAGATGCTATTAGCGAAATAAATTGCAAAAATAGTTCCAGTGATCAGCATGATAAGAATAGCGGAAATCACAATGAGTTGTGCTTGAAAAATAAGTCCTTCAATATAAAAAGAGATTACTTCATAGGCGTTTTGTACTTCTACTTCTATTTGCTCGTACTCTTGTGTCATCAAACCACGAATACCTTTTTTAGTATCAAAACCGATTTCTTGTTCTATACCCACAATCACGTCAAACAATTTCTCGTAGTCTATCACATAAGTAATAAATTTTTCTTTTTGTTTGTCGGCAATTTTGCTATCAACGATAGTTCTTTTAAGTTTTTCGGCGTTTTGATGTAGTTTGGCTTTGTAGTCAAGGTCTTTTCGGAGGAAAAAGTCTTTTTCGTGGCGGCGAAGTTGTAGTACTGTAGCCACATCTACATCAATTTCTTCCAGAAAGTGCACATAATCCCTCATTTTACCCTCTAAGCCGTAATCTTTGAAACCTCTTTCTCTTATTTTTCTTTGTAAGAGGTCAAAATTTCTATCATAACTTTCACGAATCGTCTTGATTTTCTCAATATTCTTCTCTAACTTAAATTCTTTGGTAACTTTGTCTTCTTGTAGGATTTTGATAATTTTTCGTGTATCTTGGACGTTT
>JANRLU010000069.1:0-1701 GCA_033762275.1 Thermonemataceae bacterium | reverse complement strand
CTGGCTCTAAAGATCTGAGTAATGATGACAATATGATTGCCGCGCAAGTGACTATGAGATTTTTAAAAGATAAAAAAAATGTGATGAATGAGTTTAAGGAGCGTAAACTTATGGCGATGGAAGATCGAGATGCTCCAAGCGCAGATGTTCAAACCACTTCATCAAGAAGTGTCTTGGAAACAGCAAGAGGGCCAAACCAAAACTTATAATTTGATTAGAGTTACGGTTCGTGCGATTTGATATTAAAAATAAGTTAAAATCGGCTTCTTCCCGACTTGTCCCATCTCCAAACCCACCCCTTACGAGCCCAGTAGAATCAATGCTTCAATTTTTGATTTGTCGTACTAGCACATTTTGGTTAGACATTTTGTGATTGGTTTTTTTGTGATTTAGTTTCTTTGGAATTTTTATTTTGTAGATGGAGTTGAGATGCGTATAAGGACTGTAAAAACCTCATCTGGTTCTATTGCGGTTCAGGTGATTCATTATGTAAAAAGGAAGACTGTTGTTTTGTCTCATATTGGTAGACGTCAATTTAAGAAGGGAGAAAGTGTATTAAATTTGGGGGACATTGCCGGGAAATTTTGTCGCACTAATGGGACAAGTCGGGAAAAGAAAAAAAGTTGGAATTAATAACTAAACTTAAATTTTTTTATGAGACCAGATATCTCGTTAGTTAAAAATAACTGGCTTGAAAAGAGAAAGATTAACGATCTTAGCAAAGAGGAAAAAGAAATATTAGATTCTGAGCTTCTTCAACTTGTATACAGTTGCGAAGGAAGACATGAAGAAGAAGGCTTTCTTGAAACAGCAATTTCAGAAATAACTGATACAATAGAACGAGGAGCCAATATTTATAGTCGTAGTCGCAACACTCGCTATACTGACTCTATGTTTTATGCTGTCAAACATGGCTGGAGGGAACTTGTTGAGCTTTTGATAGAAAGTGGGTACAACATCAATACTTATAGTTCTAGCCTTCTTGATGGAGCTATCGAAAGTAATCAAATAGAAATTTTAAAATTTCTGATTAGTCAGGGAGCCGATATCGAGACTATGAGTCTTGAAAATAGAAGACCTTTAGAGTTTGCTGTCATGACAAGTCGGATTGAAGCTATTAAAGTTCTGATGAGTCAAGAAATCAAAAGTACCGATAAGAAAGATCTTTATCTCGCTTTGAATGATGCTTACAAATCTCACAAAAGAGAATCTTTTAATGCCATTATAGTTTTTGCATCCTTAAATAAAAATTTTCACATAAAAGATTGGCCTGAGCCCAGTCTTTGGAACTTAGCAATAATTGAAGCTATTGGTGTTATTGCTAAAAAAAATAATCACTGGGGTGGAACAAATTTATTTGAAAAAGAAACGGTTATTTTTTTAAATGCGATTCTTACTGATAACGCTCAAATTAATCTAAATACACACTCGGAGAATGATATTACAAGCAATGCATCGGATAATATTGTTGCAAATATCAATGGCACGTACCTTAGACATAGAAGGCATTCTTTTCCGAATTTTCCTCCTCTATACGTAAAAGAAAATAAACTGGTAGAAGAATTAACAGAACTAAGAAAAATAAATTTGGACTATTTTACTAACAAAGAAAATAGTTATAAACAAAAAGAGTTCACTGCTGAAGAGGCAATCGCCAAAGCTAATAAAAGAGTTTACGATGTAATAAAAATCAATTCTGAT
>JANRLU010000068.1:0-1801 GCA_033762275.1 Thermonemataceae bacterium | reverse complement strand
TAATTCGGCGGCAAGTAGCTCTACATCAGAGATTAAGATAATTTGATTATCTACTTTGGCTATCACTTTATCGGCAACCTCTCTTTGTGCAAATAGGGGCGAAGTGAGTAGAAAAAGCACCGTAAAAAAATATAAATTTTTCATAGTTTGAAAAGAAAATTTTGTAAAAAACATAAAACTTTGGCAAATGTATTAAAATATTTGAAATTCTTTATTCTTTTTAGCTTCTTTGTAAAGTTCATCTTCTAACTTTTTGATAAGTAGGGCTTTACGTTGATTTAAAATCATCGCTTTAATACGCTCTTTTACAAACTCTAAGGGAGAGTTTTGTTCGGAAATTTTATACTCTTTGATATAAATCAGGTAGCTAAATCCAGCCTCATTACTTTCGCTAAATTTATTATTTTTTAGGAAACTAATTTTGTTGGGTATGCTTTCTAAGGGGGTTTGCTTGGTGAGTTCATCAAAATCTACCCAAGTCGTGTCTTGTAGGTAATAAGAGATAGCTTTTTCTGCACATAGTTGTAACAACTCGTCTCTATCTTTTTTCTGCTCTGAGCCCATTAGTCTAATGATATTACTTTTGGTTTTGCTATTGCCATCTATTTTGATAAAAATAGCTTTTACTATATTCTGTTTGAGTTCAAATTCTTTGATATTATTTTCATAAAATGTTTTAATTTCTTGCTCGCTGATTTTGTCAGAAAAATTTTTACTGATATATTGTTTTTCAAACTCGTGAGTAATGAGTGCATATTTGTACTCATCTAAGCGTTTTTGTATTTCTTTTTCATCTATTTTGGTATCTTTAAGAGCTTTTTTGTACAAAATTTGCTTTCTTATCCAGTTTTCTCTATAATTTTCTATGAAACTAAGGCTGTCTTCGCTACCTATTTTTGAAGGTATCACTGCTGCGATTTCCGAAAAATATAGCGTATTATCACCCATTTGGGCTATTTTCTTACTATTGTCTTTAGGCTGTTTTTGGCTACAAGCTATTTGCAAAAATAAAACCATCAAGACCCAAATTTTTTGTAGCTTTGTGTGTATGTCCTTGAAATTCATTACAGGGCAGTTTCGGGAGGCAAAAATACAAATTATTTTCTAATTTTTTTATTTTATTTTCAAAAAGAATAGAACCTAAATGCGTTTTCTTCATAAAAATAAATTTGCTTTTTTGAGGGCTATGTTTCGTTTGTTGCGTTTTGGAAACTTATTGATGATAGGTTTTACGCAGTATTTGGTAAAAATATTTTTCATAGATACGCACACAAATCATTTCTGGGAGCACTTCGCAGACCAGAAGTTTCTTGCAATTTCATCAAGTACAATTTTAGTAGCGGCTGCAGGTTATATCGTAAACGATTACTATGACATAAAAATAGACCTTATCAACAAGCCCAACGAAGTAGTAGTTGGTAAATTGATACGAAGAAGAATAGCTTTGGCGGCTAATTTTACATTAAACTTTTTAGCTATTACTTTGGCTTGGTATGTTTCTTGGCAGATAACAATTTTTGTGTTCTTCTGCATTTTTTTATTGTGGCTTTATTCTAATAGGCTCAAAAGAATGCCTTTGGTAGGAAATTTAGCAATAGCTTTTCTTTCAGCTGCTACTATTTGGATAGTTGCTTTATACTACGACCAACATTGGGAGGAAATCTATGTCTATACATTTTTTGCTTTTTTTATATCCCTCATTAGAGAAATTATCAAAGATATTGAAGATATGAAGGGTGATGCAATGTTCAATTGCCGTACCATACCAATTATTTGGGGAGTGCCTCGCACTAAAAAATTA
>JANRLU010000067.1:0-3349 GCA_033762275.1 Thermonemataceae bacterium | reverse complement strand
ACGCTTTGCCCACAACAGAAATCAATATTAATACAGACCCACAAGGCACAACTTTGCAAAATGCAACCAATCCTACCGATATTTTTGTTAAACCTTAAAACTATAAATATTTATGAAAAAGATATTATTATTCATTTTTGTTGTATTTATCTCAATACAAACACAAGCACAAAACTCCAACTTGTGGTATAAAATTCAGGAAATCAGACAGCAACATTTCCCTGAAACTATCAATTATGCTACTCACTCAGTAACAAAATATGATGCTACTCAAAGTTATGGACATTTTATTAATGCTTTTAATACTCCAATGATTGTTATTGATGACAACATGGTTAGTTATAGTGGTGTTGCAAATTCAGAACAAGTGGCTTTAAATAAGATAAATAGTTACAATTTATCACAAATAGCAGGCATAACTTATTACACCAAAAATGACCCTATTTTATCTGTTTATGGAGCTAGTGGAGCTAATGGTGTTATTTTGATATACACTCATGAATATTTAGTAGCAAATCCCTTAACTAGAAATGCTTTTAAAATCTCTTTTGAGACTGGGCAAATAGGCAATAAACAGAAGAAAGGTAAATAACTAAATTAAGCCCTCATTTGAGGGCTTTTCAACACCACTTTATGAAAAAACTATTATTATTTGTTTGTGCTGTATTTGTTTCAATTCATTCAAATGCACAAATACACTTAAAAGAGATGGAGAGACCTGAGCTACTTTTCTCTATAGAACTCAATAAAAGAGCCGTAGATTATCAATTAGAAAATCTTTATCTAAGTAAAGATTCACTTTCTATTAGAGTGTGGATGGGTGGAAGCGTTTTAAATATCACTAAAAACAAAAATATTCAGGCTCAATTTATTACCTCAATTTATCATAGCTCTAAAAGTCAAAGAGTGTGGAAAAAACACGAAATAGATGTAAAAACAACCCAAGAACTTTACAATTTCTTAATGCAAGAAGATATTTACAATATTCCTCATAGCATTAGAGGGGGTATAGATGGGACAACATACTTTTTTGAAGTGGCTACTCCCTCAAAATACAGAATGTATAGCTATTGGTCTCCAAGAGATAAAGATGGAGATAGTCTTGAACGCAAGGTAAGTTTCATTTTACAAAGTATTCATCAAAAAGTAAAATCAGCAGAGTTATACAATAATTTCTATGAAAGCCTTGAAGCAGGAAATTATATGTATGGAATGATGCAATTTTTAACAATAGAAAGGTTTTTGCCTGAGGATTCTCCAAAATCAGAGTTGTACCAAGAAATAGAAAAAATAATCAAAACAGAGTTTGAAGTAAATGAAAAAACAAGTGTCAGGGCTTATCCTAAAATTTTAATAGACCATCGTCCTGTATTTCTAAAGGATTTGAATTGGATAGCTAGAAAAGATGTTGAAAGCATTCAAGCATTAAAGGAAATTAAACCTGAAATGACAGCTCTTTATGGTGATGTTAGTAATGGTTTAATACTAATACAAACATACCAGCATTTAAAACAAGTAGAAGCAGAGAAAAAAGCTATTCAAGAATGGAATAAAAAACATCAAAGTAATACAAATCAGTCCAAGAAAAAGAAAAAAGGTAAAAAATAAACAAAAAACCCTCTTTTGAGGGCTTTTTGTTTGCAATTAAACTTTAAATTTCAAAGTTGCCCAAGATTGATTTTTAGATAAAATAGCATTTCTTTCCATTCTCTCTTCGTATCTGTTTTTTTGATTTTGTTTTATTCTCCCCTACATTTTTGTTTCATTTCATTTTTTCGTTTCGACAACACCAGAATAAAACGAGAAATAGCCCGAAAAATCTTATCACATTATAAGCGATTTTTTTGCTCCCCAAAGCCCCTAACTATAGTAGAAAAAACTATATAGTATATATAATAAGGTGTAAAGGTGAATAAAAGGAGAAATAGCCCGAAATAAAAGGAGAAATAGCCCGAAAATTTACCTAATAAAAGGAGAAATAGCCCGAAATAAAAGGAGTTTTTTGTTTTGTTTCTCCTTTTTATATTATATTTGTAAAAAACCTTGTTTATGAGTGATAAACGTAAAAAAACAGAAATATTAAGTCCTGCTATTTATTCTCCTGAAGAAATTAAAGCCTATGCCAAACAACATTGGAATTTTACGTTTGCCAAACAGAAAAAAATAAGTGTTTATGCCAAGCGTATCATGGCAAATGTATTAGGAATGATACATGATGAAAAGGAGTTACGCCCCTACTATGAAATGAGAGCCACCGATATAGTAGTCAATGAGCAAGACAGTAGTTCCATTTATAAAAAAATCAAAAATGCTATTGATGAGTTGATGGAACAAATTTGGAGGATTGAAAATATTACCACATTCCAATATGAACCTTATCATTTACTGGATTCTACCAAAAGGGGAAATGTTTTCTATAATAATGGAACACTTAGAATATCATTAAATCCTGCTTTAAAAGACTTTTTTATAGAGTTGAGCCATTACACCACCTATGAAATAAAATGGTATATGATGCTCAGAAGCTGGTACTCTATGCGAATGTTTGAAGCTCTATCCGCTTTTAAAGATACAGGCATTTGGATAACAAGCATTGCAGAATACCGAAAGCTCATGGATTGTGAAAAGAAATATCCAGAAGTAAAAGATTTAATCAAATACACCCTTACAGAACCATTGGCAGAACTGGAGAAAACAGATGTCGCATTTACTTACACCCCAATTTTAGATGCTAATCATAGGGGCAGGGGTAGGAAGCCTATTGTAGCTCTGGAGTTCAAACTCAAGAAAACGACACCAAAGAAAATACCTCAAGGCTGGTATCAGTTTTCAGACGAATACAAACGGATTTTGGAAAGCCTGTTAAGTTATGGCATTTCAGAGGCTCATATTATACGCTACGCACCTCATATTGGCATAGAGGGCGTAAAAGAGATTATGAAGGTGTTCTACAAGGCTCAAATAAACGTAGAAATCAAAGATAAAAAAGCTTATTATAACAAAATTTGGCTCAACAAAGGAGAAGAAGCCAAGAACAAAGTAGAAAAATAACAAAATATGGCTCTTGCTGGCTCTTATTGGGGTTCGGGTGGGTATTTTTTGGGGTATTTGGTGGCTCTTATTGGCTGTTGGTGGGGTATATTTTACGCATAAGTGCGGAGCTGGTCGCCTGCATCAGAGCATTAAACATTTTGGCGTAATCTTTCATGGAGCTTGTTCCAAAAAGAAAAAAAACGGCGATTCCAATCTAATATTTCTCTGATAAATTTCTGACTTCAACCTGATATTTTTCTGAAAATACAAAAATATCTGTTTTCTACTTTTTAAGTATCTGTTTATCATTTTATTA
>JANRLU010000066.1:0-13740 GCA_033762275.1 Thermonemataceae bacterium | reverse complement strand
AAGAATTGATGATAAAATTGGCTGGCAAAGTAGAGAAAGTAATATTATACTAGATAACTATAATCTAAGCCAAATCGCAGGTATTATTTATTATTTGCCAGGTGATAGCTTGGGGAGGTATCTTTATCCTGGTTCGGGAGGTATAGAAATCTATACACATACTTATGCTAATGCAAATCCTGCAATAAGATTAAAATTTAAAATTACTTTTCCTGCTCCTGAGCTACCAGAGAACAGAAAAAAGAAGAGAAAATAAATTCCTTCCCCTCCCAATTTGGAGGGGGTTTTGTTAATTCACGTTAAACCAACATTATCCCTGCTCCAAAACGCCCCGTCAGGTTTTTATCTCTACGAGCCGAGAAAAACAATGCAGGGTTTTGGTAAGTACAAAAATCTTGTCTTTCAATATTTTCAGACTTAATACCAATTTTTTCAAGTTGCTCTATATGAGCCGAGTGAAGGTCAAAATGATATTTTTTCGTGGTTTCGTTCCAAATGAGATGCTTTTTATTCTCAAATTTTTTTTCCACTGCCTCCACCACTTCTTGCCCTACTTCATAGATTTCTTTGCTAATACAAGCTCCTAAAGCTACTTTTATATGCTCCGCTTCCGACCCAAACACTTTTATCATTTGCCCTACTACTTTTTGGGGCAGATGAGCTACCGTACCTCGCCAACCAGCGTGGCAAGCCGCTATGACTTGCTTGTGCGTGTCATAAAATAAGGAGCAAACACAGTCAGCAGACTGCACAAAAAGTAATACATTCTTTTGGTTGGTAATAACTGCATCTGTATCACCAATAGCAGATTTTTTGTCTTTTGTTCCCTTTCCTTTGTGTTTGGCTGTCAGGATAGCAATATTATCGCTATGTGTTTGTTGAGGAACGCACCAATTTTCGAGAGGTACATTAATCGTTTGTGCCAATAACTCTCTGTTTTTCAGAACATTATTCGGGTCATCTTCTGTACCAAAACCAAGATTCAAACTATCATAAGGCGGCTTACTAAATCCTTTTTGCCTTGTACTAACAAAGTGTAAAATTTGTGGGTAAGCCGATAATTTTGGAAAATATAATAACATCTATCAGCATTTTTGATGTAAGAAGGTATAAAAAAAGCGGGATTTCCCGCTTTGTGTGTAGAGTATATCTTAGAAGGGTAAATCATCATCAGGGGTGTTGTCCACAGGTGAAGGCGTATAAGGGGTGTCATCTTGTTGTTGATGTGAAATACTTTCAGAATTTCCGCCTCCCAAAGAACCTCCAAGAAGGGTAAGATTCTGCCCAATAACCTCAGTAATGTAGCGAGTTTGCCCGTCTTTTTCGTAAGAACGGCTCGCTAATTTTCCTTCCACAAAAACCTGTTTTCCTTTTTTCACATATTTTTCAATCACATCTACTACAGGTCCCCAGAAAACAATATTATGCCATTCGGTTTTTTCGATGGGTTTTCCTTCTCTGTCTTTGTATTTCTCTGAAGTTGCTAAAGAAAAAGTTGCCTTTCTGCCATTTTCAAAGGTAATAACGTCGGGGTCTTTACCAACATTGCCAATCAAAATTACTTTATTTACACCAGCCATAACTTATTAATTATATTTTTTCCTAAAATTACTCATAAATGTATTTAAAAAAATTCTTTTTGCAAATAATTTGCAATTAAAATTGGTTTAGGAATTTTTTTTATCTCCTCTACATCAAAAAAATATAGATTTTTGGGTAAATATTCTAATTTTTCTTTCTCAATTTCAAAATGAAAAAATTTTACATAAATTTTTTGATGCGTGAGTTGGTGTTTGTAGGTATTGGAAGCCTTCTGGCTCAAACCAAAATTCCCAAACGCCTTATCCGCCCACACATTCAAACTTGTTTCATCGGAGAGTTCCTCCAAATGAAAATCATACAAATTTTGCCAAATATCATTTTCATTCCGTTTTTTCATGGCTATTTTCCCTTGAAAATGGAGTAGCACATAAGCGAAGAAACGTTCTTTCACCTTTATTTTAGCCAATTTGACTGGTAAAATATTCTGTTTTTGTGTATCAAAAGCAAAACAAGTGCCCTGAAGCGGGCAATACATACAATCTGGTTTCTGAGGCGTACACTGCAAAGCTCCAAACTCCATAATAGCTTGGTTGTAAATATCTGCATTTTTTTCGGGCAATAAAGTTTGGCTTAATTTTTCAAATTCTTTTTGCCCTTTCGTAGTGTTGATGGGCGTTTCTATGCCAAAATAACGCGATAATACCCGAAATACATTGCCATCAAGCACAGCCACTCGCTCCTGAAAAGCGAAAGAAGCTATGGCTGCCGCAGTATATTTTCCTACACCTTTGAGTTTGAGAAGTTTCTGGTAAGTATTAGGGAATTTGCCCTCGTAGTTTTGCTCCAGAAAACGAGCCGTATGCAGCATATTTTTGGCTCGGCTATAATAACCTAAACCTTGCCAAAGCCTAAACACTTCATCATCAGTGGCTTGAGCAAGTTGTTTGAGTTGTGGATATTTTTCTGCAAAACGCAGGAAATAAGGCAAGCCCTGCACCACTCTTGTCTGCTGTAAAATTACTTCGGAAAGCCAAATTAGGTAGGGATTTTTAGTGTTTCGCCAAGGCAAATCGCGTTTGTTCTTTTCGTACCAATTTATCAAGGTATGTGCAAAATCTGTCATTATTCTTCAAAAAACTCAGGTCTAAAATTTACCAAAAATAATTCCTTTTCGGCTCTTGTTATTGCTGTGTAGAGCCATCTCAAAAATTCTTCATTGAGCATATCTTCTTTCAAAAAGCCTTGTTCTACAAAAACAGCCTTCCACTGCCCCCCCTGCGATTTATGACAAGTAATTGCGTAAGCAAATTTTATTTGTAAAGCATTGAGATAAGGGTCTTTTTTGAGAGCTTCTTGTTTTTTACGTTGCTGAGTAATATCAGCATAACTTTCAGCCACTTTCTGGTAGAGTTGGTCGTATTGTGATGGTGGCAAAGAGGGGTGCTCTGTATGGAGTGTATTGAGAATTACCTTTGCCTCAAAAGGTGGCATATCATAGTCTATCAGCCGAAGTAACATAGTAGCAAAACGAAAGCCATATTCTTCTTCTTCATTACTGATTTTAAGCACCTCCACAAAATCTCCGTTGGCTAAGAAACCATCAACACCATTATCATTCAAAACAAAATAATTGTTTTTTACAATCATCAAATAATCGCCTACTTCTATTTCTGATTCGGCAAAACGAATCATTCTTCTGATGTATTGATTGAAGTTATTAGCACTTTTGTTGGAGCGACAAATCACAATACAATTCTCCACGCCGTATTTATCATAAGCATAACGTAAGCCATCTTCCAAACGCTCGCTGGTCATTTTATAAAAATCTTGGTAACCTTTGGTTCTCATCTCCAACTCAAATTTTTTCTGACGAAGATTTTCTCTAATCTTTGTAGCATTATACAAAATTCCTGAGTTTTCTTCTTGCCGCATTACTTGCGTGAACTCTTGGGCAATAATATCTAACTGAAACTGACTTTCCATATAGCTCTTATCAAGAGCTACACTCGCCAGATCACCAACTGGAGGTAATTGTGCGGTATCTCCCAAAAGAAGAATTTTATTATGAGCCTGCGGGTTTTCGAAAACGAAGCTAATAAGGTCTTCCAAAAGACTTTTTGAACCATAAAGAGCCTTATCAGAAAGCATAGAAGCTTCGTCTATGATGAATATCGTTTTTTCGGCGACATTTTTAGATTTTTTGAAAATAAAGTTTCCTTGTTTGGTATCTGTTTGTTGGTATATCTTTCTGTGGATAGTGTAAGCCCTTTTTCGGGCATAAGACCCTAAGACTTTGGCTGCTCTACCTGTTGGGGCGAGCAAGGCTACTTTATATTGAAGTTTGGTAGCTACTTTTACCAAATTGCTCACCATCAGGGTTTTACCTGTTCCCGCATATCCCCTCAGAATGAAAGTTTTTTTTTGTTTATCATCATTATCCAAAAAGAAATCATCTAACTGATTAACGAAATCATTTTGCTGGGGTGTGAGTGTGAGTGTAAAATTTTGTCTGAATATTTCGGAGGCTTTCATTGGTTTTTTGTTAGAAATAACCATTTTTTTTTCGGTCTTCCATTGCCGTATCCGAAATTTTATCGTCCATTCTCGCTCCACGCTCGCTGAGGCGTGTATCTTGTATCTCTTTTATAATTTTTTCTACGGTATCAGCTTCGGAACTGATAGCTGCCGTACAAGTAATATCACCTACGGTACGAAAACGAACATTCATTTCTAATAATTCATCGTTTTCATCTGTAAAAATAAAATCTGCATAAGGCAATATCTGTCCGTTTCTGCGAATACAAATTCTCTTATGCGTAAAATAAATACTTGGAACATCTATTTTTTCTTGTAAGATATAATTCCAGACATCAAGCTCTGTCCAGTTGCTCAAAGGGAAAACACGCATATTTTCATTGGCTTGGATAGCTCCATTAAGAATGTTCCAAAGTTCTGGACGTTGTTGTTTAGGATTCCACTGCCCAAATTCATCTCTCAAGGAGAAAATTCTTTCTTTTGCTCTCGCTTTTTCCTCATCACGTCTGGCACCACCTATACAAGCATCAAAGCCGTACTTTTCTATGGTTTCAAGTAAAGTAATACTTTGCAGTGTATTACGACTTGCTCCTTTGCCTACTATGTCTTTTGCTGTTCCTTTACTGATAGACTCCTCTACTGAACCTACAATAAGCTGAACACCCATTTTCCCGACAAGGGAATCTCTAAAGTCAATAGTTTCCGAAAAATTATGACCTGTGTCTATGTGTACCAAAGGAAAAGGTATTTTACCTGGTTTGAAGGCTTTATAGGCTAAATGCACTAAGGTAATAGAGTCTTTTCCACCAGAAAACAGCAAGGCTGGTTTTTGAAACTGCCCTGCTGTTTCTCTAAGTATATAAATAGCTTCTGCTTCTAATTGCTTTAGATAATCAATCTGATACATTTTTATAAATTTCCTCTGATAGCTTGCTCTCTTTCAATGGACTCGAAAAGAGCCTTAAAATTTCCTTTTCCAAAAGAAGTAGCTCCGTTTCGTTGAATAATTTCGTAGAATACAGTGGGTCTATCTTCTACGGGTTTTGTGAAAATTTGTAGCAAATAACCATCTTCATCTCTATCCACCAAAATATTAAGAGCCTTCAATTTTTCTACATCTTCTTCTATCTTACCTACTCTTTGTTCCAAATCATCATAATAGGTTTCGGGCACGTACAGAAAATCTACGCCTCTTCTTCTCATTTCGCCTACGGTAAAAATTATATCGTCTGTAGCAACGGCTATATGTTGTACGCCAGCCCCGCGATAATAATCAAGGTATTCTTCTATTTGAGATTTATTTTTTCCTTGTGCAGGTTCATTGATAGGAAACTTAATGTAGCCCGTACCATTTGCTACTACTTTAGACATCAAAGCGGAGTACTCTGTAGAAATATCTTTATCATCAAAGGTAATAAGCAACTTAAATCCCAAAACATCTTCATAAAATTTTGCCCAATGGTTCATTTTTCCTAATTCTACGTTTCCAACGCAGTGGTCTATATATTGCAAGCCTATCGGCTCAACCTTCATTGTACTTTTGGCGGGAGCAAATCCAGGCATAAAAGCTCCTTTGTAGTTTTTTCTTTCTACAAAAGTATGGATAGTTTCTCCGTATGTACAAATAGCTGATAAAACTACTTCTCCGTTTTCATCTTGTAGCTTTTTGGGTTCAAAAGCGGTAGTAGCTCCTCTGCTCATTGCCTCGTAATAGGCTTTTTCGGCATCATCAACCCAAAGAGCCAAAACTTTTACACCATCTCCGTGTTTTTTCACGTGTTCGGATATTTCACTATCAGGCTCAAAAGAAGTGGTAAGTACTAATCTAATTTTACCTTGTTGTAATACGTAAGAGGCTTTATTTTTTACACCTGTTTCTGGACCGGCGTAAGCAATCAGGCTATAACCAAAAGCCGATTGGTAGTAATAAGCTGCTTGTTTGGCGTTGCCCACGTAAAACTCTATGTGGTCTGTACCTAAAATAGGGAGAAAATCTTGCATAACTTTAAGTTTTTAATAAACAAATATTGCATTATTTCTCCAAAAATAAAGTTTTTTATTTTTTTTTCAAAAAAAAATTAGTTTCTTTGGGTGTGTAGTCAGAAATATGAAAATATGGTAAACTTAGAAAACTTAAATAAAGATTTGACAGAGATTGCGGATAAACGCATAGCTTTGAGTGAGCTAAATTATGACGACGAACATTACGATTTGCTTGAGGAGGAACTTCACGATTTGGAAGATGGTTTTTTGAAAAAATATGATGACTTTTTGGAAGACATTTTCATGAACTTACACGACGAATTTTCTCCAGATACCGAAATATTCTCGCCTTTGGCTTATTTAGCAAAAAACTATATCCGTAAGGCTGAAAATCTGTATGAGGTTTCTGACGAGCAAGGTGTTTGGATGGAGGTAGAAAAAATTCCCTCAAAAGAGGCTTATTTGGTATTATTGCCCCAACCTTTGCGTATTATGCTGATGGCAAATGGCTTCAAGAAAATAGTATGGCAAGTAGCTTGAAAAAATGAGAGATGTCAAAATTAGAAATATAGCCTATTTATTGGGTGTATTGCTTCTGGTAATTACTTTTACCAACTATGTAGTGATACGAATGGTGGCTATTAGCCCCAAGCAAAGCCAAGTAGTAGGCTACACCCTACAAATCAGGGAAATAGCTAACCAACTAAGACTTACCTTGAGTATTTTAGCTAACCAAGACTTTTACAATGAAAACATAGCTGATGACATCAATCGCTTGGAGAGTATCTATAATACAAGGTTTTTAGTATTAGAGAATGGTGGAGAAGTAGAACAAAACAAGCAAAAAATAAAAATTCCAAAGCCTGACGCCAATACCAAAATATTACTTGGAAAAATCCGCAAACAATGGCTCAACTACAAACAAGACGTTGATTTACTTGTAGATAAACTTGCTAAAGGAAAAAGTACTGACACACTCAAGTTAGATGAAAAATGGTTAGGGCAAAAATGTACCTCTTTTGTGAGTTTGCACGACCAACTCACAGAACTTTATCAGCAAAAAATAGAACAACAATACAGTCGATTAGATTGGAGTATGATTGTTTTAGGTATCATCAATTTATCTTTGATAGCTTATGTTTACTATATTGTTCGAAATTTAGTACTTGTTCCTATCCAAAAAATTTCTTTAACCTCTCGCGAACTCGCTGATGGCAACCTAAGTAATAAGATAGATTTTACCTCCAAAAATGAAATAGGATACATTGCCCGAAACATCAACGATTTGGCTGATATTCTGAAAAATGCAACAGAATTTGCTAAAGAAATTGGACAAGGAAATTTGCAAGCTCAATATAAAGGCAAGCTCAATATGGCAAATAAAGAGAGTATTGCCAACACACTCCAACTGATGAAACAACAACTTAGTGAAGTGGCAGATAAAGATAGGCAAGACCGTTGGGCTACACAAGGTATCGCAGAAGTTTCAGAGTTGCTGCGTGAGCTAAGTATAGAAGACTTAGCTGAAATGGCTTACCAACTTACAGTTTTTGTTGTAACCTATATGGAAGCAAATCAAGGAATAATGTTTGTGCTTAATGATAATAATACTGCCAATACAGAGCATTTTCTTGAGCCCTCTGCCGCCTATGCTGCTAATAAACGAAAAATATTTAAACAAACGTTCAAGATAGGCGAAACGCTCATTGGGCAATCTTTTGCAGACAAGGAAACCATTTTGTTAGACCAAGTTCCGGACTCTTATGAGAAAATAAGTTCTGCCTTGGGGGCAAGTACTCCTCGAAACGTACTTATTGTACCTATTATTGATGATGGAACGGCTATTGGTGTTTGGGAAATACTCTCCCTCAAAAAAATCCACCCTTACATGGTAAGTTTTGTTGAGAGAATTGCTGAGATAGTTTCTGCTTCAGTAGCTGCTGCCAAAAATCATTTGAAAGAACAAAAAATGCTCACAGAAAGCTTAGAAGTAGAAAAAAGAACAAGTAGAAGAGGCTAAAAATTATCGCTATGAAGATTACACCTATTGAAATAAGACAAAAAACTTTTGAAAAGAAAGCCTTTGGCGGTTATGATAAAGACGAAGTAACAGCTTTTTTGCAAGCCCTTTCGCAAGAGTGGGAAAAGACGAACAATGAGCTCAGAGAACTAAAGATAAAACTTGAAATAGCTGATAAAGAAGTAAGCCAACTCCGACAAGTAGAAACCTCTTTGTTCAAAACCCTCAAAACCGCTGAGGATACAGGTAGCCATATTGTAGAACAAGCCAAAAAAGATGCAGAACTTAAAGTAAAAGAAGCTCAACTCAAAGCTGATGAAATTCTGGCTGATGCCCGAAATCAAGCCCGTAACTTAGTGCAAAAAGCTGATATTAAAGCAAAAACAATCCTTCAACAAGCCCTTAACGAACTTAAAAAAATTAAAAATGAAGGTGTTTCTTTAGATGACTACAAAGAAAACCTATTAAGCGAACTCAAAAACTTTGCACAAACAATCTTAGACAAAGTAAGCAGAAGTGAACACAGAAACTTTTTAGAAAACTTAGAAGGCAAAATCAATGAAACTTCTAACGAGATGGATAAACAAACCGAAGAATTTGAAAAAGTTTTTGAACGCTACCAAGAGCAGCAACAAACAGATAAAGAAACCCCAGAAAAAGAAAATAATAATTTAGCTTCTTTTTTCGACTCTATTATTTAACTTTTTACAATGTATTTCCTAAGAAAACTCTATGCTATTTGGATAGTAGCAAATTTTATAGTAGGTTTTTTGATAGTTTTCCCATTTTTAGTTTTGTTCTTTTACCTACGTTTGCCCTCCCTGAACACTTACCTATACAAAATGTGGTCTTGGAGTTTTTTCAAGCTTATTTTTATCCCTGTAAAAACCATTGGGGCAAATCATTTTTCAAGAAAAAAGAACTATGTTTTTTGTGCCAATCACTTTTCCTATTTGGATATAGCTTTGATGGCTGGCTTGATGAAAGGCGAATTTGTGTTTGTGGGGAAAAGTGAGGTTGCCAAAATACCTCTATTTGGTTATATGTTTGCCAAAATGCATATTTCTATCAAAAGAGGGTCTAAAACTTCAGCGGCAAAAGTATATGAACAAATGAAAAACGCTCTTGTGGCAGGTAAAAGTATTATTATTTTTCCTGAGGGAGGTATATTTTCTAAAAACCCTCCACAAATGGTAAATTTTAAAGATGGAGCTTTCAAAGTAGCCGCAGATACCCAAACCCCTATAATTCCTGTTAGTATTTGTAATGCTTGGCGTGTATTACCTGATGATAGCAAACTACTTCCTCAGTGGCATAAAATTCAGTTAATAGTTTCAGCTCCTTTATTAGAAGATAGCCGTCATATCGCAAAACTGAAACAAGAAACTTTTGAAGCTATACAAACTCAACTTACCTAAGAAATAGTGATAATTTGCTCACAAAAGTCATATTCTTCCTTTTGGTTGGAGGCTATAATTACTAATCTATCTTTCTTCTGCTCTAAAATACTTTGTTTGTACCAATAGATGTTTTCTATATCCAAGTTACTTGTGGGTTCATCAAGCATCAAAATAGGTGTTTGGCTATACATTGCCAAGCCTAATTTTAATCTTTGTTTCATTCCTGAAGAAAAATTTTTAATTAGCTTATCTCTTGATT
This sequence comes from Thermonemataceae bacterium, assembly GCA_033762275.1. GTDB lineage: Bacteria > Bacteroidota > Bacteroidia > Cytophagales > Thermonemataceae > Raineya. The sequence continues at coordinate 4,001 of JANRLU010000066.1, read as the reverse complement.
TCTCCAAACGCAATGTTTCTATAAATTCCTGATTACTAAGCTTTAACTTTCTGAATTTTTGATGAAAATGAATAATCTCTTCCAAAGTCATTTCCTCGATAAGCTCCAAATAAGGGCTTGCCCAAGCAACATACCTATAAAAATTATCTGTATCTATCAAACGCCCCTGCTCTTGATAGGCTATTTTTCCTTCGCTGGCGGGTACAAATCCTGCTAAAAGTTGCAATAAAGTGGATTTTCCGCTTCCGTTGTTACCTACTACCGCATAAGACACTTTATTTTCAAAAGTATAAGAGAAATTTCTAAAAATCCATTCATAATGGAATTTTTTTCCTAAATTTTCAGCAATAATTTGAAACATTTTTTCAAGATTTGAAGCAAAATTAAGATAAAAAAACAAAAAAGTAAGATTATGTTTTTAAAATGGACTTTACGGGTTGCTGTTACACTTGTCCTTATTGTGGCTGCGATATTGGTTTGGGATTTTGCCAAAAAGAAAATTCTTGGCTTTGATACGCCTCCTCCGCCTGTAATCACGCATAACACCACTTTAGAACAAATAGAAGCTATGGGAAAATTAGAATTAGTGAAATATAAATTTAAAGATATTTTGGAGTACGAAGTAAAAAAATCTTGGTGGCGAGATAGCAAAGCTGTACTTATCATAAGTGGGGAAGCGGTTGGCTGTATAGACTTATCAAAGATAAAACCTGAAAATATCATAGAAAAAGATAGCGTTGTACTGATAGAGTTACCTAAGCCTGAGCTTTGTTATGTAAAAGTTAATCACCAAGAGTCTAAGTTGTATGATATGGAATCGGGGGTTTTTGGTAGTGGAGAAGGAAAAATAGTAAGCGATGCCTACAAAGCCGCAGAAGAACAAATTCAGAAAACAGCTTTAGAGAGCAATATTTTGGAGCAAACAAAAAAAAATGCAGAATTGATACTAAAACCTACATTAGAACAAATTGCTAAAAAGAAAGTAATTTTTAGGTACGACCTCTCCAAAACAAAAATTGAAAAAGAAAACAAAAGACTGAAATAGAGTGTTTTATCTGAAAAATAAGAATAATTATGTTTCTTTAAAATTAAAAAACGAAAAAAAATATTTTAAATTCTTATTTTTTTATTACTTTTAGGTGTTTTTTTAATCTGTTTTTCAAAAATATAAATCTTATGAAAAAAATACTATTCTACCTAATGCTTAGTTTCGCGACTATCAGTTTCTATGCTTGTGATAAGTCCCAAACAACAGACAAAAAAGATGACTCCAAAAGTAATCAAGCCCTTAACGATGAATTACAGAAAGAATTGGGTGATTTGAACCAAGAACACTCACAATGGTCTGATGAATTATTGGAGGTTACAAAATATAATGATACGCTAAGTGCTATTTACGGCAAGCTGAAACCTACCGCAGAACTCGGTTATGAAGAATTGGTAGAGAAAATCAAAAATACGCTCGCTAAAGATGGAGAGTCTATTGCTGCACAATCCAAACTTATAGAAGAACACGCTAAAACTTTGGAAAAACATCAAAAAAGTGAAATAGATAACAAAGCAGTGGAAAACGAAAATAGAGAATTTTACAAAAAACATAAAGAAGTTAGAGAAAAACATGATGGAGTTGTGGAAGAATTTAATAATCTTATCAAAAAGCACGAAGAGTTTGTAACAAAAGCAGGTGGTAAATTACCTCCTCGCAAACAAGCAAGCAATAATACAGAAGCAAGCCCCAGCAAAGATTCTACACAAAAAGATAGTACCAAAAAATAAATATCTCACTATACACATACCTATAAGGTTTTTTCTATAAGCCTTATAGGTTTTTTCCTAAAAAATATTTACTACATTTGTTTTTTGTTATTTTTTTTAAGAATTTTAAGGAGACATCTATCTGATTATGAAACTCTTAAAATTCTTAAAAAGCAAGTGGGAAGCAAGTCCCAAACAACAAGAACAGCCCCCAACAGATTTCAGCGGCTTGACCTTTGTCCGCTTTTTATTATTTTTACTCATAGGTATTTTATTGGGTAAAACCTTCCCCGTATATAATGATTTTCTGGTTTATGGTTGGGGTTGTTTGCTACTTATTTATTTGCTAATTTCATTTTTTAGCCCTAAAAGGTATAAAGTATCTCTGCAACCAGCCATAGCTGTATTAGCCTATATGTGTGTAGGAATTTTTGGGGCCTTGGTTGTTCATTTTCGTAACGAAAGTAATATTTCTTATCATTTACTATCGCAAGAAGAAGGTTTTTCACATTACCAAGCCAAAATTATTTCAGAAGTAGTAGAAAAACCCAAAACTTATCACTTTGTTTGTCAAATACAAGGTATTAAAAAAGATAAAAAATGGGAAAAATCAATAAGTAAGGCAAATATTTTTTTGGAAAAAGGTAATAAAAAACCTCAATTTGGAGATATATTCGTTGCTACTAATCATTTGCAACTTATACCCACGCCACTCAATACGTATCAATTTGATTATAGAAAATACCTGAGTTATCAGAATATCTACCATCAACAATACATCAAACAAGAAGACTACCTAAAATTAAAAACAGACATACCTTGGTACAAACTTTTTGAGTCTGCGGCTATCCGAATAAGGCAATACTGCGATAAAGCTATCAAAAATTTCGTAGAAAGCGAACAAGAATCCGGAATGGCATCTGCTTTGGTACTTGGTGTAAAACATCATTTAGATGAAGACCTCAAACAAGCCTATACCAATGCAGGTGTTACCCATGTATTGGCTGTTTCGGGTATGCACGTAGGTATTTTATATTGGATTTTATCCAAAATTTTTGCTTTTTTAAAAGAGCGGAAAAATGGCAAACTGCCTTTTATGCTAATGGTCTTACTTATTTTATGGTTATATGCTTTTATTACGGGGCTTTCGGGTTCGGTATTACGTGCCGTTGCGATGTTTTCTTTGATAGTAATAGCCCAGAATACACAAAAAAATGTAAATATCTATAATACTTTGGCTGTTTCAGCTTTTTTCCTTCTTGTCTGGAATCCTTTTCTTCTCTTTGATGTAGGTTTTCAATTATCTTATTTGGCAGTATTGGGAATCGTATATTTGTTTCCTAAATGGTATCCTTATTATGAAGCCAATAATATTCTCTCCGATTGGATTTGGAAAACTACTATTGTTTCTATAGCTGCCCAACTTTTTACACTGCCTATTACGCTGTATCATTTTCATCAATATCCTACTTACGGAATTTTTGCTAATTTACTTATTATTCCTTTAGGAAACGTAGTTTTACTAATGGGTTTGGCTCTTTTGGTCGTTTCATTTTTACCCTATATCCCTGAGATATTAGGCTGGTTTTTAGAAAAAACGATTTGGCTTACTAATAAAATTGTATTTGGCGTGGAAAATTTGGACTATGCAACCACAAGTTTTGTTCTAAACATAGAGGAGGCTATTTTATTAAGTATTTTTCTACTTTCAATCATTTTATTTTTTGAGAAAAAACGATTTTACTTTGGCATTTTCGCAGGGCTTACTATGGTGTTATTGTCTATCAATAGTATTTATCAGAACTACCAACAAAAACAGCAGGCTATTTTTGCTGTATATGGTATTCCTAATGCTTGGGCTTGTAGCCTCACTGAAGGTACAAGAACACAAATATGGACAGATAGCTCCTTAGAAAAATCAGTAGGAAGACTAAATTTTAATACAAAAAATCTTTTGGACGAATTGGGAACGCAAGAAAAACACTACCACCAAAAACCTTCTATGGAAAACTTCGGAGCTTGGGAGTTTTGGGTTTGGCGAAAAAATAAAATTATTTTTATTCAAAAAGCTATTTCTTTGCAGGACTGGCTTAAAATCAATACCCTTAAAGCAGAATACCTTATCATACAAAATAATGCCGTCAAAAATTTAAAAAAATTAACTTATCAGCCCTACAAAATCGTTGTAGATGCCTCCAATAAAACCTATATTGCAGAAAATTTAGCAAAAGAAAATAATAAAGTTC
>JANRLU010000065.1:0-24750 GCA_033762275.1 Thermonemataceae bacterium | reverse complement strand
AACTCGTAATAGGCATCAGGGACGCCGACTTCTCTTTGATTTGCTTGCTTGGCTTTTCTTTGTTTCATTGCCAATGGCTGTTGGTTTTGGAAATGCTCTTTCGCCTTTGTGAGGGAGATTTCTTGGTTTTTATCAAGGCTTTGTAAGATTTCTTCTTTTTTCTTACAGGCAGCGAGATAAAGTAACAAGATACTCAAAATGAGCAGCTTTGACTTTAAAAGTGGGGGGGGTAAGCCCCAGAAAATTGTTTTTGCATAAAAAATAAAGGGTTTTGTTAAAGATATTACAAAGGTAGGGAAAATTATTTTTTCTTAGAAAATTTTGTATGTTATTTTTTTGTGAAGGAATTATAGAAAAATATTTTGATACAATCTCATATCGTATTTTTTTTAGAAAACTTATCTCTAAAAATTTGAAAATCAGTCTTGTTTTTTGGGAAAATCCTGCTACCTTTGCAGTCCCTTTCTATCGGGATACAAAAGGAGGTGTCAGTAATGTTAGTAATTCAAGTAAAAGAAAACGAAAGTATAGATAAAGCTCTTAAACGCTTTAAAAAGAAATTTGAAAAGACAGGCGTGCTTAGAGAATTGCGTAGCCGTACTTTTTTTGAGAAAAAATCAATCGGGCGTAGAAGAACCGTTTTGCGTGCCGCTTATCGCCAACAACTCCAACAAGGCGAAAATAACTAAATTTTTCTTGCTTTTCTCAAGAAAAGCACTTATTTAGCATTTAGGATATATCCTAAATGCTAAAATGATTGAAAAATTCCTTTTATATATAAGTTACCAAAAACGCCAGAGCTTGCACACAACCTCCTCTTATCGCAATGATTTAGAGCAGTTTGTAGCATATCTCAAACACCAATATGCTATAGAAGACCCCCTTCAAGCGGATTACCATCTCATTCGCTCTTGGATCATTTCCCTTTCAGAAGAAAGTCTTAAAGCAAGTTCTATCAACAGAAAAATAGCTACACTGAAATCTTTCTACAAGTTTTTGGTAAAGCAAGGTCATTTGGAAATAAACCCAACTTTGCGAATAAAGTCACTCAAAACACCCAAAAAGACGCCTATTTTTATAGAAGAAAAAGAACTTATTTTACTTTTTGAACATTTAAAGTTTGAAGATGACTTTATCGGCTTACGTGATAAAATTGTTTTAGAACTTTTATATGGAACAGGTATGAGGGAAGCAGAACTATTAGGAATTAAAGAACAAGATATTAATTTTATTCGTCAGGAAATAAAAGTGCTTGGAAAAGGCAACAAGGAAAGGGTTATCCCTATTTCTGCGGCTCTAAGCCACATTTTGCAAAAATATATCTATGAAAAACAAAAACAATTTCAAGATATTTCTACGCAACTCATCTTAACAGACGAAGGAAAACCTGCTTATCCTATGCTTATTTATAGAATTGTAAAAAAATATATAAGCCTTGTAAGTAATGCCGAAAAGAAAAGTCCGCATACACTTAGACATAGCTTTGCTACACATCTGCTTAATAGAGGTGCTGACCTAAACGCCATCAAGGAGATAATGGGGCATAGCAGCCTGAGTGCCACACAAATTTATACGCACAATTCTTTGCAAAAACTCAAAGATGCTTTTGAACAAGCTCACCCAAAGGCTTAATTTGTAATCAATGTTTCACTTTAAAACCAATGAATTATGAAAGTGCAGATGCAATCCATTCATTTTGATGCCGACATCAAACTAACTGACTTTATTCAGAAAAAATTAGATAAGTTAGAAACTTTTTATGATAGAATTACACAAGGAGAAGTGTTTTTAAGATTAGACAAAAACAATCATAAAGATAATAAAATTGTAGAAATCAAACTGAACGTACCAGGGAACGTAATTTTTGCTAAATCGCAGAAAAGTTCTTTTGAGGCAGCCACAGAAGATGCTATTGAAAGTTTGCGTAGGCAAGTAACAAAGTTCAAAGAAAAAGTTGTAGCTCACTAAGAAAAACCCGCTTTAAGCGGGTTTTTTGTTTCGTAAGGTGAAAAGTAGTTTAATTTTTTATACTTTTTTGGTGAAATTGATATTTTCCTATATTTTTGCAATTTAGAAAGATTCAAAATAAAAATGGAAAAAATATCTTCAAATTTGGCTATGCGAGTGGCTCATCGTTATTTAGGGTTCTTTTTGGTTGGGATTATGGCAATGTATGCTGTTAGTGGCATTATACTTATTTTTCGTGATACAGATTTTCTCAAAAAAGATAAATCTGTAGAAAAAAAGATAAAAACTCAAGTTCAAACAGCTAAATTGGGAGAAGCCTTAGGAATCAAAAAAATAAAAATTAAGAGTGAAGATAATAATTATATTTATTTTGAAAATGGAAATTACAATAAACAAACAGGGCAAGCAAGCTATACCATCAAAACTTTACCTTTTGTGTTGGATAAAATGACACATTTGCACAAAGCGAAAAGCTCCGAACCCTTGTTTTTTCTTAATATCTTCTTCGGGCTTTCCCTTTTATTTTTCGTAATATCTTCATTTTGGATGTATAGACCCAAAACGTCTATATTTAGAAAAGGATTGTATTTTGTGATAGCAGGTATTGTACTTACCTTAGTGCTGATTTTTGTATAATTTTTTACTTATGACACAGCCAAAAAAATGGAAAATGGTGATAATCATTTGGATAGCCATTTATCCCAGCATCACCTTATTAAGTGTATTATTTGGTGAGTACTTAGCTCAGATACCTTTTGTTCCTCTTAGAACCCTGATAATGACCTTAATTTTAGTGCCTTTAATGGTTTATGTCTTGTTGCCTTTCTTACAAAAGGTTTTTAGAAAGTGGATTTTTAAATAAAAAAGCAAAGCTCACCAAAAATATTTTCATTTTTTGTATGAACTGTAAAGCTATTTTCATTAACTTAGAGTTCCTAAGTACTTTTTTATGAAAAAAATAGCTGTTTTTACTTCCGGTGGCGATGCTCCCGCTATGAATGCCTGCGTAAGGGCTGTAGTGAGAGGGGCTATTTACAACAATTTAGAAGTTTTTGGCATCAAGAGAGGCTACAACGGAATGATACAAGGCGATATTTTGCCTATGCAATCTCATTCAGTAAGTAATATTGTACAGAAAGGCGGAACCATACTCAAATCTGCTCGTAGTCAGGAGTTTATGACGGTTGAGGGTAGAAAAAAAGCCTTCCAAAATATCAAAAAAAATGGTATAGAGGGGATTGTAGCGATTGGTGGTGATGGGACTTTCAGAGGGGCTGAAGTTTTTTATGAGGAATTTGGTATTCCAACTGTGGGCTGCCCAGGAACTATTGATAATGATTTGTATGGCACTGATTACACCATCGGCTACGATACAGCCATCAACACGGCTTTAGATGCAATTGATAAAATACGTGATACGGCTGACTCTCACGATAGAATATTTTTTGTAGAGGTAATGGGCAGAGATTCTGGTTACATTGCTATTGCTTGCGGCATAGCAGGTGGGGCAGAAATAGTAATGGTGCCAGAAACTCTAATGAATACTATAGAAGTTGCTAACATTCTGCAAGCAGGTTGGAGTCGCTCCAAAACATCATCTATCATTGTGGTTGCTGAAGGAGATGAGGAAGGGAATGCCCAAGAAATCGCAGAAAAAATAAAAACTATTATTCCTGATAAATTTGATATCAGAGTAAGTACCTTAGGACATATCCAGCGAGGCGGCTCCCCTACAGCAAGAGATAGAATTTTGGCAAGTAGATTGGGCTTGGCGGCTGTCAACGGGCTTTTGGCAGGCTATAAAAATGTAATGGCAGGAGTCATCAACGACCAGATTGTTTACACACCTTTTAAAGAAACTTTCAGCAAACAAAAGCCTATCAGCCAAGAAATGATTGATATGGTTAAGATTTTGAGTATATAAATAGCTAAAAAACTGAGAATTATGCTTGCAAAAATTTACGGAAGTGCCGTTTATGGCGTAACAGCTTTTACTATTACCATTGAAGTAAACGTAGGACAAGGACAAGGGCTATTTATGGTGGGCTTGCCTGATAGTGCCGTCAAAGAGTCGGCTCAGAGAGTAGAAGCAGCTCTCAAATACATAGGTTATTTCTTCCCCCGCCAAAAAATTGTGGTAAATCTCGCTCCTGCTGATATCCGCAAAGAGGGGGCGTCTTACGATTTGGCAATTGCCGTTGGAATTTTAGCGGCTTCCGAGCAAATTTTAGCAGAAGATATAGAAAAATATATTATAATGGGTGAACTTTCTTTAGATGGCATCTTACGTCCTATCAAAGGGGTTTTACCTATTGCCATAGAAGCCCGCAAACAAGGTTACAAAGGTTTTATTCTTCCTAAAGAAAATGCTTCTGAAGCAGCTATTGTAAATAATATAGAGGTTATTCCTGTTGAAACCTTAGAAGATGCTATCGGGTTTCTGACAAAACAGAAAAATATTGCCCCTCTACAAAAAGATACCCGAAAAATATTTACTGAAAATCTGGACAAATACGAACTTGATTTTGCTGATGTGCAAGGGCAAGAAAGTATGAAGAGAGCTTTAGAAATTGCCGCAGCAGGCGGACACAATGTAATAATGATAGGACCACCTGGAGCAGGAAAAACAATGCTTGCCAAAAGAATAGCTACGATTTTACCTCCTTTATCTTTACAGGAGGCTTTGGAAACTACCAAGATTCATTCAGTAGCTGGTAAATTAGGCACAGAAACCTCCTTGATTTCTACACGTCCGTTTCGCAGCCCACATCACACTATCAGCGATGTAGCTTTGGTAGGTGGTGGTGTGATTCCACAACCTGGAGAAATATCTTTAGCTCACAACGGCGTTTTGTTTTTAGATGAGCTCCCCGAATTTAAAAGAACCGTATTGGAAGTAATGAGACAACCATTGGAAGAGCGTAAAGTAAGCATTTCAAGAGCAAAGGTTTCCGTAGATTTTCCCGCTAATTTTATGTTGATAGCTTCTATGAATCCTTGCCCTTGTGGGTATTACAATCACCCTGAAAAAGAGTGTGTGTGTCCTGCTGGAGCTGTACAAAAATATTTGAATAAGGTAAGCGGACCTTTATTGGATAGAATAGACCTACACGTTGAGGTTACACCTGTTTCTTTTGAAGAACTCAGTTCTACCAAAAAAGCCGAAACGAGTGCCGAAATACGTGAAAGAGTAATTAAAGCGAGAGAAATGCAAACAAAAAGGTTTGAAAAATTAGAAATGAAAAATATCTATTCTAATGCGATGATACCTTCTCAGTTGGTAAAAGAAATTTGTCAAATCAATGAAGCAGGAAAAGTGTTGCTCAAAGCTGCTATGGAAAAAAAAGGGCTTTCAGCAAGAGCTTACGACCGCATCTTAAAGGTAGCTCGTACCATTGCTGACCTTGCTGCAAGCGAAGACATAAAAATAGAGCATTTGGCAGAAGCCATTCGCTACAGAGACTTGGATAAAGAAGGTTGGGGAGCTTAATAAATTTGTTTATACTCAAACCTAATAGGTTCTAAAAAACTATTAGGTTTGATACCTTGAATTTCAAATAATTACATACGTATAAACTACTTTTGTTTGAGTATATATTCTTACCGAAATGTTACAAAATAAAAAAATTGTATTGATTGTTACGGCAAGTATTGCCGCCTACAAAGCCGCTTTTTTAGTTCGCTTACTTATCAAAAAAGGAGCTGATATTCAGGTGCTTATGACGGAAAAAGCGAGCGAATTTATCACGCCACTTACGCTTTCTACACTTTCTAAAAAACCTGTTTTGATAGATTTTGTAAAAGACAAAACAGGTATGTGGAATAACCACGTGGACATCGGCTTGTGGGCAGATGCAATAGTTTTTGCTCCAGCATCAGCGAATACGATGGCTAAATGTGCTAATGGGATATGTGATAGTTTGGCTACAGCAGTTTATCTTTCCGCAAAATGTCCCGTTTTTTTTGCCCCTGCTATGGATTTGGATATGTACAAACACCCAAGCACCCAACAAAACTTAGAAAACTTACAGAAGTTCGGAAATATTGTTATTCCTTCAGAGTTTGGCGAATTGGCGAGTGGGCTAATAGGCGAGGGCAGGATGGCTGAACCAGAGCACATTGCTGATTTTTTAGAAAGGTATTTTACTCAAAAACAAGACTTTTTTGGAAAAAAAGTAATGATAACTGCGGGGGCAACGCAAGAGGCAATAGATCCCGTTCGATTTATCAGTAATCATTCTACAGGTAAAATGGGGTATGCTTTGGCTCAAATACTCTCAGAAAGAGGAGCAGAAGTTACACTTATTGCTGGAAGAACAAATCTGCAAACACCCACACAAACAAAGTTGATAAGGGTAAGTTCAGCACAAGAAATGTATGAAAATAGTGCCGTTTTGGTGGATAATATGGATATTTGTATTTTTGCAGCAGCCGTAGCCGACTATCGCCCCAAAGAAATCGCCACGCAGAAAATCAAGAAAAAAGAAGATACTTTCACGATAGAACTCATTAAAAATATTGATATAGCGGCTACACTTGGCAAAAATAAACGAGAAAATCAGATTTTTGTAGGCTTTGCTTTAGAAACCAACAATGAGGAAGCAAATGCCTTGAAAAAACTTCAAGAAAAAAACATGGATATGATAGTACTCAATTCTTTGCAAGAAGCGGGAGCAGGCTTCGGTTATGACACTAATAAAATTAGTATCATAACTCGCCAACAACAGAAGTTAGACTTCCCTCTGAAAACAAAAACCGCAGTGGCTATTGATATTGTAGAAGTTATTAAAACATTTATAGATTAATTTTATCATATTTATCTCAAAAATAAAATGAAAACGTTTTTTACTCTTTACTTATTCTTAGGAATATTTGTTTCAGTTTTTGCACAAGACCTAAGCAAAAGCCCTGAAAAAAGTGATTTTAGCTATATTTACAAACTTTCGCCCAAACAAATAGAAAATCTTTACTTGCATAATTGGAAAAATATAGATAGCAGTTATTTTTCAACTTTAATAGACTCCTTCCCTTCCTCAACGATTTATCCGAAAGAGAAACTTGCTTCTGGGAGTTATTTATTTACCTCCATAAATAAAAATAAATTACATTGTCTTTTGGAAGTAATCACACCTATACAAGCTCATATCATTGATAATAATAGAGATTTACAGATAGCTCTTACTGATAGTAAGGGAGCGATAATTGAAGACGCAAAGGTTTGGCTTAATAATAAAAAGATAACTTTTAATAAAGCGTTACACGCCTACATACGCAATCGTAGTAATAAAAAGGGTATTTTAAAAATTGATTATCAAGGAAATATAACTATTTTTAATCTTGATGTAACTTTCAGAAATGAATATGACTGGGAAGTAAAAATACACCGAACGTTTGGTGATTGGTTAGCCAAGCCTTTCAGAGATATAAAGAAATATAAAAAAAATAAAAACCGGCTATATAATTCGCCATTATGGATTTGGCGTTTGAAGGCTATCACCAACAAGCAAAAAAGGAAGGAAGTTCGGCGATTTGTGAAAACAAAAAAAGAAGAAAATAAAAGTTGGCAAGGTTATTTCGTTTTTAGCAAACCTAAATACCGCCCCAAAGATACGCTCAAATGCAAAGTCTATTTTTTGGATTATAGAGGCAAAGAACTAAACGAAGAACTTAGGGTGTATTTGGAAGGATATTTCAGAGATGATTACAAAAAAATATTACTCAAAAAAGATTTAAAACCTATAAAATCAGGGGTTTATCTTTTTGATTTTCCTCTGAAAGATTCTCTCAAAATGGGGGCGGATAAGTATTATCAACTATCTTTTCAAAGTAAAAACTATAAAAATTCAAATGAAGAAGAAGATGATGATGACTACTATGAAAGGGAATATGATAGAAATGCGGAGGGAATAAAAAAGATTTTATTCCAATACGAGGACTACAGCCTTCAAAAAGTGAATTATGGTTTATCTATTGAGAAAATAGAGCATTTCAAAGATGAACAAAATCACTTGTTTCTTTCAGCAAAAGATGAGAATAATTTATTTCAGTTAGATGTTTCTGCCGAAATATTCCTATTTCCTTCGCTTTATTTAAGTAAAATTGATGGTTCAGAAATCGTTATCCCTGATACATTGTGGCATCATAAGATAAAATTAGATGCCAATAAAGTAACAGAAGTAGCCATTCCAGATAGCCTTTTCGGAGCAGAAACAATGGATTACAATGTAAAAGTTATTTTTAATAATAGCGAAAATCAGAGAGAAGAAAAAGTAGCTTATGGCGGATATAAAAATGAAAAGTCAGTCATAAAATTTGTTCCTTATAAAGATAGCTTGCTAATTTACGCTCTAAATCAGGCAGATAAAACTGAAAAAGTAACACTTGAACTACGTGATACGTATGGGAAAACAATGGAAATCAAGTCTGTTACTTTACCTTATCGTTTGCCACTTTCAGAAAAAAGTATATATGCAGTAAAAAATAAATATGAAAAACTTTTTTATTACCCCAGCGAAAATCCCTTGCCCAATTTTAAATATAACGTTATTGAGAGCAAAGACTCTCTCAGAATAAACATCTCAAACCCTGATAATTTGCCCTTATGGAGCTACATTTTAGCTGATAATAAACTTTTTTTATCTGAATTTGATACAAAAGATTTCTCATTGGCTTTCAAAAAAAGTAGAAAAACCACTTACAAACTGCTCATCAACTATTGGTGGAAAAATAAAATTGAACACGCAGAAACACAAATCTCTCCTGAGCCATCAAAATTGAATATAAACCTTGAGGTTCCTGAAAAAATAAACCCTGGTGATAAAGTAAATATCAAAGCGAAAGTTACAGATTATCAGGGACAACCCGTAGAAAACGCTGAACTTGCTATTTATGGCAATACTGCAAAATTTGCCCAATCAAGTCATGTTATTTTCAAGAATTATCCCAAACACAAATCTTATTACAAAAAAATGTATTTTAAAAAAATCATAGAAGCTCAAAAAAAATTGCCTATTGACTGGCAGAAATGGCAAAAACATTTGGGGGAAATTCCTTATTATCAATTTTTATTTCCTAAGAACAATTTTTTCCTGACTTCACATCCATCAAAAAAAGGTGTAACCCAAATTGCTCCCTACGTAACAAGCAATGGTAATTTAGAACCTTTATACTATGTGCTTTTGGACGACTTTCCTGTTTTTGCCTCTTACGTAAATCCGCAACCATACTCATTCGCTGCAGATAGCGGGCTCCATCATCTCAAAATACGAACTCACAACAGCCTTATCACTATCAAAAATTTACGTTTGAAAGAAAAACATAAAAATATTTTAAGTGTAGAAAACATACTTGATAAAACTTGGGAAACAGATGGGCTTTCCATCAAGATTGAAAAGCAAAAAGATACCTTAGATGCCTCTGAACTGCAGTATCTGGAGCAATTTGTGTTGCACTCTTCCGAAAACAATTTATGGGATAATTTCTATTATCAGCAAGACGATAAAGCCGTGCTTAGTATGAGCTTGTTGCGGCAAAATCTTCCTAATGAGAGCTATCAGCATACTTTTAATTATAGTCTGAACTATTATTCCTTAGGTTTTTTCAAACCAAACAAAAATATCACCTATAAAAGTATTGATAATAATGACGGAATAACCTTCTCATTTAGAAGTGGTTACCAATACCATTTTAATAGAGGTGTAGTAATGGCTGAAAAAATAGATTTAGCTCGATTGAAGGTTCGCCCAAGCATTCCGCTTGATATGTTTGGAGAGGAATTATACACAGCAAAAGAGGCAGCTCAGAAAATAGAAAAAGAAAGAAAAGGCTATATGTATAGAGAAACTTTTGATTATGCTTTATCCGATAAGAGTCGAGGGCTTGGCAAAGCCACTATATTTCTGCCACAGAAATATGCTAAAAATTTAGAGTATGGCATATTATTGAAATTCAATGGAAAAACTTTAGAACAAACGCGTATCATATTTGCAGATAGCAGAATTGAGCTAAATCAGCTCAAAAATGAAACACCCTATGAGCTGTATTTGTTATTTGCTGATAGCCTTTCGGCAAAAATATCCATCAAAGCATACAAAAATGCAACACTTTACAAAAAAATAGACACCCTTTTCATACAGAAGGACGATTCTTTGGCGGCAATTATGCGAAAACACATTTATCGTGTAAGTCCCAACAAAAGCATTACTGAAGATGCTAAAAAAATACAAGATGAGATAAATGGAAAAAATAAAATTGTTTACTCAAACAAACTTCTAAACATCAGCGGAAGAGTCATGGATGCCAAAACAGGCTTGCCTATACCTGGAGCGAATGTTTTTTGGCATAGCAAAGGTGGTACCATAACAGATGCTAAGGGTTTTTTTACGCTTGATAATGTCCCTGAAAATGCTACAATACAAACCGTAGCAGCAGAATATGGAGTGGCTATCAATTATATTAATAGCGACTTTTTACATATTTACCTTAATAAGAGGGAAGCACTTTACTTGGTAAGTGGTCGTGCCGCTGGCTTGCAAGTGGGAGCTGATGATTTTAGAGGTAGCGATAAAGATAGAATTATACTACGTGGAAGTAGGTCAGTGAGTGGCAGCAGTGAAGCTCTTGTCATTTTAGATGGAAAAGTTATCACTCAATCAGAGCTTGCCAAACTAAACACTGAGGCGATAGAAAATGTAGATATCCTAAAAGGAGCTGTGGCTACCTCTATTTATGGAGCTTCCGCTGCTGATGGCGTAATTATTGTAACTACCAAAAAGAATTTTATTCCCAATGCCAAACAAAAAATAGAAGAAGCCACAGCTACTGCAGTTTTGGAGGGTAGCGGCTTAAGAAAAAATTTCAGAGATGATGCCGTTTGGCAACCTCATTTGCTCAGCGACAGGAATGGAGAAGTTTCTTTCACGGCTACTTTCCCTGATGACCTTACTCGCTGGGATATTTATGCTTTGGCAGGAAAAGAAGGTGCTTTATTTGGGGTGAATAAAGCAAGTATAAGAGCTACTAAGCAGCTAACCGCTTCTTTATCAATGCCTCGTTTTGCTATCTTTGGCGATAGTGTAGAGGTAATAGGGAAAGTACGCAACTATACTTCTGATAGCTTATCCATTAAAACTAAGTTTGAGTTGGATAAGCAAAATATTTCTACTAACGCGTTTTCGGTGGGTGAACTTCTTGTAGAAAGAAAGTGGATAAAGGCAAATGCAAAAAAGGACTCCTTGCGTATTTTGTATGCTTTGGAAAAAGAGGAGTACACAGATGGTGAAGAGCATATCCTGCCTATTTATCCGAAAGGAGCGAAAGAAACAGAAGGCTTTTTTACTGATATTCATAAGGATACTTCTGTTGTTTGGGCTTTTGATAAAAATAAAGGCAAGGTTACATTAAATATCACTGCAAACTTGCTGGAAGTAGTTGAAACAGAGTTGGAACATTTACATAAATATGAATATTTATGTAATGAGCAAGCCTCCTCTAAATTATTAGCCTATTTAATGAGTGAGCGTATTGCTAAATTGAAGGGGAAAAAAGGAATTCATAGGGAAGATATAAAAAAACTCGTTGCTATGCTTGAAAAAAACCTAAATCAAGAGGGCTTATGGGGCTGGTGGGGCATATCCGAAACAAGTACTTGGGTTACCAAACAAGTTATAAGAGCCTTACTACAAGCTAAAAAGCAAGGTTATTCAGTAAACCTTGAGGAAAGAGTTTTAATTAGTTTTTTCCAAATTCTTTTAGAAAAAGAAACAGAGCTTCCTAAAAAAGTAGAAAGTTTGGAAATTTTGCACTCATTAAATGCTGATATAAATTATGCAAAATACATAGAAAATATAGAAAAAGAGCATACAGCGTATAGTAAAGCTAAAAATAACTCTGCGAGGTTAAATCTGCAAGATTATCTTACTTTACAGCTAATCCTTAAAGATAAAAAACTGCCCTACAACATAGATACTCTGAGAAAAGTATATCATACAACTATTTTGGGTAATTATTATTGGGCAAATAACGATATTTATTACAATGATATAACTCATAATGCTGTTCAAACAACTTTAAAAGCAATTCATCTGCTCAAAGATGTACCAACGATGGAAAGAGAGCGAAGATTGGCTATCAATTATTTGTTGGAGCAAAGAAAGAATAAAGGTCATTGGCTTAATACCTATGAAAGTATTTCGGTAGTAGAAATGCTATCCATTCTTGCCATAGAGCAAAAAGAGGCTAATCCAGAAATACAACTTACGGGAGCTTTGGAAGAAACTATTAGAAACTTTCCTTATTACACAACCTTTGAACCTAAGAAAACACTTCGTATAGATAAAAAAGGGAAAAATACTGCAAATATCTATGTATCAGCTTATCAAGAGTTTTGGAATGAAAACTCAAATAAAGAAAATAACGGTTTTGAAGTAAAAACTTATTTTGCTGAGCAAGACAAAGAAAAAGTAACTCTGGAGGCAGGAAAACCTGTTAGGTTATTTGTAGAAATAAGTGCAAAAGAGACAAGCAATTTTGTGTTGGTAGATATACCTATTCCCGCAGGTTGCGAATACGACAGCAATATTATTCATTCTCATAATTGGGATAGGCGAAAACACAAGGTTTCTATCTTCTTAGAAAAAATAAAATCAGGGAAGAATATATTTGAACTAAAACTTTTACCTAAATATAAAGGTATTTATACTCTAAACCCTGCTCAGGCTGAAATGATGTATCATCCTACAATAAATGGAAGAGAAAAAATTAAAACTATAGAAATAAAATAGGGGCTTACAGCCCCTATTTTATTTATTTGTTTGTGGTTATTTTAATATTACTCTCAATATTGATATCCATTCCTTGTGTGTTCATTGTTAGTTTCTGAGTAATACTGCTCTCCAAAGTAAGCCCTGTTTTCTCGTCTATTTTTATTGTACCCACTTGAGAACCAATTTCTTTGCCTGTCATCATAAATTTTCCGTTAATCTCTAAAGAAACTATTCCGTTACTTCTATCAATCATCTTGTAAGTATTGATGCTCTCCATTTTTCCGATTTGATAATTTTCTATTTCGCTCGTTCTTTCCCAAGTATCATTGATTGCTACAGGAGTGTCAGGAAATTCATTGTTTACCTTAGAAAAACTCTGTTTAGAAAAGTTGTCATCATTAGAAAGCACTTTACCGTTTGGAGCTGTAACAATGGTTACCTTTTTGGTTTTTAAATCTTTCAAATTGGAAAGTGGCTCATCTTGTTTGGTGCTATCTTCAGAATCAAATATTAAGTCTCCTGTCATTGGATTACTTTGCTTGAAGTAGATTTTTTTGTAAGTTGTTTCTGTCGTGATGTTCCCCTCTGGACTTACTTGGCTTACAAAGGCATTGGTTATGAACTTACTCTCCATGGGCATCTCCATACTCATACTCGGAATAAGTATTTTCTGAGTAGATTCTACGGTTTGTGTATAGCTATCCCCCTTTTTAAGTTGCTGTCTCAACAGAATTTTTCCTGTTTTGTCATTCGTTTTAGCTTTATTGATATTTTTATTACAAGCAAAAAAGCTCAATACTAAGAGGGCGAGTAGGGCAAAATTTATTTTTTTCATTTTTTTATAGTTTAGCTAAATCAAGGGCTATTACAATAGCATTTTTCAAATATAAATCTTTTAAGTCTTTGAAATTTTCTACAACTTTCTTTTTAGTATCATTTTCGTCATCATCTTCTATTTTAGGGCTAAGCTCTTTTTTAGCCTCATCTTTTTCAGCTTTTCTTTTAGTTTCGTTCAAAGAAATACGCGTTTCTTTACGTCTTTTACGCATTTTCTCCACTTCAGCTAATAACTTTTTCAAATCATCATCATTTTTTAGTCTTTTCTGAAAGTCATTTTGTAAGTGTTTTATCTGTTTTGAATTTATTTCATTATTTGGTTTAAAAGCTCTTGCAGGTTCTATCTCGTCCCAAGGTAGAGAAGTTTTGTAGCCAGCTTCACTAAACTCTTTGTCATCAAAAGCGGAAGGCAAAATAATATCAGGTGTTACACCTTTATTCTGAACACTACTTCCTGAGGCTCGGTAATACTTAGAAACGGTCAAGTTTAATTGACCAACATTCCCATCATTACTTTCAGAAACAAGATATTTGCTCAAATCCATTACATTTTGAACCGTACCTTTCCCATAGGTGTTTTCACCTACTATCAATCCTCTTTTGTAGTCTTGAATAGCTCCTGAAAAAATTTCTGAAGCGGAAGCACTAAAGCGATTGGTCATCACCAATAAAGGACCCTGATAAATTTGTTTGAAATCATCTGTTTCTCCGACACTGATGCGTCCGTTGGCATCTTTTACTTGTACTACAGCCCCCGATTTTATAAATAAACTTGTAAGGTCTATGGCTTCTTTAAGTGAGCCGCCACCGTTATAGCGTAAATCTATGATAAGGGCTTCTATGTTTTCTTGTTGCAACTCGCCAATAAGTTTCTTTACATCATTGGTAGTGCTTTTGTAATCGGGTTTACCCTCTCTGTATTCTTCAAAATTGATATAAAAAGCTGGTATAGAAATTACCCCAACTTTTTGAACTTTATTTCCTTTGGGTATCTCTATTATTTGCTTAGTAGCGGATTGTTCTTCAAAAGTGATTTTTTCACGTACCATTCTCACTTCTGTAGGTTTAGCGTTTGCCCCTTCGCTGGCAGGTAATATTTTTAGGCGAACTACTGTTCCTTTTTTCCCTCTGATGATTTGCACGGCTTCATCTACTCGCCAACCCACTACATCTACCATCTCGCCACCATCACCCTGAGCTACAGCAACTATTCTATCTTTTTTGAAGAGTTTTTTACTTTTAAAGGCAGGACCTCCTGGACGTACATCTGCGATGGTGATGTAATCATTTTCGGTAGTAAGAGTTGCCCCTATACCCTCCATCGAGCGATTCATTGACATATTGAAGTTAGAGGCTGATATAGGTGAAAAATAGTTTGTGTGAGGGTCGTAAGCCAAAGCCAAAGCATTCATATAGCTTTGAAAAACATCTTCGGCAGTAGTTTTTAATAGATTTTTTTTGAATGTTTCATAACGCTTTGTGAGTTTTTCTGCGGTTTGTTTGGCAGTTTCTCCTGAAAGTTTACCTTCCAAAAAGCTGTTTTTCAAAACTTTTCTCCATTCTTTATCTGCTTCTTCCTGATTTTTGGGGTAGGCGACTTTTTTGCGGTCAGTTTCGTAGTATTCATCTGTACTAAAATCATAATTTTCTTGTAGAAGGGCTTTATTGCGTTCTAATCGCTCCAAAACTCTTTTCAAGTAAATATTATAGATATAATAAGGAACATTTAGGTTATTACTTTCTTGGCGAAGTTCATCATCTAAGTTGAGGCGATACTTTTTAAAATCATCTATATCTGATTGCAAAAAATATAATTTAGCTTCATCAATATCCTCAATATAATTATCAAAAGTATTTGCTGATATAGAGTCATTTAGAGCCTGTTTTTTGTAGTGTCTATTCACAATAAGAGCTACCACAGTGGTTGCCTTTTTAGCAAAATGAGCATTGGGTACTAAGCTAAAAGACGTATCTAACTGATAATACACTTTATTTTCGGAACTAAGATGAAAAAGGTCTGCTGAAGGAGCTTCACTAATAGCTTGCTTCCAAGGAGCAAAACGCCATACCAAAACGCTAAGTACAACGAGAGGTATGAGAATGAGAGTTTTTTTCATAAAAAACATTTGCCTAAATATTTGATGTAGAAATTCTTTGCACAAAAAACGTGCAATGTATTTGCTTTGTTGTTTTAAAATAACAAAAATAAAAAATATTCGTTAAAAAACAAGAGAAAATCAGGCAATCGCAATAGATGCCACACTAATTGAGGCGGCTTCTGCTTCCAAAAGAGCTTGAGCACAAGCCTCTAAGGTAGAGCCTGTAGTAATAACATCATCTACCAGCAATATTGATTTTTTCCGTATTTTGTCAGGGTTGGTGGCTTCAAATATCTTGGATACGTTTTTCCAACGCTCTAAGCGGCTTTTTTTGGTCTGAGTACTTGTGTTCGTATTTCTTTGGAGTAGCTCATTTGCCAATTCTTTTTCCAAAAGTTTGCTTAATCCTGCTCCAAAATAATCACTTTGATTGTAGCCTCTTATTTTGAGCTTGTTGGGATGCAAAGGTACGGGAACGATATAGTCAAATTTATCTTGGAAACCTTGTTCTTTTAGTTCAGAAGCATACCAAAGTCCCAGCATTTCGGCAAGCTCAGGTTGTTGGTTGTATTTGATTTGATGTAAAAGGTTTTGCACTTTTCCACCTTTAGCAAATTGCAAAAATGCTAAACCATATTCAATGGGAATTTTTCCGTAAAATTTTTGCGTAACCAGATTCTCTTTCGGGTTTTGCTTATGGATATTAGTAAAAGGAAGATTGGCTCGGCAATGGGTACAAATTTTGCTTTCGCCTTTTTTTAAAACTTTTTGGCAACTAAAGCAAATATCAGGAAAAATTAAGGAAATAAAGTCTGTGAAAAGTTCTTGTAAGTTCATTAGTAACGCAAATTAGCTAATTTTTTTTCATCTTTTATCAAAATTTTACCTTCATTGATTTCTATATAGCCTTCTTGTTTGAAGTCGCTAAGCGTTCGTATAAGCGACTCGGTGGCAGTGCCTACCATTGAAGCCAAGTTATCCCTTGAAATTTGAATACCTACCCCTGCTGATTTCTCTGTTTGGTATTTTTGATGCAAAGCAACTAAGGTATCAGCAATCCTTTTACGGAGCGAGTTGTATGCCATTCCCAGCAAGAATTTTTCTTTTTCAATTACAGAACCTGCCAACATTCGGATAAATTTTTGAGCGACAGAGTGTTTTTGGTGTATAAGTGTCAAAAAATCGTTTCTGGGTACAGAGATAATTTCACAATCTTCAAGTGTTTCGGCAGTATCAGTGTGCAAAGTATTTTCTAAGATAGGCACATATCCAAAAAAATCTCCTTCACAGAAAATCCCTGTGATAAAATCTTTTCCATCAAGGTTGGTTTGATAAGTTTTTACTTTGCCTTTCTTAATAAAAAAAATTTTATTAGCTTCATTTTCTTCTGCATAAATGATTTGCTTTTTTTTATAGATAAAAATTTTTCTATCAGTAAGCAAATTTTTTAGTTCGCTGTCAGCTTTGGCTTCGTCCAAAAAACTTTCAAACTCATCAGAGGATGGTTGAATTTTTTTCATACTTTCAGCTCTTTTCAGCCTGCTCTCTACTGTACCCAAGAGTTCGGACTCTGTAAAGGGCTTCGTAAGGTAATCATCAGCTCCCATTTCCATACCTTTTCTGATGTCAGCTCTTTCAGTTTTGGCAGTAAGAAAAATGAAAGGGACTAAACTCAATTCGGGGTTGTGCATAAAAATCTGCAATACACCATAACCATCCATAATGGGCATCATAATATCACAAATCACCAAATCAGGTTTTTGTTCTAAGGCTTTTTCTACGCCTATTTTACCGTTTTCGGCTGTACTTACTGTATAGCCAGCGAGTTCTAACATTTCTGCGGTATTCTCTCTGATTTCTTCGTTGTCTTCAATGAGTAAAATGGTTTTTAGCATACCAATTCATTTAAAAAAATAATTTTATGATGTAAAACTTTAAGAATTTATTTCTTGGCATAGCTCAATTAGTACTCCGTTGGTGGATTTTGGGTGCAAAAAACATATTAGTTTGTTATCTGCCCCTTTTTTGGGTTCGGTATGTAGTAATACAAAGCCCTCTTTTTCAAGCCTTTGCATTTCTTCGTAAATATTATTTACTTCGTAGGCAATATGATGAATACCTTCTCCTTTTTTCTCTAAAAATTTAGCGATAGGACTTTCTGGGTTGGTTGCTTCTAAAAGTTCTATTTTACTCTCTCCCATCTGAAAAAAAGAAGTTTTTACCCCTTCGCTTTCTACCTCCTCTATTTTGTAATGTTTTTTACCAAATATCTTAGCAAAAAGTTCATTAGAGTTTTCAAGACTCTTGACGGCAATTCCTATGTGTTCTATTTTTTGAAGCATATTCTTAAAAAGTCGCTATTGAACAAAAATAAATACTTTTTAGCGAAAAAACAATATTTGAGATAGCTAATCTATCATTTTTTTTATTTCATTAAGTTTCATTAATGCTTCAATAGGTGTTATCGTATTGATGTCTGTTTCTTTAAAAATTTTCTTTATTTTCTCCAAAGTGGGGTCTGGTAGCTCAAAAAGTCTAAACTGCCCAATAGCTTGCACATTTTTAGGGATTTCTTTTATTTTTTCACTGAGTTCATTATGTATTTTTTCTTTTTCCAAATGGCTCAATATCTCTTTGGCTCTTGTTATGATGCTTGGGGGCATACCTGCCATTTTGGCTACGTGTATGCCAAAACTATGCTCTGTACCACCTTTTTCCAATTTTCTCAAAAAAATGATTTTATTATCTTTTTCTTGTACTGAAACATTGTAATTTTTTATTCTCTCCAACTCTTCTTCCAATTGGTTAAGTTCGTGGTAATGGGTGGCAAAAAAAGTTTTGGGTTTGCAGTTAGGGTGGTTATGCAAAAACTCTATGATACTCCAAGCAATAGAAATACCGTCATAGGTGCTTGTCCCTCTGCCTATTTCGTCCATCAATACTAAACTCCTTTCGCTGAGATTATTCATAATGCTGGCGGTCTCGGTCATTTCCACCATAAAAGTAGATTCGCCTTTGGCAATATTATCAGAAGCTCCCACACGCGTAAAAATTTTATCCACAATACCTATTTGGGCTTGCTGAGCTGGAACAAAACAGCCTATCTGAGCCATTAAAACTATCAGAGCCGTTTGACGAAGAAAAGCTGATTTTCCTGCCATATTAGGTCCTGTAATGATAATTATTTGTTGAGTTTCGGTATCCAAAAAAACATCATTAGGAATGTAGCTTTCGCCTAAGGGTAATTGCCTCTCTATCACAGGATGCCTCCCTGCTGTTATATGCAAAGCCAAACTTTCGTTAATTTCGGGTTGGGTGTAATTGTATTTCTGACTAATTTCGGCAAAGGAAGCCAACACATCTATTCCTGCTAAAACTTTTGCGTTTTGTTGTATTTCCTGAATAAATTTACTTACTTTTTGGAGTAAAGTCTGAAAAAGTGCTTGCTCAAGGGCAAATATTTTATCTTCTGCGATCAATATTTTTTCTTCATAGATTTTTAACTCTTCTGTAATATATCTTTCGGCATTAGTGAGTGTTTGCTTGCGTATCCAATCAGTTGGGACTTTGGCTTTATGTGTGTTGGATACCTCCAAGTAATAACCAAATACTTTATTGAATTGTATTTTCAAGCTATTGATGCCCGTTCTTTCTATTTCTCGGGCGTTTATTTTTTCCAAATAATCTTTTCCTTCATACAAGAACTTATGTAACTCGTCTAACTCTGCCGATACATTGGCTTTTATCATAGCCCCTTGCGTACTTTGGTTAGGAGCTGTTTCAAGCAAAGTGCTTTCTATTTCTTGAACAAGAGCTTTTGTATCTTGAAAATTCTGCAAGAATTTTTGTAAAATAAACTGAATAGAATCATCTAAATCATTTTTCTTAGCTTCCTCCAAGAGGATTCTGATATTTTCTACATTTCTGAGAGCATTTTTCAGTACGATTAGTTCTTTGGGGCTTATCCTGAGAGCAGCAATTTTGGATACCATTCTTTCCAGATCGCAAATACCAGAAAGATATTCTTGTATTTTTTCTAAAATTTCGTTGTTTTCAACAAAAAAACGTACGATTTGGAGGCGTTCATCTATTTTATTTTTTTCTTTGAGAGGCATAACTATCCAGCGTCTCAGTAGTCTTCCACCCATACTAGTTTGGGTGTTATCTAAGGTATCTACTAAGGAAATACCTTTTTCGTGCTGAGGAAATAGCAGTTCCAAATTACGAATGGTAAATTTATCTAACCAAACAAATTTGCTTTCTTCTAATCTGGATATTTGTGAGATATGGGTAATTTGATGATGCTCGGTTTCTGCTAAATAATGCAAAATAACCCCTGCCGCTATAATTCCTGTGGGCAAATGTTCTATGCCAAAACCCTTGAGATTTTGTACTTTAAAATGCTCACAAAGTTTTTTTTGGGCATAATCCGTCTGGAAAACCCAATCTTCAGGGAAAAATGTGAGAAAATCCTCGCCAAAAAACTCTTTAAAGGTGTTTTTTTGAGGTTTGGGGTATAAAATTTCTGAAGGCTGAAGACTTTGTAGAAGTTTATCTATGTGTTCTTTAGTCCCTTCCGAAACTAAAAACTCTCCTGTAGAAACATCTAAAAAAGAAATACCAAATCTATCTTTTGAAGGGCTGATAGCACATAAATAATTATTTTTTTTTACTTCCAATACATTATCATTGAGCGTTACGCCTGGCGTTACAAGTTCCGTTACACCTCTTTTTACGATACCTTTCGCAAACTTAGGGTCTTCAAGTTGGTCGCAAATAGCCACCCTTTCGCCTGCTTTTACCAATTTGGGTAAATACGTATCTAAGGCGTGATGTGGGAAACCCGCTAATTCTGTTTTGGCGGCATCACCATTATTTCTTTTGGTAAGTACGATGCCTAAAATTTTGCTCGCTTTGATGGCATCATCACCAAAGGTTTCATAAAAATCTCCTACACGGAAAAGCAACAAAGCCCCTGGGTACTTTTTTTTGAACAAATTATATTGTTTCATCAAAGGGGTTTCTTTCTCTTTCATAACGTTTGGGGAAGAATAAACTAAAAACTTGCGAATTTACCAATAATATTTTCAAAAAAACAGAAAAAATCTTTTGCTTTTAGCGATTTTTTCAGACCTTTGCAGTCCATTTTTCACTTTAAAAAAGAAAATTTATGAAAGTTGTAGAGATTATAGGGTATAAAAGAGCAAATCTCGGAAAGACAGAAGCCAAACAGCTTAGAGCTGAAGGTTTAGCTCCTTGTGTTTTGTATGGCGGAAAAGAACAAGTACACTTTTACTCACCCATGATTTTATTCAGGGACTTGGTGTATAACCCAGATGCTGCTTATGTAAAACTAAACATAGAAGGTGACGAGTATGATGCTATTTTGCAAGATGCTCAGTTTCACCCCACCAACGAGGTTTTATTACACGCAGATTTCTTGTTGTTGCGTAATGATAAGTTTATCAAAATGAATATTCCCATTAAATTGGTAGGAAATTCTGTGGGTGTTCAGAAGGGTGGTAAGCTTATTACCAAACTACGTAAGCTCACTATTTTAGCCCTTCCAACAGATATGCCC
This sequence comes from Thermonemataceae bacterium, assembly GCA_033762275.1. GTDB lineage: Bacteria > Bacteroidota > Bacteroidia > Cytophagales > Thermonemataceae > Raineya. The sequence continues at coordinate 3,502 of JANRLU010000065.1, read as the reverse complement.
GAGTTTGTAGAGGTTGATATCACCAATTTGGAAGTAGGCAAGTCGTTTAAAGTAAAGGATTTAGGAGAGAAAAACTATAAAATTCTCAATAGCCCTTCAAATCCTATTGTTTCTGTAGAGGTAACTCGTGCTTTGCGTCAGGCAGAACAAGAAGCTGCTAAGGAAGCTAAAGGTACTAAGAAAAAATAAGCAAGTAATTTACAAATTTGCTTTAAAAGCGTTGGAAAAGCCAACGCTTTTTTTGTTTTAGATAAAAAAACATATTTTTTTTGCTTTTTTAGTTTCAATCACTGAAATTGAAGGGAGAATTAGCCTATATGCTCCAAAAAATACAAAACTTATTTTTGATTTATTGGCGGGAAGTCCAAAAGATGTTCCGCCTCAGTCTTCCTATTATTATTGCTCAAATTAGCAGCGTGCTTTTTGGTGTAATAGATAATGTAATGGTAGGCAAACTAAATAGTGATGCTCCTTTGGCTGCGGCTGCGGTAGCCAATATTGTTTTTATATTAGTGGCTTGCATTGGGATAGGTGTTTTTGCCACTATCTCACCTTTAGTTGCCAAGACAAGGAGCGGGGGCAACGAGCAAAACTGCGGTTTGTACTTATATAGTGGTATCAAACTTTCTTTGAGTTTGGGTATAATTTTAATGCTTGTTCTATTAGTCATCAGTTTTAATTTTCACTGGTTTGGGCAAAAGCCTGAAGTAGAAGTTTTAGCCAAGAGTTACCTTCGTGTGATAGCTTTTTCTATTATACCAATGATGTTCTTTTTAGCTGTTAAACATTTTAGTGATGGTTTGGGAGTTACAGTACCTGCAATGGTTATTACTATTGTGGGTTTAGTTGTAAATGTAGCCTTTAATTGGGTACTTATTTATGGCAAGTTTGGTTTCGCTCCTATGGGTTTATATGGCTCAGGCTTAGCGACTTTGATTGCTCGCGTGGTAATGGCTTCACTAATGATTATATATGTATTGGAGTCTAAGTTTTTTCAGAGTTACTTACCCAATATTTTGGAAAATAATCCTACCAAATTATATTCAAAAGAAATTTTGCGTTTGGGAATACCCAGCGGAATGCAGTATTTCTTTGAAACAGGTGTTTTTGTGTTTTCTACGATAAGTGCTGGTTGGCTCACAGTAGAGGCTTTAGCCGCCCACGCCATTATCCTGAGCATAGCCACTATTACCTATATGATAGCAGCAGGAGTTTCTTTTGCTGCCGCTATTTCCGTAGGAAGTGCTTATGGGACAAATAGTCGTAGTATGATAGTACGCTCTGGTACGTCTTCAATTTTATTAGTAGCTATTTTAATGATAACGTCTTCTTTATTTTTACAGTTTTTTGGTGAAAATGTCATCAATCTATATAAAAACAATAGCCCTGCCGTTGTTGAAATAGCTAATCAGTTGTTGTTTATTTTTATTTTTTATCTCTTGGCTGATGGTATTCAGGCGGTAGGTGTGGGTATCCTGCGGGGCATTTCTGATGTAAATGTGCCTACGATTATTACACTTATAGCGTATTGGGTGATAGGGACACCTGCAAGCTTTCTTTTAAGTAAATATACCAATCTTGGAGTCAAGGGAGTCTGGATAGGGCTCACTATTGGGTTGTTTAGTTCAGCTCTGATGCTTACCATACGTTTTTGGTTTTTTATTAGAAAACAAAACTTTAGCTATTCAAAAATATGAAAGAAGGACTATTTTTAAGGAAAAATAAAGAAAAATGGGAGAAGATAGAGCAAGATACACGACACATAGAAACACTACATCCTGATAAATTGGGAGATATTTTTATTGAACTTGCCGATGACCTCTCGTATGCTCGTACGCATCACACGCAAAGCCCCGTAACTCAATATCTTAATGCCATTACAGCTCGTATTTACCAAAACATCTATAAGCAAGAGCCCATCAAATGGAAACAAATTGCTGATTTTTGGACGAAAGATTTGCCAAGCGTTTTTTATGCTGTAAGAAAAGAGATGCTTATTTCTTTTCTTATATTTATGGTATCGGTACTTATTGGGGTTATTTCTGTGCTAAACGACACAGGAGAATATGAATTTGCAAGAGGAATTTTGGGAGATGGTTATGTAGATATGACTTTGGAAAATATAAAAGAAGGTAATCCGACAAAAGTTTACCAAGACGCCAACGCAATTACAATGTTTTTACGGATAGCCTATAATAATATTCGCGTTTCATTCATAACCTTTGTATGGGGGGGAGGTATCAGTATTATTGGCATACCTGCTTTTTTTCTTCTTTCCATTGGGACAGCCTATATCCTTTTTGTAAATGGCGTGATGTTGGGGACTTTCCAAACATTATTTTTCAAAGAAAATTTACTTTGGGAATCAGCAGGAGTAATTTGGCTTCATGGCACGATAGAGATATGGTCTATCATTATTGCTGGTACAGCAGGAATTGTTATGGGAAATAGTATTTTCTTCCCCAAAACTTATAGCAGAAAAGAGTCTTTCAGAAGAGGAGCAGAGAAAGGAGGGAAAATAATGTTGGGCTTAATACCTTTTTTTATCATTGCCGCTTTCATAGAGAGTTTTGTTACTCGTTACGCTGAAATGCCTACTATTTTTAAAATATTGATTATTTTTGGTTCGTTGGCTTTAGTAATTCATTATTTTATTATTTATCCTTATTGGCTACACAAAAAGAAAAATTGATATTGAATGGTTGTAGAACTTCAAAATCTTAAGAAAATAGTGAGACAAGGTGAAGGCTTACAACTTGAGTTTAAGCTAAAAACCAAGCATCCTGAAAAAATAATTAGGGAGATTATTGCTTTTGCCAACACAAAAGGAGGTATGTTGATGGTAGGCATAAGTGATGACAAACAACTAATTGGGGCGAAATTTCCTGATGAAGACGAGTTTATCCTACAAAAAGCCATAGCAGAATATTGTTTTCCAGAAATTAGTTATCAAATAGAGCGTATATCGCTTGATGAAGATACTGAAAGAAGCGTGCTTATTTTTCATATTCCCCCAAGTACAAATCCGCCTCACTATATACAAAAAGGAGAAGATAAAGGGAAGGTCTATGTACGTGTAGCTGATAGAAGTATCCAAGCAAGCAAAGAAATGAAAATGATTCTAAAAGAGCAGAAAAAAAGAAAGAACTTTAGATTTAATTATGGTGAGAAAGAAAGTTTGTTAGTACAATATCTTAGCCAACACCCCTATGTAACCATAGAAGATTTTGCCAAAATAGCCCACATATCTCCTAAAACGGCTTCAAGAACCTTAGTATTATTGTGTTTAGCGAATGTTCTTCGCATAGAACCACAAGAGGAGAAAGACAGATATTTACTTGTGGAATAAGGCTAATAATAAATTTCGTTATTTAGATTTGTTCAAAATAAATATTTGTTATTGTTAGATACAAAGCATTTATTTAGATTTGAAGCTAAAACATTTTAAAATAACAAATTGTAACTAATACGAACAACCAAATTTTGTTTTATTCATTTAAAC
>JANRLU010000064.1:0-2144 GCA_033762275.1 Thermonemataceae bacterium | reverse complement strand
ATAAAAAATCAAAAAGCAGAATGTGCCTTACTAAAGAAATCCAATTGGTTTCCTCATAATCTTTACCTTTGCCAAAAACCTCTAATTTATCGTGTTCATAGCTTTTTACGTAGTCATTGGCTACGCCCATCAAAACATCTGCAATATGTTTAGCCCCAAATCTTTGTCCTGTTAGTTTTACTGTTTTGAGTGCAAGTAAAACTTGGTCTTCGGCTTCATATTTTTTATGTTGATGCCCGCAGTTATCGCATTGTCCGCAATGGTTGCCTTTGAAATCTTCTCCAAAGTAGTGCAAAAGTTGCCTCACTCTGCATACTGAGCATTCTGCATACTCTGAAATCTCTTGGAGGAGATGTTTGGCGTTATCTCTTTCTGTTACGCTTTTATCTTTATTGAACTTCTCTAATTTGTAAATATCTTCTTGGTCGTAGAGCATCAAGCAGTGTCCTTCCAATCCGTCTCTTCCTGCTCTGCCTGTTTCCTGATAGTAGCCTTCCAGAGATTTGGGGGCATCATAATGCACGACAAAGCGAACATCAGGTTTGTCTATTCCCATACCAAAGGCGATTGTAGCTACTACTACATCAGCATCTTCGTTGAGGAAAGCATCTTGATTTCTCATTCGTACATCAGCATCTAAGCCTGCGTGATAAGGTAGAGCTTTTATGTCATTTACGCTAAGGAGTTCGGCTATTTCTTCTACTGTTTTGCGGCTTAGGCAATACACAATACCAGATTGTCCTTTCCTTTGTTTGATAAATCTGATAAGTTGCTTTTTGGGATCTTTTTTTGGTTTTACTTCATAGAACAAATTAGGACGATGAAAAGAAGACATAAAAATATTTGCATCTTCCATTTGTAAGTTTTTCTGAATATCTTGCTCTACTTTAGGGGTAGCAGTAGCAGTAAGGGCAATGATGGGTAGATTTCCTAAGCTATCAACTACACCTCTTATTTTCCTATACTCTGGTCTGAAGTCGTGTCCCCATTCCGATATACAGTGAGCTTCATCTATGGCAACAAAAGAAATGTTAGCTTTTCTTAGGAGCTCCAAATTTTCTTCCTTATTGAGAGATTCTGGGGCTACATAAAGCATCTTTATTTTTCCGTTTACAACATCTTTCTTTACCTTCGTGATTTCAGCTTTGCTAAGTGTTGAGTTCAAAAAACGGGCATCTATACCAAAAGCGGTGAGTTGGTCAGTTTGGTTTTTCATTAAAGCGATGAGAGGAGAAATAATGATAGCTGTTCCCTCCATTATGACTGCGGGTAATTGATAGCAAAGAGATTTGCCTGCTCCTGTAGGCATTATCACAAAAGTATTATTGCCTGCCAACAAGTTTTTTATGATTTCTTCTTGGTTGCCTCTGAACTGGCTGTAACCAAAAAACTCCTTTAGTTTTTCCTTCAGATTGATATTTTCTATATTTTGCATAAAACAATGCTTCTTATTAGCTTCTTTCAAAATAAAATTAGGTAAAAAATAAGAATATGCAACAATAAAAAAAAGATTTTTTAGTATAATTGCACTATTATTTTTTTGGGGTAGCGAAAATACTGAAAAAAACTAAATTTAGCTTATTCCCTAACTTATTTTTTTTAAAAACTTGACAATGAATCACAATTATTTGGTAGTAATGGCAGGTGGGATAGGCTCAAGATTTTGGCCTTTCAGCCGAAATACTTCTCCAAAACAATTTCATGACATACTTGGTACGGGTAAAAGTCTCCTACAACAGACTATAGATAGATTTGAGTCTATATGCCCTATAGAAAATATATATGTGGTAGGAAGCCAAGAGCACCAAGAACTGCTAAGAGAGCAACTTCCTTTTTTAAAGCAAGAACAGATTTTATTAGAGCCATATAGAAGAAATACAGCCCCTTGTGTGGCTTTCGCTGCCTATAAAATTTTTCAGAAAGACCCAGAAGCTAATTTGGTGGTAGCTCCCGCCGACCACATTATTCTTAAGGAAAAAGAATTTGAAAGACTTGTTTTACAAGCCTTGGAGGAAAGTGATAAAAACGAAAAACTCATCACTTTAGGCATAAAACCTACTCGTCCTGATACAGGTTACGGCTACATTCAGTTCTTGGAAACTGATTCGTCTATTAAAAAAGTAAAAATTTTTACAGAAAAACCT
>JANRLU010000063.1:0-8597 GCA_033762275.1 Thermonemataceae bacterium | reverse complement strand
TATGCTATCCCAATTTGTACTTACTACACCTTTAAAAAATCCCATTTTCAATATTGGTTAAAAACACCCAAAGGGCGATTTAAAACATACTCCACCCAAAGGGCGATGTATTTCAAAACTCACCCAAAGGGCGAGTTTTTTTAATCTTTAATATTATATTATTTTCCCTACACCTTTTAGGAAAAATTTACCAAGTCCATCTTTATACTTTTCGTATTGTATTTTTAAGGTCTGCGTGCTCATTTCCCCTATATATCTTTTGCCATCTTTTTCTATCATATAAGCAAACTTAAAATATTCCGCTTTCCGCTTTATGTTTCTTTCATTGCCCCCCCCGGTATACAACTGAATAATTAGCCTGATTAGAAACTTTAATATTCTCAATAAATGCTCCTGTTGTGTTGTTTCTTACTTCTATTGTCTTAAACCACTCATTTAGTTTTATATTTATTTTTGTTGCTCCGTTTCTCCTTAATTCTGCTTTTGGTACTACTTGTATTTGCGTGCTATTGGTCGTATCTACCTCAAAAATTGTGGTTTTTTTTGGAGTTCCATCAAGAGTATTATCAAGAGGAAAAGCCCAACGGGCGGGAATAATTATTTCTTCTTGTCCAATAACCTCATTTCTATATTTTCTAGACCTTCTTTTAGTCTTGTAACGCAAAAGAATTATTTTAGGATTATAGGCTAAAAAAGACTGATAATTTTGTAAGTCGCTATATACTTGTACGCTTACAATTTCGCCTTTTTCAACTTTTAGCACTTCTATCTTAGGTGTTGGTATCATTCCTGAAAATAGCTCCGCTAAATTTCCTATACCCCCGCTATTTTTTACGTATCCCATAGCTTAATAATGAAAAACTGCATCAATTTGGTTTGTACCTGCTTGTATCCTTACGTTTGAGTATGTCTTCACGCTTTCCTCAAAATTGTATATCATTCCAGGGTCAAGGCTAATAATAAAATTACCTCCACCAAAATCTACGATTATTTGAATAGCTGTTGTGCCTTTGTTATATACAGAACCATTCCGAAAGCCCGCTGGAAAATCAGTTACCCCTGTTCCAGAAAAGGTTTTTGTATCCATAAAATTATCCAACATAAGCCCTTTGATAAGATTTGAGTGTCTCAAAAATATCCATAGTACCAAAGCCGTAACGCCCCTTTGAGGTCGCCTCGCCTCTGTCGTTTGTTATCACAATTATATCTACATTGTGCGTCCACTCTTGCGAACCTCGAAAATTTCCGTCTTTTGTTACTTGTAGCACAAAAATAAAGCTCGTGTTTGGGTTCGTTTTTTTGAGGTCTGCAATATCAATCGGCTCAATTTCTAATACCGTAGCACTATCTACAAATACAAAATCGTATTTGCTTACATCAGCGGGCAAGGTTTTACGAAATATAATTTTCTTATCCAAAGTCATTTCTTTTAGTTTCGCAATAAGTGTAGGGCTTCCGTATTCCTCTGCACTGACATAAAGCACCTTGCCAAAGTTTCTGCTTAAATAATCTGCAAACATCAAATTCCAATAGGTCTTACCTGTCTTTGGTTTGCCATACACTACTGCCGTAAAAGGAGCTGCTACATCTCCTAAGAAGTTGCCAAACTCACCAGAGAAGCCTAAGCCGTTCAGCTCCATATTTTCAAGATCCAAAACGCTCATCTCTTCGGGTGTTTCAATTCCGTGCAAGCCTTTATTTTTTGCTTTTGTTTTTTTTCTTTTAAATCCTGTAAGCCCTGTAAGCCCTTCAGCGTCTAAGGTTATTTTTCCAGAATTTAGCTTGCCAAAAATCTTTTTCATTTCAGCAAAATAGGGGTCTGTTCTTTGTATAAAACCTTGCTCTAAAGCATTGCCTATTTTTTTTGCAAGTGCTTTCATCTTACTTGGTTCTTGCTTGTCGGAACGTGCTAAATTCAAATAGCTGTTTAGGTAAGTTACCGAAAGTAAGCGTTTTTCGCTACTTGCCATATCCTTCAGGTTTTCCAAATCGTTTGGGTTTACTTGTATGCTTACACTTGTATTAGCATTTAGGGCTTTTACGAGCGTTTTTTGTATCTCCATAATTTGGGCTGCATAGGCATCATTTTTTTTGATTTTGCCATTTGCCAAGTCTTTTTTTATAGCTATCAGTAAGTTCTCAAGGCTTCTGGTGCTTTTGTCTTTGCTATTCATAAGGGTAACAAAACGCTTGATAAGCCTTACTTGTGGGCTTATACTATTTACGCTTGCGGCTTGTCTTTTACTGCTTTTTGCCTTTGTTTTGGCAGAGGCATTTGTTTTGCTTTTGGCTGCTTGCCTAATGGGAACAAGTGCCGTACTTTTTACTTCTGGCTTACTTCTTTTTTGCCTTGTAGGTATATTTTTTTTTCTACCTGCTTTTTTCTCTTTGAGGCTTTTTTTAGGGCTTTGCTTCGCTTCTTTGAGAAAGCTCTCTATCATTTCAACATCAGCGGTATTACCTTCGGCTTTTGCCTCTGCTAAGGCTATTTCTAATTGTTTCTTTTCGGCTTGTGTCATATCTTTAGTTGTTTTTGGGGTTTCTTGGTATAATATTTGTTTGCTTCTATTTGTCGCTTGTTGGATAAGGCAGTGGCTTATCTGTAAAAGACTTGCCGAGTACGGTTTCAAGGCTTCCAAGTGATATTTTTCTCTTCAAATTGAAAGCAGATAGCAACCATTTTTTATTTTTACCAAAGTATTTGGTTTGAATAACGAGCCTGAATGTTTCGCTTTCTAATACAATCTTGTCATCAACCGACTTATCTACGTTAAACTCTCCAAAGGCAAAAACAATGGGGATAAAGTCTTCCACAGCAAAGCCCATCGCCTCAATATCTGCCCCATATTTTTCTACGATATGCTTTAAGCCATAACCTATATTTTTTTCGTTATTCTCGCCCCAGACAATAGAAACATAGCCAATATCATTTCTATACAATGCGTCTATTGCTTCGCCATCTTGAACTTTTAGTAAAAATTTAATCGCTTCTTTGGGTTTGCCTTTGAATTGTGTGTATTCGTTTCCAAATACCCCAAACAAACTCATTTGCTTTTTGGCTTCCTGTTTGATAAAATCCTTTTGGTTTTCAAGCCTCAAAACTTCTTTTTCAGCCTTAATAATAGCCGCATCAAAGCCATTTTGAGCCAAAATGTCTTGAATAAGTTGTATTTCTTTATCGTTTGGGTTTCTGTTTTCCCTGTATCGAATAGAATTGATTAGCTCTTTTTTCTTTTCTTCCCTTGCTTCTTGTGCCTCTTTGAGTACTTTTTTAGCCTCTTTTAGGTTCTCATCATAGGTAAGCTCCACTTGGCTTTTAGAAACCAAGTTTTCTAAATTGAGCGGCTCTGTGTAAGCTGTTCCAAACATTTCTCTTTGCGACCATCTTTTTTGCACTTCAGCAAGCAAAGTAGATTGATTGTATTTCAAAAATTTATTGTCTTTTTGTAGATAGTTATATAATTCTTTTTCGTGTGCGTCTGAAATAGGCAAACGAGAGCGAATGTGTCCTATCCAAGAGGCTATACGCTTAATTCTTTCGGTACTTTCTGTATCTTCTGCCTGGAAAGATAGCTTCTTTTTGGGTTTTTCTATTTTTTATAGATACTTCTGCTTGGTTTTGCTTTTGTTGGTGTTTGAGTGTAACAACATTAGGAGGTACGAGCAAAATGCTCGCACCAGCAATAGAAGGTTTAGAAAAATAATTATGTAAGTTCTTTGAGGCAAATGTATTTTTTATTGGTGAAAAAAACAATTGGAAGAACTGTGCCCTTTCCAATACTTCCTTTAGCAAAAAAGCAGGCTCTGGGCAAACTCTATGCCATATTTTTAGCTTAACTTAATGGGCTTGACGCATTGTTGGCGGCTGCCTTTTCTGTCATTGTTTGAAAATTAGCGTCCTGTTTTTCTCTTTATCGTCATTTTCACCGTCATCAAAAATGTCATTGTCAGTATTGTTGCGATAAACTTCAATTTTACCACTTGCTTTATGTTTTTTACCTAAGTCTATAAGTAGTTTCATTGTAAGTTTTTCGTCAACAGCATAAAACCATTCTTCTCTTTCTTCACCACCATAAGAACCACCACCTTTTGTTCCTAATCCGTTCCATAGTAATTCTGTTTCAAATTCGTCTAATGTGTCTTGCCAACTGTGAATGTTATCCCAACCCTTGAATTTAATTGTAAAACTTATGTCGCATTTACTTCCATAGCCTTCCATTTTGATTTTTTCTTCAAGACTTTCATAAGTGAATGGTGCGTAATTGTCAAGTTTTACTTCTAATTTTTCCTGTCCGCCAACTATTCCTGTATGAATACATAAAAGCCCGTCAACTGTGGCGAGATGATAGAAATGTATTTTATCATCCACTCGTTTGTGGTGCAATACTTCATCTTTGAAATTTAGCTTTTTAAGATTACCTTTTTTGGAATATTTGCCCAAGTCATAAGCAGTTGAAGATGTGTCGTCCGGTTCGGGTAAATATTCTTCAAGTGGCTTTCTTTTGCTCCAATCAATACTTTTGAAGTCGTCAATGAAATATGAATTGTCAAAATCGTCAGCAACTTCTTTGAATGTATTTTTGGGTTTACCATATTTACTTAGAAGAGCATTTTCCATTTCTTCAAAAGTCCCTTCATAATATATGTACTCTTCCAAATGATGTGCATTGTCAGCAAGATAAACAACCCTATCGCCACCAAATAAATTTACAATGTGTTTCATATACTTTCGCCACTCGTCACGATGAACATCATCGTCCATTTCAAACCATTGCCAATACCTATACGGAGGGTTCCAAAATATAATTTTTCTCTCATCAAAAGTTAGTTGTAAGTTAAACGGTCCATAAAATTCAATCTCTTTGTCCTCTGCAAAACTGTAATACTCGCTTTCCTCCTGATATGTCCAATGTCGTTTAGTTTTTATTTCTCGTATATCTCTTACGTTTCTTGGCTCGCTGTTTGCCCAACGTAATGCTGCAAGTCTTAAAAATTCAGCATTTGGAAAAACTGTATTATCAAGTTTTAATTTTATTTCAGTTGTCAATTCGCTGAAATGTCTCTCTTTGAAACGAATTTTATGATTTCCTAATTGATAAAGGTCTGTTCCCATTTGTCAATATATTGTTTTATAGTTAATCAGCGTTTTTTTCGGGATTTGCGTTCGGGTGGGATTAAATAGTACTTCCCTTGCCCTATGCACAATGTTTATAGAAAGTACAAAAGCCAAAATTTAGCACATTAGCCCGTCTTTTAGCCTCGCTAATTTTCAATTCGCAAACATAATGTTGTGGGCTGTTTTCATTCTTTCGTGCAGTTGTCTGCCAATGGATTTTCGGTTACGATTTCTCCGTTTGGCAATTCGTAAAATCGTTTGCCATTCACTACAAAATCGTTAGGCAAGCCATTTTTACGGTTTATCTCTTTTGCCTCTTGTACTGCTTTACTGAACAAATTAGTAAAGTAAGATGCTGTTTGATAGGCTTCAAGATTATCTAATTTCTGTACTCTCATTTTTCAAAATCGTTTAAAAAGTTGTGAAACAAATTTTCAAGTTCAACTATAAAGTTTTCTCCCGTACCTACTGCTACTCGTTGAGGTGCGGTATCGGTTGAGTTGTAAATCATTACCCAACTATCTACCAAACTTTTGTAGGTATTCCAAAAGTTCGTTTTACTACGGTAATATCTGCGAATTACGTCCTCATCAGGCACAAAATGTCCGCCAAGTTTTACCCGCAATTTTATCCTTTGTATGCAGTCGTTTGGATTGTCCAAAAATACGTACACTAATCGGGTAACATACCCTTGCTGTTTTGCTTTCTCAATGGCTTTTACAAGGTAGTTTCCCGATAGGGTACTTTCTAAAACAAAACTTGTTTCAGTTTCAATAAACTTGTCAAGTCTATTAAAAAATTCTTTTCCTGCTTGTAATTTTGAAACGCCTAACTCTTTTTCAATTTCGTCTGCATTCAAAAACTCAAAGCCTGTTTCTGCCAAGATTTGTCTTGAAAAAGTTGTTTTCCCTGAACCATTTGCCCCTGCAATAATGATGAGTTCTTTCATTGACATTTACTTTTCATAAGCATAAATCCCATCAGGTTTTACAAATGCCTGAGCAACTTTATCTGCGTTTGCTTGATTTCCGTTGGAAACAAACCAATCATAAGTTGCGTGAATTAGTGTATAAGTTCCACGCCCACCTGCATATTCTGTACCATAACTTGTTTCAAAACCAATCTCATTTAAGTGATTAGCAAGGTTTTCGGCTGTCATTGTTGTTTTGTTGCCGACCAAAGCGTTAGCCAAGTGTCCAATATATTCTTTCTTGTTCATTTTTAGTTTTGTTAAAATAGCCCACAATGTTGCAGTATGGTCAGTTGCCGATTTCGAAGCACGTACATATCAAGTTACAACTACTTTTGATACGAGCTGTGCCGCTCAAAAACGCACTGAAACGGCAATTAACTATACCCTGTGTTATGCCTCGTTTTTTTATCTGTCTAGTAATTCTTTAAGTTCATTAAATATGTCTTTATTTAAAATATCCAACTCATTACCAGTTGCTAATTTTATCGTGTCTCTAGCTTCTTTAATCCTGTTCAACATTGGTAATACTATCCGCTTTCCATGATTGATAAAATTATCTAAATCTTTGGAGCAAGAAGGAATTTTATATCCGTTTCTACTTGATGCAATTAAGACACCTCTATCGCGAAGATTACCAACAACTTTAGTTCTAAAATATTCTTCTTTAAGTCCTTCGTATCTGCTCTGATTTAAGTGGTTAAAAATTTCTTTTGTCGATACATAACGATTTCTAATGCTTGCTCTTTGAAAAAGCAATAAAAGCTTAAGAAAATTTATTTGGTCTATTTTCTGTTGGTCACTTCCTGTTTCTTTGTCAATAAAATCTTGAACCCTTAAATAACATACCTCTGCAATCTTTGGGTCAAAAGTCTCATCAATATTGGTGTCTTGAAATTCTTGAAATGAAAATTCCTTTGGAAAGAAGTTAAAGCTACTGACTTTAGGTTTTAAAATATTCTCAAATTCAGTACTATTTTCAGATTTTTTCGTTTCGTCAAATATATAACCTAAAGTTCCTGCTATGAAGTCAGCCAATTGAATGTAATGACTTTGTTTGCTATTGAGAATGTTGAAGTCCGAACCAGAAAAGAGATTTCTCTCGTGGTGTTTTTCTACATAAGTTTTAAACTCACGCATAAAATCGTTACCTCCGTGTTCGTCCACATATAATTCTATACGAGGAAATGTTCTATATAATTCCTTGTAAACTAAATTATTTAGGTATTTGTAAAATGATTTTTTAATGCTAAAACCTTTTCCGGAAAGTTGTCGTTTATCAACAATAACAGCATAAATTGAAATGTCAAGTTGAGCAATATCTTTCAAAATACGTTTTCGTCTGGAGTGATTAGGTCCAACGCCACTTGATTTCATTTCTCCTGTTTGGAAATAATGTTTTCTTCTTATCTCATCAATATCTGTTTTAAGTTTTTCTAAGTTCTCATTTTTGCAAATAATAGTCGCAACGATAAAATGGCTTCCCTGTGTCTGAAAGTCAAAGGAACTGTTTCCAAATTCATCTGCAAATGCGGTTATATTATGTTGCATTGTCTTTTTTTAAAATGATGCATAATGTTGCGGGGATTTGCGAATTTACAAAAAATCAGAGCGAAGGGAAAGATTTTTTTGTAAATTCGTAAATGCCTTGTCGGGCGAAGTGTCCGAAGCGAGGCATTTCTGCCCAACATCTATATAAACGCAACCCTTGCGTTTATTTTCGCTTTGTTTGCAAGTTCTTAATTCTTGATCAAGTATCATAAAAATTTTTGGTTTCTTGAGAAACTTATACCCGCAGCGAAATATATTAAATTGTTTTTACCTATACAAATTATTTTAAGTTTTTTACTCCCCCTTACCCCCTCAGAGAGGGGGAATTACCTGCTCCCCTACCCCTCAATTTATCCCCCCTCAAGAGGGGGGATAAATTGTATAATTCCAATAATATACAAAGATAAATTAAAATGTTCTTGCTGCGGAGCTCTCAGGGGGGATTGGGAGACATTGACGCAACATTGACGCATCTATGGCGGAACTATGGAGCATCTACGGGGGAAACATGGCTAAAAATGGGCAAAAAAAGTAAAAAAACATTTGGAAATTTAAAAAATTATGCGTATCTTCTTGGAATGGCGTTTTAGTGAAAATTGTACTATTTTTAGAATTGTTTTAGTTCGCTTTTGATGTAGTTGCTGATTAGTTGCCTGTTGTTTTGCTCTATGGAAAGCATTAGTTTTTTATTGTAGTCTGGTCTTTGCTCCTCCTCAAATCACACATTTTTACCCTTGATAATCAGCTATTTATCAAGGTTTTGTTTTTTTGCCGAAACTAATTGTAAATCAGCGGAGCTAAGCTGTCATAACTCTTCCTCTCTTGGTTGTTCTTCCAGACCGACCAAGTCTGAGGTTGGTGGTGGAACACCATAGCCGTCAGGCTAAAGATTCAAAATGTTGATTATCAAATTTTTAAATATTGTAAATAGTAGGGTTAAAACTTGTAGATACGCACTAC
>JANRLU010000062.1:0-5555 GCA_033762275.1 Thermonemataceae bacterium | reverse complement strand
GTTTGTTTGTTTGTTTGTGTAATATTTCACCTTAAACTCATTACTCAAATGAAAAAAATCAGTATTTTACTCGTTTGTATTTCTGTACTCACATTAAATTATGAGAGTTGGGGGCAAGCAAAACCCAAAGTTACAGTTACTTACTCAGGTGCTAAATTTGGTAAATCCAGAGAACCAGGTTGTCCAGGCTTTGCTTTCGGCTGTCTGTTAAAAGGTAGTTTTTCAGCTTCAATTTCAAATAAAGAAATTCCTCAACCAACACAAGGGAATAAATTTCCAGAATTTTCTGCCGAGTTATCTAATAATAATACCATATTGAGAATAACTATCCTCAACTTTGGTGAAGATTTCAATGGTAAATCAGACTACCTAAATGTAGAAGATGATACTATTATGCCAAATAAACTCGCTGACTTATTAGGTTTATCAGGAAAGAAAATCTTAATTCTAAAGGGAGATTATAGAACACAACTTCCAATTTACAACACAGGTAAAACAACAATAGATTTATCTATAAAAATATTAGCGAGGTAGTTAAAAACATTTTGAAGGGAGTAATATAACTCTCCCTTCAAACTTAAGAGAGTGTTATATACTTAACACTTTTAAATTTTTTAATCAATGATTCTTGTGAAAAACTTAGGTTACTTTTTTGTTCTTGCAATATTTTTTTTATTAACTAATTGCACGCCATTTTTTAAAGTGCTAACAGGCACGAAAAATCCTCGTTGGGAGACTAAAACCACCATAAGTCGTAAATTATCAAAGTATAAAATTGCTCAAAATCAAGTATATATTTTTACAAAAGCGACAGATATAGAAAAGTTCTGGTCCGTAAAAAGATTTTTTTTGCATTTAAGAATTTACGGACAAAATGGAAAACCTATTATTTCCAATGATACCATTAAATGCCTAAGTTACATACAGAATTATGCTAGTAAGCACAACGATAAGGCAGCAGTAAGCCAGATTTTTAACCCTGATTTAGAAGAATTTAATTATAATCTTATTACATTGGACACGGGAGACTCTCTTAATCCAAAAAATGCTCTACAAAAACCCGTCAATATTTTTGTTTATTATGGAAATTTTATGGGAAAGTATCACTTCCAGCATTTAAGGGAGATGCAAAAAATTGCTAAAAAGGAAAATCAAAATATTATACTTATCAACTGCGATTTTAGACAAGAGTGGAAAGATAGTCTCAAATTAAATCTCAAATCAGCAAAAACCCCTTGAAACCTCACATTTCAAGGGGAAATTTTTAACTAAGCGACAAATATTACTAAATACTTTTTTTAGCCAAATAAAAATCTATTTTTTCATAAGTGGTATCTGCCAAACGAGCTTCCAACTCTGCCAAAGTTTTAGGAGCAGGTACAATCACTTTATCACCAGGTTTCCAGTTCAAAGGCATAGCCACTTTGTGTTGGTCAGAGAATTGTAAAGCCTGCAATACACGTATAATTTCGTCCATATTCCTTCCCACATTCAAAGGATAATACATAATTAAACGTATTTTTTTGTTGGGGTCAATGAAAAATACAGCCCTCACAGCAGCCGTTTCACTTTCATTGGGCTGCAACATTCCATAAAGTTTGGAAACTTTCATATCCAAATCCGCAATAATTGGAAAAGTAAAATACACGCCTGTTTTTTCACGTACATTATTTACCCAAGCCAAATGCGAATGAATACTATCAATACTTAAACCGAGAAGTTCAGTATTAAGAGCATCAAATTCGCTCTTTCTTTCCGCAAAACCGCTCATCTCAGTCGTACAAACAGGCGTAAAGTCTGCGGGGTGTGAGAACATTACCACCCATTTGCCTACAGCAAACTCAGAAAATTTGATTTTCCCTGTTGTAGTAAGAGCTTCAAAATCTGGAGCTATATCGCCAATTCTTGGCATTGTGTTGATTTTTTCTTGAGATTCCATAAGATTATTTATTTTTAAGTGAATTACTGACACAAAAATACAGGGCTTTAGCTATAAATACAAACTGATATTTTCTATATTTGCTATTGATAAAATCTATAACACCTATGAACTTCCAACAATTAGAATACATTGTTACTCTTGATTCGCTAAAAAGCTTTAGCAAAGCCGCCAAAGTCTGCCACGTAACTCAAGCTACGCTTAGTGCAATGGTAAAGAAATTGGAAGAAGAATTGGGTATCATCTTGTTTGATAGAAAAACAAACCCTATCCTAACCACCGATTGTGGCAAGGAAATCGTTTTGGAAGCAAAAAAGATACTTTTACAAGCAGAAAGGCTTAAAGATATATCTCAAGAAATTCAGCATAAAATAGAGGGAAAAGTCCGCATAGGCATTATCCCCACTATAGCAAGTTCTTTACTGCCCAAAATTCTTAGCATTATTTTGAAAAAGTATCCTCTTCTACAATTAGAAATCAAGGAAATGATTACCGAAACTATTATTTCTCAGCTCAAAGAAGGCAATTTAGATGTAGGTATCTTGGCTACACCACTCCAAAAAGATGAAATAGAGGAAGAAATACTATATTATGAAACTCTCATGATTTATGGAGATATGAACGAAAAAAAGCAATATATCGCTCCAGAACAGCTCCAAAACTATAAAATTTGGCTTTTGGAAGAGGGAAATTGTCTCAGAGAGCAAGCTATAGAGCTTTGTCAATTACAAGAATCCGCAGAAATACCCAAAAACCTAACTTTCGAAGCCAATTCTTTTGATACGCTTCTCAATATCGTTGATGAATTTGGCGGGCTTACCCTAATTCCAGAACTTTACTACCAACGTTTGCCCCAAGAGAGAAAAAGAAAAGTAAGTTTTTTTCAGACGCCTATTCCCGTAAGGGAGGTAAGCCTCGTTTATTACCGCCCCTACGCCAAACTCCGTATTGTAAAAATGCTACAAGAGGAAATAAAAACGCATATAACTTCCACTCTCATCTCAGCAAAGTACAAAAAGAATGAACTCACTATTTTACATATTTAGTTTATTCCTTAAAATTTGGGTTATATTGATAGGCTATCTGATTTTTAGCCAAAAACTCCATATAAGCATTTTTGTAGCTATCCAAGTTTTGCAGAGCAATCGCTTTTTGGTAAGCCTTGATAGCATCTAAATAAAGTTTTTTATCCTCAAAATACTTGGCTCGGATAAGATAATCCAAAGCGTTTTCGGGCTGCGTATTTCCCAAATCTTTTGAAATCTCCTTACTTATAGCCTTCTCCACAAAACCCAAATTAATGGTAGCCTTGCTATTGGGCTTATCAGCAAGCATTACAGTAATAATAAAAGAAGGTTCTCCAACTTTATTTTTTTTGAGCAAATTAAAGTCAAATTCAAAGAAAGGCTCATCTGTTTCAAAAAAAGCCACTGGCTCGTTATCGTAGTTTTGTATTTTTATATGGTATTTTTGTGCTTTCTGATTCGCCTCTTCCAACCAAGAAAGATATACCTTCGTATCATATACTTCTTGGCTTTCCTTTGCAATGAAAATAAGTGGCTTCACAAGCTCATTTTCATCTATACTTATTTTTCGCTCTCTACTTACTGCCCCTGTAATAGCCATATATTTTCTATGATTTTTATTGATATCTTGTTTTTCAGATTTAAAAACTTCCTCTGCAATGTAATTGCCATATTTAGTGGTAACTGAGGTGGAGCTTGCTCCTATTGCATATTTTGAAAGCGAGTAAGTACCTGTTTTGGTAATTTCTACCGTTTTGCCTGTTTTTATGTGCATCAAACCCAAATAGCCATTAGCTCCTATGGCTACAATATCTGTTTTTTTCAAGGATGAACCCGTCCATATTTTTTTGTTAGAACTTTTTATAATATTATTTCCCTGACTGCTAAGCACCTTAAAGTCCTGAGCTTCAAGCAAAAAAGATAGAAAGAAAGATAAAAATACGAGAAATATTTTGGGCTTGTTCATAATGATATGTTTTAAACTGATAAACTCAATAATAATGCCACAAATTTAGTACCCTTTTTTAGCAAGGGCTTGCTGATATAATCTTGCGTTTTGGTTATGCTGGGCTAAATTTTCAGCAAAATTATGATAACCCGAGAAATCCTCCTTAGCACAAAAATAATAGAAATTATGTTTTTCGGCATTCAAAACAGCCTCTATAGAAGATTTTTCTGGAATATTGATAGCCCCTGGTGGCAAACCTACATACTTGTACGTATTATAGGGCGAATCTATTTTCAGGTGCTTGGATAAGACTCTTTTGATAGAAAAATCTTGCCAAGCAAAAATCACAGTAGGATCAGCTTGTAATAAGTCATTTTTCGCCAAACGATTAAGATAAACACCTGCCACACGCTGCTTTTCATCATTTTTGGCAGTTTCAGCCTGAACAATTGACGCCAAAATAATCACTTGCGTAGGTGTGAGATTGTATTGAGCAGCTTTATCCAACCTTTCTTTTGTCCAAAATTTTTGATAGGCTTTATACATTTTATCAAGAATTTCCTCTGGCGTATTCGTCCAATATACTTCGTAAGTGTCTGGTAGAAAGAGCGTTGTGATAGTATTGGTATCTAATTGGTATTTTTTGGCTACATCAGGGTTATTAAGCAAACTTAGCCAATCATTGGCAGGTATAGGTAGCTGTTTGGCTATTCTTTCGGCAAGGTCTTTTTTGGTTCTCAAATAATTGAAAGTAAATTTCAAAGGAGTTTGATTACCTGCTCTGAGTTTTCTGATAACCTCCAAATTGGTCATATTAGGCTCAATGAGGTAGGCACCTGCTTTCACATTTTCTTGGTAATTCATCGTTTTGGCTAAAAAAGCAAATGAAACGATATTATTTGCCATATCTTCTTTTTTGAGAATAGCTACAAGCCCCTTAAAATCTGTTCCTTTAGGTATATAAAGTATTTTTGCTTTTGTTTTTTGTACCAAAAAATTGGGGCTTTGTGTTACTTGGTAAGCATAAAAGGCAAAAGATGAAAGCAATATGGTAAGTACCACAAAAACAACAGAAATAACTTTTCTTGTCTTACTAATTTTTTCTCCAAAAAACATTGAGTAGTATTTATTTAAACTGATTTTTTAGAAAAATGCCTAAATTGCAAAATTTAGGCATCAAGTTCTTACCCCAAGTAAGGCTTTAGAGCTTTACTTCTGGAGGTATGTCTAAGCCTTCTAATAGCCTTTTCTTTGATTTGGCGAACCCTCTCTCTTGTAAGATTGAACTTTTCACCGATTTCCTCCAAAGTCAAAGCACTCTCTCCGTTCAAACCAAAATATAAGGTTACGACATCGGCTTCTCTTTGCGTAAGCGTAGATAAAGCTCTTGAAATCTCTTTGCGAAGAGAATCGCTAATAAGCCCCGTATCTGGACTTTCCTCTCCATCATTTTCCAATACATCTAACAAACTGTTTTCCTCGCCTTGCACAAAGGGAGCGTCCATAGAAACGTGCCTTCCTGAAATTTTTAGCGTATCTACTACCTCCGAAGCTGCCACTTCCAATACTTCGGCAAGCTCTTCAGGAGAAGGCTCTCGCTCAAATTTTTGCTCCAACTCAGAAAAAGTTTTGGATATTTTAT
>JANRLU010000061.1:0-7293 GCA_033762275.1 Thermonemataceae bacterium | reverse complement strand
TTTTAAATTTTTTTTTTTATGAAGAAAAGTAATATTCTGTATCTTGCCTTTATCAGCTTTTTATTTGCCTGTAGCTCACCTAAAAGTGAAAAAGGGAAATGGCTTGAGAAAGACAAAGAAGATTTTAAGAAAGAATGTACGGCTACTTATGATAAAGCCAAGCCGGAAGAAGTCAAAATGATGCAGCAAATCGGGATAGCTGATAAAGCCGATTACACTCAGATTTGCGATTGTAGCCTACAAAATGCAGAAGCGATGTTCCTACCAGAAGAAATAAAGGCAAATCAGAAAGAGCAAGAAAATATTGCTGCTAAATGTTTGGTGGGTGTTATAGGTGAAAAAGGTGCTTGGAAAGCTACCTACAAAGACTTTGTGAAGGAATCTTTACTAAAACAAACCAACAAAGTTACCAAAGAAGATATGAGTGAGGAGGAAAAAGAGCTGATTAAGGGTTTGGTAGAATGCTCTGTTGATAAATTGGAAAAAGAAATAGCTCCTATTGAAACCTTCAAAAATCCCAAAGCCTTAGAAACAGCCCTTAACAAAACCTTAGAGGAATGCGGAAATGAACTGCATTTAAGTGTGGAACTTCTAAAAGCAATTATGGAGCAAAACATCAATGCTAACGAATAATTCGTAGGAGTTTCAAATTTTACGAAAAATCTTGTTCAATTATTTGGGCAAGATTTTTCGTTTTTATACAAAAATTGTACTTTGAGACGTTTTGTACCCAAATCTCTTTTTGGAGTGTTTTGAAAAATATATGAAGAAGAAATTAAAAAAAATAGGACTTCTATTTAGTTTTACACTATTGTTACTCTTGATTTGGAACTACCAACTTGTCAGTTATGGGATAGGGCAAGGTTGGGGGCAGGCAAAAATTCTCTGGAATGCACAATCAGTTGAGGAGGCTCTCAAAAGCAATACTTTGACTGATAGCCTAAAAAAGAAACTTATGCTTATCCAAGAAGTAAAACAATTTGCTGAAGACTCTTTAGGTATCAATAAAAGTAAAAACTATACGACATTTTATGACCAGAAAGGAAAAACACTTTTATGGATAGTTACGGCTTGCCCACCTTATCAACTCAAAGCTCACGAATGGACTTTCGGTTTTTTGGGAAAATTTTCATACAAAGGACATTTTAATTTCAAAAACGCTCAAAAAGACTCTATTGAACTCGCTCAAAAAGGCTATGATGCCGATATTAGCGAGGTAAGTGCTTGGAGTACACTTGGTTGGTTCAAAGACCCCATTCTCAGTTCTATGCTCAAACGCTCAGAAGGTGATTTGACTAATCTAATCATTCATGAGCTTACACATGGTACTTTGTATGTAAAAAATGATGTAGATTTCAATGAAAATCTGGCAAGTTTTATCGGAGATAAAGGAGCTTTACTATTCTTAGAAAAAAAGTTCGGTAAAAACTCTCATTATTACCAAAACTATCTTGATGAAAATCATGATGACTCTTTGTTCTATGAATACATTTTACGAAAAACTACACTTTTAAATCAATTGTATGAAGATGAGAAATTTAAAATGAAAAAAGAAAGTGAAAAAAAAATAGTAAAGCAAAATTTCATAAGCAAAACATTACAAGAATTATCCTCTTTGCCCTTCAGAAAACGAAAATATGATGCTAAAAAATTAGCTAAATTTAAACCCAATAATACTTTTTTCATGGGATATTTGCGTTACAGAGCAAAGCAAAATAATTTTGAAGAAGAACTACAAGAAAATTTTGGCGGAAACCTGAAAAAATACCTCCATTATCTAAAACAAAAATACCCTTCTCTATAATGCTTACTTTTCAAAAAAATATACTATGAATAAGCTACCCATTCATCAAGTTTTTGGAGGCAAACTCAGGCTGCGAGTTTCTGGGATATTGATAGAAAATGAAAAAATTTTGCTTGTAAAACATCAAATGAGTGAAAATAGTCATTTGTGGTCGCCTCCTGGCGGCGGTTTGCAATTTGGCGAATCCATCAAAAATTGTTTGAAAAGAGAGTTTGCAGAAGAAACAGGGCTATCAATCTCAGTAGGAAACTTCTTATTTATCAATGAGTTTTTAGAACCACCTCTGCACGCCATAGAACTTTTTTTTGAAGTCAAAACGGAAAATGGAAAACTGGAGAAAGGTATAGACCCCGAAATGAACGAAGAAACCCAAATTATTAAGGAGGTAGCTTTCAAGACTTTAGCAGAACTTCAAACAGAAGAACCCGCTTTTATTCATAAGTGTTTTAGAGAGCTAAAAGATTGGCAAGATATTTTTCAAAAAAATACTTTTTATGAATAAAAAAATGTAGTTTTGCTATATAAAATAGTTTCAAACTATGTCAAAACGCGTTTTTTATAGTTTTATCCTTTGGATTTGTGCCAATCATCTTTTTGCCCAATACAGCCCCAAATATAGCAACGAGTTTCTAAATATTGGTGTCGGAGCAAGAGCTTTGGCAATGTCTGGAGCGATGACAGCCGCCACTGACGATGTAACAGCCACTTATTGGAATCCTGCCGCTTTATTACAAATAAAATCCAAATATCAGGTGGCTGCTATGCACGCAGAGTATTTTGCAGGCATTGCCCAGTATGATTACGCTGCATTTGCCACGCCCGTAGACTCCAATAGTCATATTGGTTTATCCGTCATCCGTTTTGGCGTTGATGACATTCCTGATACAAGATTTCTCTATGATGCCAATGGAGCTATCAATTACAATAATGTTAGATTTTTCTCGGCAGCTGACTATGCTTTTCAGGTTTCTTATGCCAAAAGACTTCCCAAACTCAAAAATTTACAATTAGGGGCTAATTTTAAAATCATTTACCGACAAGCAGGCGATTTTGCAACAGCTTGGGGCTTCGGACTTGATGCAGCTGCTGCCATACAACTCAAAAAATGGCGTTTGGGAGTAATGGCAAGAGATATTACAGGCACTTTTACAGCTTGGCGACATAATTTGGCTTTGCTTTATACCATTTATGCCCAAACCAACAATCCTATTCCACAAAACTCTGTAGAAATTACCGTTCCTAAGCTAAACATTGGTTTAAGCAGGCGTTTTCCTATCAAAGAAAAATTTGGTCTTATGCCTGCCTTAGAAATACAAAATACTTTTGATGGAAAAAGAAATACGCTATTAGCTACAGACTTCGTATCTATTTCCCCTGCATTAGGCTTAGAAATTGATTATCAAAATCTTATATTTTTAAGGGCTGGGCTGGGTAATATTCAAGATATTAAGAATTTTGATGGCTCTACCTACAAAAGCGTTCAGAGTAATTTTGGGGCTGGTTTTCGCATCAAGCGTTTTAGCATAGATTATGCCCTTACTGACGTGGTGAGCAGTGATGCGGGTCTGTATTCTCATATTTTTTCTATAAAAGCAGATTTTTAAAAATACTAAAAACATAAAAAAATCAGAAAATATTTGGAAAGTACAAATATATATATTTATTTTGTGCCACGTTTAACCCTTAAAACTCTTAATACAATGTACTTCGGTAATCTAAATCAGCAGACATACACAAATACACCTTTTGGTAATAAGGGCAGTATGTATTGTGTAATTTGCAAGAGAAAGGGCTTTTTAGGAAAAGAGAGGCAGTTGTAAACTCCCAAAAAATATACCAAACTCCTAAGCCCAAAACTCTTGCAAGTTCTGGGCTTTTTTCTTGCCCAAAAACTTTCATAATTTATTCTAAAATACTCACTATAAAAAATACAATTTAGTGAGATGAAATACTATTGTTAAAAAATAAATTTTATGGCAACAAAAATTAATAATAACGAACTAAAGATATATTTCTACGAGCGTGAAACTTTGATAGCGGCAGGTCGCCTAGCTAAAACGCTTATCAAAGAGCAAAAATATACTAAAAAAGAGCTTTTAGAAATTTATCAAAAATTAGCTAAAAAACCCGAAGATTTTTATACTCACGAAATTTTCTGCGAGTTGGCATCTTTAGTACAAAAAAATCAAGCCCCACGTACTACAGATAAGCACCAAAATTTCAGGGAGTATATCTTGCGTGATAACCCTTTAGCATACCAAATTTTTGGTAAGGAACACATAGAGGAAGGAGCTTTAGGGCAAATGAATACAGCCATGAAGTTACCTATTTCAGTAGCCGGAGCCTTGATGCCTGACGCTCATCACGGCTACGGGCTACCCATTGGCGGTGTATTAGCTACTACTACTGATGCAATTATTCCCTATGCTGTAGGGGTAGATATTGCTTGCAGAATGTGTCTGAGTGTATTTGAGATAGACGCAATCTATTTGGAGCAAAAACGCAGCGAATTTAAACGTTTTTTAGGTGAAAACACTTATTTTGGTATCGGAGAGACTAATAAAAATGCTTTAGAAGATGCCGTCTGGGAAAACCCTGATTGGAAAGCCACCGCATATATTCGTAGCCTATTGCCCAAAGCAATGTCTCAAGTAGGTACTTCTGGTACAGGCAATCATTTTGTAGAATGGGGTATGTTGGAAGTATTGGAAGAAAACTCAGCAGACTTAGCAAATTTACCCAAAGGCAAATACATCGCTTTACTTTCTCATTCTGGCTCAAGAGGATTTGGAGCAGCTATTGCCAATCACTATTCCAAATTGGCAATGGAAAAAACCAAACTTCCTAAAGAGGCTCAACACCTTGCTTGGCTGGATATGAACTCTGAAGAAGGGCAAGAGTATTGGATTTCAATGAATTTGGCAGGTGAATATGCCTCTGCTAATCATCATCAGATTCATAGAAGAATGGCAAAATCTTTGGGTAAAAAACCTATACTAATGATTGAAAACCACCATAACTTTGCTTGGAAAGAACTGCTGCAAGATGGTACAGAGGTAATTGTACATAGAAAAGGGCTACACCTGCTCAAAAAGGTGTTTTGGGGATAATTCCTGGCTCTATGGCTTCCTCAGGCTTTGTTGTACGCGGAAAAGGGCATTTTTCAGCTCTTAATTCAGCTTCTCACGGTGCAGGACGACTCATGAGCCGAACAAAAGCACATCATACTTTCACCATGTCGGAAGTAAAAAAATTCTTGCAGGAAAAGAAAATAAGCCTTATTGGCGGCGATTTGGACGAAGCTCCTATGGTCTATAAAGATATTCATAAAGTAATGCTCGCCCAAGAGGATTTGGTAGAAATTATAGCAAAGTTTCAGCCTAAAATTGTCCGAATGGCTCAGCCTGACGAGAATAAAAAAGGAAGAGAAGACTAATTTCCTCATCATATCTCTACAAATCTTACTTTGTAGAGATATTTTTTTGAAAAAAATTAGGTTTGGTACAAATTTTGAAAATCTATAAGAAAACACCGTAGTTTATGAAGAATATTTATCTCTTTACAATTTCTCTCATTTTTTGTTGCACACTTTTATCCTCACAAAAAAAAGAACCCTACCGTGTACTTTCTCAGAATAATTTTGGGAAAGGCGAACATTTGGAGTATCTCGTACATTATGGTTTCCTGAATGCCGGTATTGCCTCTGTTGATGTAGATAACAAACTTTATCTGGTAAACAAACGCCCTTGTTACAGAATTGATGTATATGGAAAAAGCACGGGGAGTTTGGAGGCTGTTACCAAAATTAGAGATTTTTGGCGTTCTTATGTAGATACAGCTTCTATCCAAACACAGAAATTTTATAGAAATCTCTTAGAAGGCGACTACACCAAAGAAGAAACCACTAATTTCTACCCGATAGAGCAAACCGCCCAGATTAAAGATGAGCGTGGGCAAAGAAATTTTAATACGCCTGCCTATGTGCAAGATTTGGTGAGTGGCTTTTATTTTTTAAGAACCATCAACTTTGAAAAATACAAAAAAGGGGATATTATTAGCGTTCCGGGTGTGTTAGAAACAGATACGTATGACCTCAAGATTGAGTTTTTGGGCGAAGAAGAAGCAAAATGCCTATTAGGAAAAACCAAATGCTATGTACTTTCTCCTTTTGTGCCCGAAAATAAACTTTTTAGAGGCAAGCGACCCGTAAAAGTATTTATCTCAGCAGATAAAAACCGAATTCCTATTCGTATGCAAGCCGAATTTGTCATTGGTAAAGTGGAGGTAGAACTAAAGAATTACAAAAATATGAAACACAATTTTAGTTTTGAGTAGGAAAGCTACTTTTTTACCCTAAAACCATCTTGAATACTTCCTTTCCGTAAAATAAAAGGATTATATCCATAAACTATCGTAAAAAGTAAGAGAAAATTTAAAGGAAGTAATAATATAAATACATTTTTTTCATAAAATTTATTTCATTCTAAGAAATCCATATTTCAAAATACAATAAATAGCTCTAAAACCATCTCGCCAGCCTATTTTTTTGCCCTCTGCGTAGGTTCTTCCGTAATAAGAAATCCCTACCTCATAAATTCTGATTTGAGGTATGCGGGCTATTTTGGCGGTAACTTCTGGTTCAAAACCAAAACGATTTTCCTTCAATTCTATGCCTTTGATAATATCCGAACGAAATAGTTTGTAGCAAGTTTCCATATCTGTTAGGTTCAGATTAGTGAACATATTAGAAAGAAACGTTAAAAAAGCGTTACCAATAGAGTGCCAAAAAAATAAAATTCGGTGTGGATTTCCGCCCATAAACCTGCTTCCATACACCACATCTGCAAAACCATCTATGACCGGTTGAAGTAAGATGTTGAATTCCTGGGGATTGTATTCCAGGTCTGCATCCTGTATGATCAGATAATCACCTGTCGCCTGGATGATCCCCGTATGCAGGGCAGCCCCCTTGCCTTTATTGACTTCATGTTTATAATAAGTAATGGGCAAATCAGGATTCGCCTCCATGTATTGTTGGATGGCTTCTTCTGTATTGTCCTTTGAGCAATCATTAACGAGGATGATTTCTTTTTCTATGTCATTCAAAAGCTTCACCGCCTTGATCTTGTCCAGAATGAGATGAATAGTTTTGCCTTCATTATAGGCAGGGATAATCACAGATAGCTTTTTTATATCCATTAAAAGTTGCTTTAATCGGTTGTAAAAATAATGTTTTTTTTTATAGTTTGCCAAAAAGAAAGCAGTATTCATTCGGATTATTGTTTAAATCCGGTATGGATATGAAATTTTCCAACTCAATGCTTGACAATCAGCCTGATTTTCTTTATTTTCACGTCATCATTATGCTTTGATCCCATGCATTTTCAGATTATATCGGAAAACATCCCCTCACATTCCTCGGTGACACCTACACTGCTACTCAAATCAGGAGATAGAAAGGGCCTTCTGGCCATTTATGATGCGATTCA
>JANRLU010000060.1:0-12933 GCA_033762275.1 Thermonemataceae bacterium | reverse complement strand
CTCCAAAAGCATTTTTAAAGATTTTTTGACAAGGGGAAGTTTATTTTCTGCTTCCATAGAGCCTGATACATCTATCAAAAAAACTAAATTGGAAGGTTTGAGATTTTCATAATCCATTTTTTTGCCTTGTAAGCCTATATGCAAAAGTTGGTGTTCTGGTTTCCAAGGGCAAGAAGCTAATTCTGTATAAATACTAAATGGCTGATTATCTTTGGGTTCTGGGTAATTATAATCAAAATAATTTACCATTTCCTCAATACGTACCATATCGGGTTGAGGTAAAGTTCCTCCCTCGATGGCAAGCCTTACTTGGCTATAAGAGGCATTATCTACATCAATGGAAAATGTAGATAACGGCTCAGCCATAGCTTCTTTGAAAGTATTATCAGTGATTTTTTGATATTCATTAGTATTATGAATTGGCTCGTCAGTTGGAGGAGCTTCTTCCATTTTTGCAGCATTTAGCTCTCGCTCAGGGGAACGACTGCCTGCGTCTGTTTTGTGTGCAAGTTTTTCACTACTTCCATCTTTTTGCCCGCTACAAGCATTATTGAGAAAAAGAGAAGCCAATAACAAGCCCGCCAAGCCCATAGCTCGGAAATCAAATTTCGTTTTCATAGATTTTTTAGAATTTAATAGTGAAAAATGAAGTTAAAAAGGGTAGTTATTGCTTCATCAAGGCTTTTTTTGAAATACACAATTTTATACAAAAATTTCCTAAAGGTAACCCAAACTTGAAGTAAAAATTAAAATTTTCAACTTACGTTCTTCTTTGCTTTCTTTTTCAGATAAATCTCTTAATTTTGTTTCTGGTAATTTTTTATTCTATGAGAAAAATAAATCTTCTGTTTGGTATCATTTTATTGGTTTGGGGGCTGAATGCCTGCCAAAAACCCTTACTTTTTGGGTTGAGCCAACAAAAAGCCTTAGGTTTGCAAGTTCGCGACCAAATACTCTCTGACCCGAGCCAATATCCTATCTTAGATGAAAGAATATATGCTACGGCTTATACCCACCTACGTAGGATTACCCAAAATATCCTCAATTCGGGTAAAGTGGAGAATAAAGACCAATTTCAATGGGAAGTTCGCATTATCCACGATGATAAAACCCTTAATGCTTTTTGTACACCAGGTGGCTATATTTTCGTCTATACAGGGCTTATCAAGTATTTGGATAGCGAAGACCAATTAGCAGGTGTAATGGGGCACGAAATCGCTCACGCAGATAGACAACACTCCGCCCGACAAATGGAAAAAGCATACGGGGTGGCTTTCGTAGTTGATGTGGCTCTGGGCAACAAACAAGGCAGCCAAGAACTCCGACAATTAGTGGAAGGACTTATCTCTCTGAAATTTAGCCGCAACCACGAAACCGAAGCAGATGCTTATTCAGTAGAGTACTTGGCTGGTACGCAGTACCGTTGTACGGGGGCTGCCGATTTTTTTGAAAAAATACAACAATCAGGTGGGCAACAAACACCCCAATTTTTAAGCACTCACCCCAACCCCGAAAATCGTGTGGAGGCTATCAAACAAAAAGCTCAGCTCATCAACTGCCTTAAAAATCAGCCTGATAGCAAAGATGAATACAGAAAACTAAAAGCAAGTTTGCCCTAAAAATACAAAGGCTTAGCTATCTTCCTAAGCCTCTTTTTTTATTATAATTTTCAACCTTCTTAATTTGATGAAAAAACACCTGATTTTCATTGCTCTTTTGGCTTTTTTGATGGCTTGCAAACCCACAAGCTACCAAATCAGCGGCTCAAAAGTTGCTTTTGTAGAAACCAATAGCAGTTTGACCGAAGACTCCGCAACCCTAAAAATCATAGAACCTTACAAAAAACAAATAGATACCCAAATGCAAGAAATAATTGGTTATGCCGAAAAAGAACTCGGTAAAGAGCACCAAGCCAATGAAATTCTTCTGGGTAATTTTATTGCTGATATTACGCAAAAAAGAGCAGAAAAAGCATTCGCCAAACCCGTAGATTTTGCTTTTGTTACGTATGGAGGGCTTCGGACGAGCATACCAGCAGGAACTATCCGCGTAAGTGATATTTTTGAGCTAATGCCCTTTGAGAACGAGTTGGTTGTTTTGGAACTCAAAGGAAGTACCGTAAAAAAATTATTTGAATATCTGGTTGCCAGACGCAATATCTCTATCTCTAACTCTAAGGTTTTTATAGAAAATAAAGCTCTCAAAGACGTTCTTATCAATAACGAACCCATAGAAAATCAAAGAACTTATTATGTAGCAACTTCTGACTACTTGGCAAATGGTGGAGACAACTTAGATTTTCTTAAAGAAGCCATCAATATGACTTTTGCCAATGTAAAAATTAGAGATATGATTATTGAAGCTATCAGAAGTTTGCAAAAAATTGATGCTCAAATAGAAGGAAGGGTACAAGAAAGATAAAACAAATTGCAGTTTTCAAAGTTTTTGTATAAGTTTGCAAAAAAAATCAATAAAAATGACAAATACAACCGAAAAATTACCTTACAAGGTGAAAGATATGTCCTTGGCAGAATGGGGCAGAAAAGAAATCACTTTAGCAGAAGCAGAAATGCCTGGACTGATGGCTCTTCGTCAGGAGTTTGGCGAAAGCAAGCCCCTCAAAGGAGCAAGAGTATGTGGTTGTCTGCACATGACTATCCAAACAGCCGTACTCATTGAAACTTTGGTAGAGTTGGGTGCTGAGGTATCTTGGTCTTCTTGTAATATTTTTTCTACACAAGACCATGCCGCTGCCGCTATCGCTGCCGCAGGTGTTCCCGTTTTCGCTTGGAAAGGTATGACCGAAGAAGAATACGAGTGGTGTATCGAGCAAACCCTTTTTGCTTTCCCTGGTGGCGAACCCCTCAATATGATTTTAGATGATGGTGGCGACCTTACCAATGTAGTTTTAGACAAATATCCTCATTTGGTAGAAGGCGTAAAAGGTATTTCTGAAGAAACAACCACAGGCGTACACCGCTTGTACGAACGTATGAAGAATGGCACTTTGCCCATTCCTGCTATCAACGTGAATGACTCGGTAACAAAATCTAAGTTTGATAATAAGTACGGCTGTCGCGAATCTTTGGTAGATGCCATCCGCAGAGCCACCGACCTAATGCTTGCAGGCAAAGTTGCTGTTGTAGCCGGCTACGGCGATGTAGGAAAAGGTTCTGCACAATCGCTTAGCTCGCAAGGTGTAAGAGTTATCGTAACAGAAATTGACCCTATTTGTGCTTTACAAGCGGCTATGGACGGCTACCAAGTACTTAAAATGGATAACGCTATTCCGCAAGCTGATATCGTAGTAACTGCCACAGGCAATATGAATATTGTTACAGATAGGCACTTCAAAATGATGAAAGATAAGACTGTCGTTTGTAATATTGGGCATTTTGATAATGAAATCAATGTGGCTTGGCTTAACCAAAACTACGGACACACCAAAGACACTATTAAGCCCCAAGTAGACAAATACAATGTAGATGGTAAAGATATTATTTTGCTTGCCGAAGGTCGCTTAGTGAATTTAGGTTGTGCAACTGGTCACCCTTCTTTTGTAATGTCCAACTCTTTTTCTAACCAAACGCTTGCCCAAATAGAACTTTGGTTGCACGGCGATAAATACGAAAACAGAGTGTACATCCTACCCAAACACTTAGACGAGAAAGTTGCCAGCCTACACTTAGCCAAATTGGGTGTAGAGCTTGAGGAGCTTAGCGAAGAACAAGCTCAATACATTGGCGTAGAGAAAAAAGGTCCTTTCAAAGCCGAACACTACCGCTACTAAAAACAAACAAGCCCTCATTGAGGGCTTGTTTGTTTTTAGTTTATTACAACTAAACGCTTTGTAACTTTATATTTCAGAGTTTCTATAGTGTAAAGATAAACACCAGCAGGAAGATGTTGAGTATTAAAAACAACTTCTTGCAAGCCTTTATTTTGCTCCTTATCTACTAAATTTTGTATGCGTTCGCCCATGATTGTGCTAACATACACTAAAACTTTTGTATCCTCATCTAAGACATAAGAAATTATTACCTCAGACTTAGCTGGATTGGGATGAGCTTGAAAATCATTTTTTTTATCTTCGTTTTTTGTAGCTTTTACTTCTTTTGTAGCAATCTGAAAACGATTAGGGTTAGTATACAAATCACTTCTACAGAATTGATCTATACGAGCAGCAGCAGTAGGAGGCTGCTTTATATCACAATTACTTGGTAATAAATTGACCGTTTGCAAGTCGTACTGAGAAGTAATTGTTGCGGTTTCTCTCAACTGTATTTGACCTGCTCTTACAATAAGTCTTGCTCCGTTATTGAGTATTACTCTACCAATAGAAACCATATTAAGAGCCCGAATAGTCGTTGTTTGATTGTAAACCTGTCCATCAGGGATGGTTATTATTTCAGGAGTATTCTCTATAGAGCTTGGTAAATTCCCATTCGACGCATCTACTTTCTCTAAGTCAACAGGGTATTTTGCTACAAAAAGTATTTCATCTTTTGGATCTCCAGAGTTATTTTTTACCAAACGAGCTATAATTTTGATGTAGACTTTGGGAACATTAGGGCGACAAACAAATGCTGGTGTAATCTGACTACGCATTTCATAGCTACGTATGTAAGGTTTTGCACTTTTAAGACAACCTATTGGGTAATAAGAAGAACGAAAAATATTGTAAGAAGCCATTGTTTGGTAGTCATTAGGGCGAGAGCCTTGATAAGCACCCAACATCGTTAAGTCTGCTTGCAAGTTAGTTTCATTACCAACAATATCTATTTCCTCAAAGATAAAAGCAGCCCGAATATCTGAAAGTTGATAATTAACGTTGAGGGCAGGGTTGATTACAAACTCTATATCCGACTTAAGTTCAAAGGTATGGGTAATAACAGACAAAGAAACATCCCCTGTGGGAAAATCTGGACAAGCAGAAGATACAGTTGAAATGCTACTACCAAAAAAAGGAGTCTTGAAGGTACTTTGCCTAATTTTTGGGGCGGTAAGCAAATTAAAAATACCCAGAGGATTATTATAAGCAGGTACTACATTACCCGTAAAAACATCCGTATTAGATCCTGGAATAGCCAATCTAAAACTTGTAGCTGGTAACTTGCTACTAATAGTACCTTCAGCTTTAAAGTTATTCATAACCATTACACTATTTGGACCAATACCATTTTTTTTACTTTTTCCTGTAAAAAAATCAAGAGCGGTAAACACCGTGTTTGTTAGACCACTTATACCAGGTATCACTTCTGCTAGCTTTTTTGCTCCTGATAAAAATTTCTCAAAATCTGAAATATCAATATTTGGACTGGGCAATCCTGCACTTTCCCAACGTTTATTAAGGTCCTGTGTTGCCTCAACAACGGAGCTAAGAGTTTTTACACCACCCTCAACAACTGTTCCAAATTTTGTAAAATTACTTCTCAAATCTCCTCCTGTATTGCCGTTTTTTATGGGTGAGGAAGCCGGAACGCTGTTGATATTCATATTGATACTTTCGGACTGATTAGCCGTTACCGATACAAATATCCTACCAGAATACAAGCAAGTGCAAGGATCATAAACCATCGGAAAATCTGCATATAACCAAAAACCTGCTTGCACTTCAAAGCGATTAGTACCAACCAAGTTTGTTTTATTTCTAAATTGCTCTAAGGGTAATAAGGGTGTTGCGGACGCAGTAAGCATATTAGATTGATATGCTGGTGAAGACTCCGTCAAAAACTCAACATTAATAAAAGCTCCTTTATTGGGGTCTATACTGGTGGAAGATGTTTGTTCTACCACTAAAAAGAATACTCGCATCACAGCCGTATTTTTGTTATAGAATGCCCACGATGGATTTGAAATTCTGTTATTTTCATCTCCAATAGTTCTCTGGAGAAGTTCCCACCCTTCAGCAGGTTCGTAGTCTTTAGGTGTAAAGTCTACCAAATTAACAGTATTAGGGTTGTTTTCTCTAAAAAAAGGAGAACGCACCGTGTTAATGCCTACATTGGTAGGTAAATACACTTCCCAGTCTTCTACTCGCCAGTCCCATAGACTTATAGTTGGGTAGGTAGTTTTGATAAGCTCGTTACACGAGTTGGATAAAGGTGTCTGTTGTGCAAACATATCAAAGCTTAGGAGCAAAAATAGCATTATGAAAGTATGTATCTTTTTCATGATTCGGTAAGTTTAGTTGATACGCTTACCTACAAAGCGGCATTTGCGTATGTTGTTGGTTAATTGATAACTGTCTGGATTTGTTGTTGTATCAAGTAGAATAAAAGAATGCTCAATTGTAATATTTTGACCATCTTTGCTTAATGTAGCTAATCCATAATCTCGATTAGTAGTAATTGTCTGATAAGGATGTTTAAGCCCAGTAGGAAATGGCGTTATATCAGAAGGAGACCAATACTGACCAACCCCAACAGTAAAAGCTCCTAATCCTTCTCCAAATGACAGAGGAAGACTTGCATCAGCAGGTAGGAACTCAATGGCATTAAGGAAGTCCCCAAAACTTGTTCTCTTGACAGAGATATTTATTTCAAAATACTTATTAGGCTCATTGAGCTCATCATGTACCAAGTATCTACCCAAATAAGGGGCTTGGCTTTTATCAATAAAATGAATCTTTTTGGTAAGCGTATCTACACCATCATCACCAGCTATACATTCAGGGTTAGGCTTTCGGGTAACAATAGACATAATCTCTAAGCTATCCCCTGCTTGTACGCTGGGTTCTTGGAAATAGATAGCTAATTTTTTGCCCTCTTTAAGAGTAGGGTCTCCTTCTATTCTCCATTCATATTTCAAGGCATTTTCTACCAATGACTCTATCATAACTTGCCCACCAATGATAAATACATCTGCTTCTGCGATTACATCTGTGGGTTTCCCGTCTCTTTCTACATCAGGGATAACGGTATAAGTCCTAAACGGAGCTTGGTTGCTCTGTACATCACGGCACTTCTGCTTGCAGGCTTGAAATAATGTGCTCATAAGAAAAATAAAAAACAATATTTTTTTCATAAGACTAAGGTTTTTTAGCTTCTAATACTTGGATACGTTTTTCTAATTTTTTGAGTTTGTCATTTTCTTCTTCCAATGCCTTGATACGTTTTTCTTGCTCAATGGTGTAGAGAGTTAACTCTTCTATCTTTTTGAGCAGGATAATATTCATTTCATTGAGACTCATGCCCTCTTTTTCTACTTCTTTGGCAGAAGGTACTTCTGGCAAATGCTTATATTTTTGTATATAGGCTTCAATATCAGTAAGTTTAGGGAGTTGGTAATCTATTTCGAATACATAGTCAGGGAAGTTAAATACATTATTGAAAAATACTCTTACCTCTTCCTTTGCTGCAATCTTACCACCCACAGCAAGCATATATGAGCCCTCACCTCCCCAAAAACCAATTTTTAGTTTTGTACCAATGTAAGATGTACCTCTTGTATTAAATTCTGTGATAGGTGAATCACCATCATTGATTTGGTCATAAAGCCTGAAATAGTGATTACCGTTGGCAATTCCCCCAAACTCCACAATTTTAGCATTAGAAAGAACCGCATCTCCTCGTTGCCACATAAAACTACCCCCCCAACGATTTGTCTGAAAAGTTGTTGTAGTTTGTCCATTAGCATCAATATTGCTCATTTGAAAAGCAGGAAGAGTTAGTCCTGTAGAATTTGAAAATTCACCAATCTGTAAGTTCTCAAATCTACCTGCATTTTTAAACCGAACAAGATTTTCAAAAGTAGCAGTAGTGCCCACATGCAAGCCATCAGTCGGACATGGGATTCCTACACCAACTGGGTAACTATTTACTTGTCTTGGGCAAGAGGTGTCGGTAATATCAAAGTGAGTCCCATAGATTTGGGCAAAACTATTTTGGCAATTACACAAAAAAAATATCACCAAAAATTTGGAAGAAAACAAAAAAAATTGCTCAAAAAATTTGGAAATTTGGAAATTTGGAAATTTGGAAATTTGGAAATTTTTCATAACTTTTAATTTTTTAGATGAACTTATTAAGTTAAGTATTTACGAAATAAATAAATATTTTTAAATAAAGCAATATCTTAAAAAGAAATTATTCATAGATTTTTATATAATTTAATTCTCTTTCAACTCTTTGATTAAATCTTCTATCTGCCAAGCGTTTTCAACGCTAAACTCGCCTATTCGGGTTCTGCGGAGGTTTTTGAGATAAGCTCCTACGCCCAATTTCTCGCCTATATCGCGTACCAAACTACGGATATACGTCCCTTTAGAGCAAACTACCTTCAGTACCACTTCAGGAAACAAACTGCTATCTACAATTTCCAATTGATAAATATGGATTTTTCTTGCTTTGATTTCAGTTTCTTGCCCCTTACGAGCAAGCTCGTATAATCTTTTGCCATCTTGCTTAATAGCCGAAAATATAGGTGGTACTTGCTCTATTTCACCAAAAAATTCGCTCAGAATAGCCTCCATATCTTGTACTTTGAGATGCTTGGTATCTGTTTCGCTGTCAAAGTCCGTTTCCAAGTCAATGGAGGGAGTCGTTTTGCCCAATACAAGTGTCGTAAGATATTCTTTTTCTTGGGCTTGATATTTTTCAATTTCTTTGGTTTTTTTTCCCGTACAAAGTATCAGCAAACCTGTAGCTAAGGGGTCTAAAGTACCTGCATGCCCTATTTTCTTGATTTTCAACTGATAACGCAACTTTTTAAGAGCCTGAAAGGAACTCCATTTGTAAGGTTTATCTATCAATAATACTTCTCCTTCTTCAAAGTTCATACTTTTCTTTTTTTGCAAATGTAATACTTCTTTGCTAATTTGGCGTCTCAAATTCATAGCTATGATAAAAGTTTCAAAAGAAGTAAAAGTGGGTTTGCTGGGGCTTGTTTCCTTGCTGATGCTTTACACGGGATTCAATTTTTTAAAGGGTAAAGACTTTTTTTCGGGTAGCCATTACTACTATATTTTATACGATGATGTCAAGGGACTTGCTCCTGCCAACTTGGTGAGAATCAATGGTGTAGCAGTAGGCAGAGTTTTAGATGTTCGTTTCCTACAAACCGAAAACGCTAAAACGAATGGCAAAGTTTTAGTTTCTATAGACCTCAATCAAAAAATAAAAATGGGTAAAAATACGGTTGCTCTCCTCAATAGTTCCCTACTCAATGGTACAATGATAGATTTGCAATTAGATACCAAAGCTCCATTTGTCAATTATGATGATACCCTTAAATCAGCAGTAATGCCCGATTTGTTGGCTTCAGTACAAGAAAAAGCCGACCCCGTTCTCAAAAAAGCTGATAGTGTAATGCTCCAACTCAATCAGTTGCTCGCAGAGTTCAAAGGTATAGGCGTTAGCACCCAAAATACCCTCAAAAGTTTCGAACAAAGTGCCAAAATGCTCAACAAAATCATGGCAGAAAATCAAAATAACATCTTGGCAAGTACGCAAAATATGAAAGATTTAACGGCAAATCTCAATAAAACCAGCCAAGAATTACCCGCTATTATGCAAAAAGTCAATACTTTTGCCGATTCGCTCAATAAATTGCAGTTTGCCAAAACTCTTGAAAAAGCCGACAAGGGACTCAATGAACTCAGCTTGCTTCTTACCAAAATCAATAAGGGAGAAGGCACAATGGGGGCTTTGGTCAAAGACCCCGTATTGTATGACAACCTCACCAAACTCACCGCCGAACTTAATAAGTTATTGATAGATTTAAGACAAAACCCACAAAGATATATTAGATTAAGATTTTAAAAAACGTCATAATCACCTTATTTTGTACTGATTTTTTCAAAAAAATCAGTATTTTTTATGCTTTTCTGATAAAAATCATTGACAGCAAGTCGTATTATTTCTAATATGCCCAAATTATTATTACGATACTTATGACTTACCAAGAAGAATACCAAGCATCTATCAATGCTTCTATGCAGTTTTGGCAACGCCAAGCAGAACAATTATTTTGGTTTGAAAAACCCAAAATGATACTTTCTCAGGATAGCAAATCGTTTTATCATTGGTTTTATGGTGGTAAAATGAATACTTGCTATTTGGCTTTAGATTATCACGTGGCTAATGGCAGAGCAGAGCAAACCGCTCTTATTTACGACTCTCCAGCCACCAACTCCGTAAAAAAATACACCTATCTCCAGCTACTCGAAGAGGTTTCTCTTTTTGCAGGAGCTTTACAAAATATGGGTTTGGGAAAGGGCGATAGAGCTATTATTTATATGCCAATGATACCCGAAGCCGTAATTGCTATGCTTGCTTGTGCGAGATTAGGCGTAATTCATTCGGTAGTTTTTGGAGGTTTTGCCCCACACGAATTGGCTGTTCGGATTGACGATGCCTTACCCAAAGTGATTATCACGGCGTCTTGCGGAATAGAGTTTTCCAAAATCATAGCATACAAACCCTTAGTAGATAAAGCCATTGAGCATTCGCAACATAAGCCTGAAAAAGTAATCATCAAACAACGCCCCGAAGCAAAAGCCGAATTATTACCCAATAGAGATATATCTTGGGAAAGTGCCATTGCTGAGGCAAAACCTACTGAGTGTGAAATTCTTGACGCCACTGACCCTTTGTATATCCTTTATACCTCTGGTACTACAGGCAAACCGAAAGGAATTGTAAGGGAAAATGGCGGACATGCTGTCGCCCTCAAATATAGTATGAAAGCTATCTACGACACCGACCCTGGTGATGTATTTTGGGCTGCTTCTGATGTAGGTTGGGTAGTAGGACATTCTTATATTGTCTATGCTCCTCTTATTCAGGGTTGTACTACTATTCTTTACGAAGGGAAACCCATCAGAACGCCCGATGCTGGGGCTTTTTGGAGAGTTATAGAGCAGCATCAAGTAAAATCTTTCTTTGTAGCTCCTACGGCTTTCAGAGCTATCAAAAAAGAAGATTACGAAGCCAAATTAAAAGCCCAATATGATATATCCTCGCTCAAAAATTTATTTTTGGCAGGAGAACGCCTTGACCCTCCTACCTATCATTGGCTCAAAAGTATTTTGGATATTCCTGTAATAGATCATTGGTGGCAGACAGAAACTGGTTGGGCTATTGTCGGAAATCTAATGGGAATAGAGCCTAAACCTACTAAAATAGGCTCTGCTACTTTACCTATGCCTGGCTATGACATCAGAGTACTTGATGATGAAGGTAAGGAAGTAGACGCCAATACTACAGGAAATATCGTTATCAAACTTCCTCTGCCGCCAAGTTGCTTACCCACTCTCTGGAATGATGATGAACGCTTTATTAAATCGTATTTATCAACTTTTGAGGGCTATTACCAAACAGGAGATGGAGGTTACAAAGATGAAGAGGGCTATATTTATATTATGGGACGTGTAGATGATGTTATCAATGTGGCAGGGCATAGACTTTCCACTGGAGAAATGGAGGAAATTATCGCTTCCCACCAAGCCGTTGCCG
This sequence comes from Thermonemataceae bacterium, assembly GCA_033762275.1. Taxonomy (GTDB): domain Bacteria; phylum Bacteroidota; class Bacteroidia; order Cytophagales; family Thermonemataceae; genus Raineya. The sequence continues at coordinate 1,477 of JANRLU010000060.1, read as the reverse complement.
AATGTGCCGTAGTTGGCATCGCCGACGAACTGAAAGGACAGCTCCCTATCGGATTTGTGGTGCTAAAAGATAACATCACCATTGATGATGACGATTTGGAAAAAGAATTAGTGAATTTGATTCGCGAAAATATTGGAGCTATTGCTTGTTTTCATAAAGCCTTAGTAGTAAAAAGGCTTCCTAAAACTCGTTCGGGAAAGATTTTACGAAAGACTATTCGGCAAATTGCAGACGAAGAGAAAGTTAGCATACCCTCTACCATTGATGACCCCCTCATTATTGATGAAATTCGTGAGTTGATGATGGCAAAACAAATTGGGATAGCCCTGCAAACAGAGGGTTTGTAGATTTTATATTTTTGGAGGTGTCAAATAAATCATTAAACTTGCTATTCTTAGAGTAAAAGAACTAACTATACTAAGGCTAACAATGCCAAGAATCATATTGTTTTTCTCCCCCCTTCTGGTCTCAGCGAGACGCTAAGACCAGAAAGGGGAAAAAAGTATGTTCTCTTTCTAAAACTAAAAATTTAGTTAAAAATTATAAAAAACTTGCTTTTTAAATCAAAACTTCATAGTTTTAAATAAAAAAACAACTATACTATAAAAATTGCTTTAAAATGAAAAAAATAACATCTCTACTAGTTTTCTTATTTGCTGCTATTTCTTTTGTTTCTGCACAAGAAATTCAATTTGTAATCTACAAAGCTGGCGATTGTCGCAATGCTGCTTCTGCTGAAGAAAAAGCAGGTGCGAACATGACTCAAACAGGTTCTGATGCTACTACTTGGAACTATGGAACTATTAAAAATGGCTCTACTGGCTACCGTTATTTCAAATTTACTAATACTGGCTCTGGTCCTTTAGTGATTTCTGATGCAAAAGGAAGCTGCGGCTGTACTGTTCCTACTTGGCCAAAAGAACCTATCATGCCTGGTCAAACTGAGTATATCAAAGTAAACTATGATACAAAACGTACTGGTGCGTTTACTAAATATGTTACTTTGACTACTAACGCAAAATCTAATACCACTAGCCGTTTGAAAATTGAAGGAACTGTAGATGCTCCTCCTACTGATAACTCTACAGCTACACCTAAATAATTAGCTTGGTGCTACGTGGTCTTGGTTCAAAAATCAAGATTATTGCTCTAAACATAATAGAGGCTGCTCGGCAGCCCCCTTTCTGGTCTTAGCGTCTGGCTGAAACCAGTTTTTATATTTTGAAATTTCCACAAAAAACAATAAACTGCCCTAAAATAAGGAGAAAATGGGTAGAAAATATGCCATTTTCTCTTGGTCGGTTTTCCAGATCGAGCCAAGTATGTGTTTGGTAATGAATACCATAGCCGTCAGGCTAAAGATTCAAAATGTTGATTATCAAATTTTTAAATATTGTAAATAGTAGGGTTAAAACTTGTAGATACGCACTACAGTGCGTATCTACATATCAAAAAATATCATTGATGATGAAAAAAA
>JANRLU010000059.1:0-7012 GCA_033762275.1 Thermonemataceae bacterium | reverse complement strand
TTTTTTTCATCATCAATGATATTTTTTGATATGTAGATACGCACTGTAGTGCGTATCTACAAGTTTTAACCCTACTATTTACAATATTTAAAAATTTGATAATCAACATTTTGAATCTTTAGCCTGACGGCTATGGTGTTCAAAAAGTGTATAACCCTGAAGAGCTTTTAGCCTATGCAGATATCTCTGAACAAGATTTTTTAATTCAAGAAATCATAGAATTCCCAAATGAGATAGGACTTTTCTATTATCGTCTGCCAACCGAGAAAATAGGTAAAATTTCTGGAATTACACTCAAAAAATTTCTAACTGTCATAGGCAACGGAACGGATTCTATGGAGAAAATTTTGAAAAAAAACCCTCGTTTTGAAATGCAAATTCCAAAACTAAAAAAACATTTTGACCTGAACGAAATATTAAACATAGGTGAGCAACGCTGTTTAGTACCTTTTGGAAATCATAATAGAGGCACTGAATTTTTAGATGGTAAAGAATTTATTACTGAAAAACTGGAACAAACCTTTAATAGTTTTCTAAAAAATGTTGATGGGTTCTATTATGGCAGGCTTGATATACGCTTCAACTCATTTGAAGAATTGGAAGAAGGGAAGAACTTTGCTATTATAGAGCTTAATGGGGCAAAAAGTGAGCCAACACATATTTACGACCCTAAACACTCCTTTTGGTATGGGCAACGTGAAATTTTTAGGCATCAAAAAATATTTATTCGCATAGTGAGTATCAATATACAAAAAGTTAAAGATGCTGTCAAAAGTAGGTAAAATATTCGCTACATTGCAGCAATCTGATGGTAGGGAAAGGGGCAAGGGGGGGAATTCCCCTCTTGTCTTTAGGGGGGCGTAAAAAAAAATAAAATAATTTGTGTATGTAAAAACAATTTAATATTTTTCGCTGCAAGTTAAATTTATTGGGAAATATATGGTTTCAATGATTACTTGCACTTTTGGAGTGGTAAACGCATTGCGTTTATATAGATGTTAGCACTCATATTATGAAAAATACACACATACTCATATTTACTTTTTTTCTGACTTGTGGCATTGCAACTGGACAGACAAATTTTTATCAGAAACTTGCTGACTCTGCATTAGTTTTGACATATCAAAAAGTTACCTATGACCCGACATATAGAGTAATAGCATACCCCAATGGTGATGTTCCAGCTGACAAAGGAGTGTGTACAGACGTAGTAATCAGAGCATATAGAAAACTCGGAATTGATTTACAAAAAGAAGTTCACGAGGACATGAAATTAAACTTTGACAAGTATCCTAATATTTGGGGGCTATCCCGTCCAGACAAAAATATTGACCATAGACGAGTTCCTAATTTAATGACATTTTTCACAAGACACGGAACAGTAAAGACAATTACAGAAAATCCATTTGACTATCAACATGGAGATATTGTTTGTTGGAATTTAGGAGGAGAAATAACTCACATTGGAATTGTAACACGAAAAAAAGCAATTGACGGACAGAGATATCTAATGGTTCACAACATTGGCGGTGGTCAGGTTCTAGAGGATTGTTTATTTAGCTACAGAATAATTGGACATTATCGATATGAAAAATAGAAAAAAATACGAGTGCTAACAACAAGTAGGTTCAATGCCGCAGATAGTTTTAAGCTATTCGGACAAAGAAGTGCATTTGCGGCACTGAACCTACTTGCAGACGTTGGGCAGAAATGCCTCGCTTCGCTCGGCACTTCTGCCCAATGTTGCGGGGATTACATCCCTTGTTAGGCTCGTGCCCTCGCTTCGCTTCGGACACTTCGCCCAACAAGGCATTTACGAAATTACAAAAAAATCTTTCGCTTCGCTCTGATTTTTTGTAAATTCGCAAATCCCCGCAACATTAGCGGTCAGGCTATGACCACACTGCAAACTTGAAACTTACTACAAGAAAAAATACGAAAATGAGTAAAATGACAGAAGATGAAACGGTGACAATTTTAGCAGATTACTTGAAACAAAGTGGTTGGTCTATTGACAGTATTTGTTTGGGACAAACACACGGAAACGACATCGTAGCTTCTAAATCAAATACGATACTTGTTGTTGAGGCGAAAGGTGCAAGAGCAGGAGACAACTCACCGACAAAAAAACGAAAGCATTTTGATAGCGGACAAATAAAAACTCACTTTGGAAAAGCACTTGTTAAAGTTCTTGACGAAAAATATCTCAATCCCAAATATAAATTTGCAATTGCCCATCCTGATGATAAAGACATCAGAAGAACAATCGGACACTTGACAGCATTTTTAAAGACTTTAGACATTAAACATTATTGGGTTTCGACTGATGGAACTGTAATTGAAGATTAGAATATGAAAACAGAAGACGACCAAATTTCATTACAAGAAGTGTTAGTAAAAACTTCCTATCAAACTCAAACGACTTTACCCTCTGACAAGTTATGTGAAAATCCACTTGCATTTGGGTCAGGTTTCATAGTTAAATATTTAAATGAAATGTTTTTCGTTACGGCTGACCACACATTGCATCTTGATGACTACAAAGACGGCATCAATGAAAGAACAGGAAATGAACATGTAGTTTCAATATTCACAAACTATACTCCACCCGAAAATTTTCTTTCAACAGTACTGACCCCACTAGGAGGCTTTTATTACATGGAGCAATTTAATCTTGAGAAACCTGACGATGCTGATGAACTTGTAGATATTACACTTTGCAAGATGAAAGACATAAACTTACAATATCCCTTTCTCTGTGATGATGTTCAATTTGCAAAACAACAAAAACTAACAATTCCAATAGAATGTTTTAGCGAGCCATACGCTGATAAGAACTATTTTGTATTCGGGCAAATCAGAACTAGAATAGAAGGTATCAGAGTTGAAAGAGAAAAAACGGTTAAAGAATGCTTAAGATTTATTTCAAAAGCAGGCGACTACTTTCTATTCAATACTCCAGAAACTATTAATGACTTAGAAGAATGGGAAGGATTAAGCGGTTCACCCGTTATTAGCGAAGACGGAGATTGCGTTGGCGTTCTGTGCTCAGTGAATGAAAATTCAAAGTCAATTTGGGTTATGCCAATTTCTAAAGTTAAGATGTTAATTGAGATTGCAATTCAACAAGAGCAATTAGAAATACTAAATAACAATAAGTAAATCAAACCATGAGTGAAGCAACAGTACACATATTTGACAACGATATAATAACTATCGGGTCGGCAGACATAGGCAAAACCTTATTAAAGAACATTCCATCTGACAGCGTTGTGGAAATTGCCGATTTAGGAGCAAATGGAATTTATCATAGCAAATTTGAAGGCGAATTTGGTTGGAATAATGGATTTTTTTGTGCGTTTGCTCGACACGATTGGTATAGAAAATATTGGGATTTACCTTTAGGACTTCCATTTCATATGGACTTAATGAAACGACTTGTTGAATTTAGAGCAAGCCAAAATAAATACATTCAAAATATTTCATTTGAAGACGAAGGCGATTGGTGTCATTTAAATTACGAAATTCTAGTCCCTGCAACTGCTGATACAATTGAAGACGCTCTTAATTATGCTAACATAATTATTGATTGGATAGATAATACCGTTCAAACTGCACAAGAAGGAGCTTCTGGACTTATAAATGGCATTATTGAAAAATACAATGAAACATCGTTACTTAAACTTCCTGAATTAATAGAAAAAGTAAAAACAACCACAGACACGGATGAAAAGGGAAAATATCTTGAAGAACTTGTTGCAAGATTTTTTTCTGAAATCACAGGATTTCAAATAATCGAAAGAAAAAGAACTAAAACAGAAGAAATTGACGTAGTTATTGTTAATAATTCAGAACAGAATTTTTGGAAGGCAGAAAGTAATTTGATTTTAGTTGAGTGTAAAAACTGGACAAAAAAGCCAGCTGGTAAAAATGAATATGTTGCATTCAGAGAAAAATTAGAAAACAGACGAGGGAGAGCAAAACTTGGATTCTTTATTTCTGGAAAAGGATTTGCAAAAACATTCGGACTTGAAGATTTACGAAATTCAAAGACTGACTTGTTAATCGTTCCCGTTGATTTAAAGCATCTGATTGAGATGATTGAAAAACAACTCAACTACTCTGATGAATTACAAAAATTATATGTTCAAGCGACAACAAAATAAAAAGCCCGAACCGCTAACAAGCGGTATAGTTAATTGCCGGTGCAGTGCGTATTTGAGCGGCACAGCTCGTATCAAAAGTAGTTGTAACTTGATAGGAAAGTGCTTCGAAATCGGCAACTAACCATACCGCCAACCGTTGTGTGTCATTGTAGAGAACCAAAAACGAATAATAACAAGCCAAAATGATTTCAAAAATTGCGATTTTCAACTCTAAAAAGCACGCAAAAGCAGTTATTACGCTTGACAAAAACTCTATTCAGTTGGTAGGCGAAAACCAAATCGGAAAAACTACGCTAATTGACACACTCAATTTTTTGTATTGTATTAAACAGCAATATATGTCGTTTGACAATGACAAATACAACTTCAAACAAACCCTTGACCACCTTTTTCCTTCCGACAAAAATAGTTATATCGTTTTTGAAAATTTCAAAAAGAAAGCAGGCGGATATTATTGCATTTTGCTCAAACGCAAAATTGACGAATTGGAATATTACAAAATAGATTTTCCCTTTGATGAATTGACTTTTTTTGAAGAAAACGGCAAAATCAAAGACTTTCAGACTTTTACCGACTATTTGTTAAGTAGTGGTATCAATTACCGAAAATTAGATAAAGCCAAGTTGTTTGACGAATTTTATAGTTTTGACCAAAGCAAAAATGCTGTTATTTGGCTCAAAAACGAAGTGCAACGCAGAGAAATGTTTGCAGAAATTTATCAACACTTGATAAATTCAAAATCTATCAATGCCGAAAATCTGCAAAAGGCTTTGATAATTGCCAATAATCGCAAAAATGCCGTTCTGAAAGTTTTTGCAGACAATACTAAAAAAGATAGCCTTGTTCAGTTAAAGAAAATTCACCAAGACATAGAAATTTTCAAGAGTATCAAAAAGGATTTTGAAGCCTTTAAGGATTGTTTAGTGCGTTTTGAAGTGCAGAAAGAAAAAGTAGGGCAACTTTTCTACACTTTCAACGAGTATTTTAGCAAACGTACCCAAGATTTACAATTTCAAATCAAACACGCAGAAGAACAAGCAAGTATCTATGAAAGGTTGAATGATGAAATAGAACCTAAAAAATCTGTTTTGGATAGAGAAGTAGGCGGATTAGAAAAAGATATTTCAGACCGAGAAAATCGTATAGAAAAATCAAATCAAACTTTGCGTGAAATTGCGTTGCTCAACCCTTTCAATTTGCCTACGGAAAATTTGGTTAAAACTTTTGAAGATAAAATTGCAAGCCTAAACAAGCAAATTGAAGAACTTAATTACTACTTGCAGAATATAGCCAAAAATCAACTTTCAGAAGCACAAATTCGCAAGAAATTAGCCGACTTAAAAAAGACACAAGAAAGCCTTACAACGAACATTCAAGGCAAAGAAAAACTATTGCTTTTCAATATTACACAAGACACCGAAAAACAAAAATTACTCAATGCCTTGCTTTCGCAAGATGTTTTGGATAAAGGAAAGTTGGTAAAAAAAATTGTCAATTTTACTGATTTGCTGAAAATTTTTGACGGTGAAATTGATGTTTCAGCCATTAGTCCCAAGCAAATTAAAACCCTTGCCGAACTGCAAGAAGAATTAGAGCAAAACAAAAACGAAATTTCCGAATTGGAAAAGACTTTGCCATACAGCATTGATTTTGAAAAAAAGAAAAAAGAACTTCAAAGCAAAATCAATGAAAGAGATAACGAAAAGGAAAAAATTGAAAAGGTAAAACTCAAAGAACCCCACGAGAACAATATCAAGGTTCTAGGTGTAGAACTTGAAAGCCTAAACAAGCAACTTGCCGAAAAAAGCGAAGCCCTTGAAACGATTAAAAAGCAAATCAAGAATAACAAAGAACAGATTAAAAAATATAATCAGCAGAAAATAGACCGTAATGATGAATTAACCAAACTTGTTGAAAACAACAAGATTTTTGAAGATGACAAATTGCCCGAATTGGTTTGCGACTATATTCCCGTTTCGGATATTGAACTTTTTTTAACCGATTTTCGCAAGCAAATTCAACACTACAAAGAATTGGAAAGGACAAAAAATAGCCTTTTCAACGACTTGAAAAACAAATCAGGAAGAGAATATGCCGACGAGAAAGTTTTTATTGAAAATGTAGGCAAGGAATTGGAAGCCATTGCCGAAAGAGAAAAACAAAAGCAGGAACATCTGAAAATCATTTCTAACCAAATCATTCACCCTGTTTTGGCTTATTTGAAAGAATACAAAGAGTTCAAACGAGATTTTATTACCGAGTTCAATAATTGGGTGCGTAAATATCCTATTTCTCGTATCAAAGAAATGACTATCAAAATAGTTGATAATGAAAGTTTTATCAAAGAACTTACCTTGATAAGCAAGGTAGAGAAACTAAATATTGGACAAACCCAAGAACTTATTTTTGATACCAATGACCAAGAGCAACAGCAAGGTTTGGAAAAACTTGACGAGTATTTAAATAGTGCCAAATCAAGAATTTACGAATTTGCCGAACTTTTCAGTATCAAAATTGATGCTTTGTATGAAGACGGTAGCAAAAAAGAAATTGACTTGAAAAAGCAAAACGAAAGTACAGGCACAATCCGAATGATAAACTTGATTTTATTTTTGCTCATTATCAAGTATTTCAAAGTGGATAGCGAAGATAATAAAGTGATTTTCTTTGTTGATGAACTCACGATTGACCCGAAAAATATTGGCGAATTGGTGCAGTTCTGCAAGGACAATGGTTTTATTACCATTTTTGCCGCCAATATTATGGGCTACGGTTTTGAAAAATACTACTTTATGCGACCATCGCCCGAAAATAAAGGAAAGGTAGTTTTGGACGAAACCCACACA
>JANRLU010000058.1:0-8293 GCA_033762275.1 Thermonemataceae bacterium | reverse complement strand
CTCATCTTATTTTGGTCGCTCTCAAGTTGCGATAATTCATTACATTTAGATAATTTTGATAAAAAAACTTGGGTAGAAGATAAAAACGGCTGTAAAAATATGAGATTATCATATTTAGAAAGCATTGAAAAACAAAAAGATAAACTCAAAAATCTTTCTCAAAAAGAAATTGTAAGTATCTTTGGTAACCCCGATGCACAAGATTTGATGAAAAGAAATGCTAAAACTTTCACTTATTTTCTCTCCAAAGGCTCACAGTGCCAAAAGGGACAAAAAGAAGGCTTGGCTCTCATTATAAGATTTGGAGCTTTGGATTATGTAAGTGAAATACAAAGAAATCGTTACGAGTAAAGTACAACTATGACTAACCAAGAAAAAATAGCCCTCCTATTTGAGGAAATGCGAAAAGTAGTAATCGGACAGGATTATATGATAAATCGTTTGCTTATTGGTCTTTGTACCAATGGGCACATCTTATTGGAAGGCGTTCCTGGTCTTGCCAAAACACTTACTATCAGCACTTTAGCTAAAACACTAAAACTATCTTTCCAAAGGATACAATTCACACCTGATTTGCTCCCCGCCGACCTCGTAGGCACAATGATTTATAACCCTAAGGAAGGCGATTTTGAAGTAAAAAAAGGTCCTATTTTTGCCAATCTCATTTTAGCTGATGAAATCAATCGCTCACCCGCTAAAGTACAATCAGCTTTGTTGGAAGCTATGCAAGAAAAACAAGTTACAATTGGAGAGGTAAGCTATCCCATAGATTATCCTTTTTTGGTTTTAGCAACCCAAAACCCCGTAGAACAAGAAGGTACTTATCCGCTGCCAGAAGCTCAGATAGATAGATTTATGATGAAAATCTATGTGGGTTATCTCAATAAGGAACAAGAGTTGGCGGTGATGCGGAGAATGTCTAATATGAATTTTAAGCCAGAACTTCTTAGTATTCTTAATAGGGAAGATGTCTATTCTATTCGTCAAGAAATCAACCAAATAACTATTTCTGAAACGCTTGAAAAATACATCATAGAGCTGATTTTTGCTACTCGTTATCCTGCCGAATATGGCTTAAATGCTGAAGCTCAGTATATTCAGTTTGGGGCTTCACCAAGAGCAAGTATAAGTATGAATTTAGCCGCTAAGGCTTTGGCTTATCTGAACCAAAGAGATTTTGTATTACCCGAAGATATAAAAGAAGTAGCAATGGATGTGCTTAATCATCGCATTATTCTGAACTATGAGGCTGAAGCTGATGGTATCACAAGCAGACAAGTTGTTGAAACTATTCTCAAAAATATTCCAATTACGCAATAGATTTACATTTTAAGAGCCATCTTGATAGCTTCCTCAACGGATACCTCTGGTTTGAGTTTGATGATGGCATCTATATTTTTTTCGGCAACGTTTTTAGCCAAACCTAAAACCATCAAAGCAGTAATAGCCTCTTCCCGTACAGCCCTATAAGTAGGTACTTGGCTTTTATTACCCAAAGGACTTATCAGAGCATCTTTTTTCATCTTATCTTTGAGCTCCAACACTACTCTTTGGGCTGTCTTTGCCCCAATACCTTTAATTGCTTGCAATAGTTTTATATCTTCCTGAATAATAGCTTGTTGTATTTCAGAAGGATTAGCAGAAGAAAGCATTACTAAAGCTGTATTTGCTCCAATCCCTGAAACACTAATCAACTCCAAAAACAATTTTTTCTCAGAAATTTCTGCAAATCCAAAAAGATTATGAGCGTTTTCCTGAATTTGTAAGTATGTATGTAGAAGCATCTCCTCTCCTACTGCCTTGAGTAAGCTATGTGTATGTAAAGAAATTTTTATATAATAACCTATTCCATTAGCTTCCAAGATAATATTGGTAGCTTCCTTTGCTGTAATAATTCCTTTGATGTAGGCAAACATATTTATTCGTCTTTGGAGGTTAGGTAGGTATAATCTTTAACTATTCTATTCAAAAATTTCTCACTTTTATCGTTCGTATTTATTTTTAAAATTTCTTTTGTTTTGATAGCGAATGCGTCTAAAAGTGTTTCGTTAGGGTGTTTTTGGTGTGTTTGTACAGCTTCTTTGATAAGATTGATGTCTGTATCGGAGAGCAAGACGACTTGTGTGTATTTGGGGGTATATAACTGATGAAATTCAGGGATAATCAGTTGCTTTTGTAGCTCTGTTTTGCTTTTTAGCTTTATGAGGCAGGTATTGGCTGCTAAATCTCCTAATCTTTGATGATTTGGATTACCAGCGGCTACGGCTACCCCTACAATGCCTGAAGTCCCCCAAATATCTATAATTCTGAAGAGCCAACGAGTAAGATACTGTGTAAGGCTGGGTTGCTTGCCTTGGATGGTAACCACCTTGATACGCATAATTTTCTTACCGAGTGTTTGCCCATTGAAAAACACCTCCTGAACAATACTATATAAACTTACAGGTAAAATAATAAACACAAAAATAAGCACATAAGATAGCTCATCGTTGAAGACTTTTTGCAGTATACGATTTTCCAAAAAAATATACAAAACAGCCCAAACATAAAGGATGATGAATAAAAAGTCTAAGATAAAAGCAAGGATACGCTCCCCCAAACCTGCAAGGCTGAACTCTATGAATACATTTTGTGTAGTTTCTATGCGTAGTTTACTCATTGTCGGAACTTGTAAAAAGCGTAAATAGAATTTATTACCTCTCTTTGATTTTCCTCACTCAATTCATAAAAGAATGGCAAGCGAAGAAGCGTATCAGCATACCTATCACAATTGAGAAGTTCTCTGCCATCGTGTTTGCCTTCATAAAAAGGAGATTTGTGCAAAGATAGGTAATGAAACACCGCATTTATATTTTTTTCCTTCAAAAATTTTATCAAATTGCTTCTTTCTTCCAAATCTTTGCAAAGAATATAAAACATATGTCCGTTGTTACTCGCATAAGCGGGAATTTCAGGAAGTTTTATTTTCCCTTCTTTTTGTAAAGCTAACAAATTCTCATAATAAAGCTCCCAAATTTTTTTACGTTTGTTTTGTATATCCTCCAAATTTTCTAATTGAGCGTACAAAAAAGCTGCAATAATATCTGAGGGCAAAAAAGAACTGCCAATATCTACCCAGCCATATTTATCCACTTCACCCCTGAAAAATTGAGAACGGTTCGTTCCTTTTTCTCTGATAATTTCGGCACGTTGAGCAAAAACCTCATCATTTATCACCAACATTCCACCCTCACCCGAAACAATATTTTTCGTTTCGTGGAAAGAAAAAGCGGCTAAATGCCCAATGCTACCTAAGGGCTTACCTTTGTAATAGCTATCTATGGCTTGTGCCGCATCTTCCACCACAAACAAATTGTGTTTGAGGGCGATTGCCATAATTTTATCCATATCACAAGCTATACCCGCATAATGCACAACTACAATGGCTTTAGTTTTAGGATTAATTAAACTTTCTATAGTATCAGCGTCCATATTGGGTGTGTGTGTTTCGCTATCTGCAAAAACAATCTTTGCTCCTCGCAATACAAAAGCATTGACCGTACTTACAAAAGTGTAACTGGGTGCAATGACCTCATCGCCTGCTTGTATATTGAGTAAAATCGCAGCCATTTCTAAAGCATCTGTGCAAGAAGTAGTGAGCAAACATTTTTTGAAGCCATATTTTTGTTCAAAAAACTCATGACATTTTTTAGTAAAAATACCATCTCCTGAGATTTTACTTGAAGCTACTGCTTCTTTGATATACGCTGTTTCTTTGCCGGTAAAATATATTCTATTAAAGGGAACTCGCATTGCTTACGATATTTACAATAAACTTATAATTTCTGCATTATTTGAGGAATAATATTTTCTTTCCAAGATTTGAATACACCTTCACGGATTTTCTGACGAGCTTCGCCCACCAACCACAGATAAAAGCGTAAATTATGGATACTTGCGATTTGGGCTGCCAAAATCTCTTTGTTTATCATCAAATGCCTCAAATAAGCCTTGCTATATACAGCACTTACCTCACCCCCTAAGGGTTCATCAATAGGGTTAAAGTCATTTTTCCATTTTTCATTACGAATATTGATAATTCCTTGTGTGGTGAAAAGCATTCCGTTACGAGCATTTCGGGTAGGCATTACGCAATCAAACATATCCACTCCCAGAGCGATACTTTCCAGAATATTGGCAGGCGTTCCAACTCCCATCAAATAACGTGGCTTGTCTTTTGGTAAAATATCACAAACGAAAGCGGTCATTTCATACATCATTTCGGCAGGCTCGCCCACTGATAAACCACCAATAGCGTTTCCTTCTCGCTCCATAGAAGCCACATATTCAGCGGATTCTCTGCGTAAATCCTTAAATACGCTGCCTTGCACAATCGGAAAAAGTGTTTGCTGGTAGCCATATAAACCCTCTGTTTCATCAAATCTTTTACAACAACGCTTCAGCCATTGATGCGTAAGATGCATAGATTTTTTTGCATACTGATACTCACAGGGATAAGGTGGACACTCGTCAAAAGCCATTATGATGTCTGCTCCTATGATTCTTTGTGTATCCATTACGTTTTCTGGCGAAAAAAAATGATAAGAGCCATCTATATGCGACTTAAATTTTACGCCTTCATCTGTAATTTTTCTATTTTCTGCTAAAGAATATACCTGATAACCACCACTGTCCGTGAGAATTGGTCTGTCCCATGTATTAAACTTATGTAAACCTCCGACTTGTTGGAGTACCTCCAAACCTGGACGCAAGTACAAATGATAGGTATTTCCCAAAATAATTTGGGCGTTTATATCTTTCTTTAGCTCTCTGGTATGTACTGCCTTGACAGTACCTGCCGTCCCGACGGGCATAAAAATAGGTGTTTCTATTTGTCCGTGGTCGGTATGCAAAAGCCCCAAACGAGCCTTGCTCTCGGTATCTGTATAAAGTAAATCAAACTTCATATTTATTCCTCCGTATAAGCCCAATCTATACCTTGTTTGGTATCCTTTAAAGAAATACCCGCTTTTTTGAGGTCATTTCGGATAGCATCAACTTTATCGTATTGCTTAGCTAATTTGGCTTCTTGATAATTTCTGAGCAAACTTTCCAACAAAATATCAAATACTTGCGTTTGCTCCTCTTTGATACCCAAAATATTTTCAAATATTGTGATAAAATCGATTTTAAATTTTTCAAAAACTTCTAAGGAAATGGCTTTCAATTTTTCAGGAGTATTCTGAAAAGTATTGATTTTTTTAGTTAAGGAAAGCAAATGACTTAAAGCCAGTGCTGTGTTGAGGTCATCATTAAGAGCATCAAATACCTTTGTTATCTCGCTTGAAATTTCTTTTTCTAAATTTTCATCTCTTATTTCCGTACTTGCTTCGGGGTAGCTCATTTTTTTGAGAGCTTTCAGGGCATTGATAAACTTCAAATAGTTTTTTTGCGTAGCTTTTAAAGATTCATCAGAAAAATCAATCGTGCTGCGGTAGTGAGCTTGCAAAATAAATAAACGAGCCACCATCGGGCTATATGCCTGACTGAGCAAGGGATGTTTGCCAGAGAAGAGTTCATCTAAAGTGATAAAATTACCTAAAGATTTGCTCATTTTCTGACCGTTTACCGTAAGCATATTGTTATGCATCCAATATTTAACAGGGTTTTTACCCTTGTTAGCTGCTTTAGCTTGGGCTATTTCGCACTCGTGATGAGGAAAAATTAAGTCCATACCGCCACCGTGTATATCAAAAGTATCTCCTAAGTATTTGGTACTCATTACTGTACACTCAATATGCCAACCAGGAAAGCCCTCGCCCCAAGGCGAAGCCCAACGCATAAGGTGCTCAGGTTGTGCTTTTTTCCAAAGAGCGAAATCAGCGGGATTACGTTTTTCTTCTTGCCCTTCTAAACTACGTCTTTCTTCACCTGCCCCTGCAATAAGTTCTTCTATCACCCTGCCAGAAAGCTCGCCATACGTATATTTTTGTTGATAAGCATTCACGTCAAAATATACAGAACCGTTTATTTCGTAAGCCAAACCTTCTTCTAAAATCTTTTTTGTAATTTCTATTTGCTCTACAATATGCCCTGTAGCTGTTGGCTCTACATCAGGGCGAAGCACGCCCAGTTTATCCATAACTTGATGATAATGAATGGTATAGCGTTGTACTATCTCCATTGGCTCTAAGCGTTCAAGTTTGGCTTGCTTACTGATACGGTCTTCACCCTCATTAGTATCGCCAAGCAAATGTCCTACATCTGTGATATTTCTTACAAAGCGAACTTTATAGCCCAAGTATTGTAAATATCTTCTCAAAACATCAAATATAACAGCAGGGCGTCCATTTCCTAAATGAGCGTCGTTGTAAACTGTGGGTCCGCAAAGATAAATACCCACAAAAGGAGGGTTTATAGCTTCAAAAACTTCTTTTTTTCTGCTTAATGTGTTGTAAATACTAAGTTTTGCCAAGGTAAAAAAAATTATATTGAAAAAATGCTAAAAAACTAATTAGTCTTGTCTGCTTGCATTGAAAAGTTTTTGTTTCTCTTCTTTGGTAAGACTTTCGTAACCATTTTCGGATATTTTATCCAAAATTTTATCTATTTCTTCCTGAGAAGGGACTGCCCCAGAGGCGATACTCTGTTCTGCTTTTTCTTGTTTAGCTTTATTAGGGCTTACTTTGATAGATACTTTTTCTTTCACATAAACTCCTTTCATAGTGGGTTTTGGCTCAAATAAACTCGCCCACCATTCCAGAAATTTATTGATGGGCTTACCCAAATCATTGCCTCTACGAAGTTGCTTTACAAAAAGATAACCTATCAGAGCACCACCCAAATGAGCTGCATTCCCACCTGTGTTGGGACTTGCTAATTCTAAAAATGACAAGAAGACTGTTACTAAAGCGATATATTTGAGCCTGACAGGAAATATCCCAAAAAGCAGTACAATCGCATCAGGAGCTAAAGTAGCTGCCGCCACAACAATAGCATAGACGCCTCCAGAAGCCCCTACAAGCCTTACAAGTGTTTTTTCTTCAATGAGGCGAGGAATAAAATTATGGAAAGCAAAGAAAAACAGAGCCCCTACAATTACCCCTAACAAATAAATGCTAATCACACGCCTACTACCCGCAAAATCTTGTACCAAACGTCCCATAAAATACAAAGCAAGCATATTAAACAAAATATGAAAAATATCTTGCAAGTTATGTACGAAACCATACGTGATTATCGTCCAAGGGCGAGTAATAAACTTCATCATATCGGGGCTTACCGCTACCCAATCTATGATAAGACCAGTAATGCCGCTTACTTTTGCCAACCAAAAAACTACGTGCAAAAACGCCATTATCAAAAATACTAAGACATTGATAACAATAAGTTTCATTAAGCCATTATTGGGATAACGAAAAGCGTTTCTGAAATCTGAAAAAATATCGTTCATAATTAATATTTTTTAGGAATTTTCCAAAATAATTTAATCATTACAAAGGCAAACAACATTCCTGCCAAATGTGTAAAGTGAGCTACATTATCGCCTGGTATACTCTGAAAGCTATAAGACAGCTCAAACACAATATACAAGAGTACCATATACTTGGCTTTCAGGCTTATAGGTGGAAACAACATCTGCAAAGGCATATTAGGAAAAATAAGAGCAAAACTTGTTACAATACCAAATACTGCTCCTGAAGCCCCAATCATGGGATTTGCATCTATTCTGTAGTAGTCTACTGCAAGCGACAAAGCCCCTGCCCCTAAGCCACAAACCAAATATAATGCTAAAAAACGATTTTGCCCTAACACTTGTTCTAAAATAGCACCAAAAAAGAATAAACCTAACATATTGCTAAGCAAATGAAAAAAGTCTGCATGCATAAATATATGTGTCAGTAATTGGAAGGGCTGAAAATAGTCCGTCTGAATGTCCCAAAGGGCAAAATTAATTATAGCAAACTGAAAATTTGCTTGAGACAAAAGAAACGCCACTACATTCAAAATCAGTAAGATGCGTACCGTAGGAGTAAATTGCATAGGTTCTTTCTAATAATATCTTCTCTTAACAAGAATAAAAATAGTTTAGTTTGATTTTTTTCTGTAAAAAAGTGTAGAACAATTTGTTTTTCGTAAAATTTCTTTACTAACTCTATCGATTTGTTGTAGGGAAACGCTCATAATATGCTCTTCTACTTTATTGGCAGCAGCCGTATCGCCAAGCATCGTGAAATAACACAACTGCATAGCCCTATTGAGTAACTCTATCTCAGAGAATAAATAGGTAGAAACTGCTTTATTTTTCACCTTC
>JANRLU010000057.1:0-33964 GCA_033762275.1 Thermonemataceae bacterium | reverse complement strand
CAGGTCTGAGTTTCGCTTTTTATGCCAAAAGAGATAGTATACACACCATTACCTCCGAAATAGAAGATATTACGACAGGCGTTCTGAAATTGGTCAAGCAAGAACGTGACTTTTTTGAGGTAGAACTAAAAGATGATAAATTTTTTGGCTCTGGGCAAAGCCAATACTACAAACAAGGAAAAATTACTTTACAAACACTTCAAAGAAAAATCAAAAATCTATCCTTAAAGCCTGAAATAGAGGAGTTTGGCGTACAAGGCAAGTTGGATATGCTATCAGAAGAGCTAAGTAATTATGATAAAACAATGAAAAGAGTAGTAGAACTGCACTTTGCCATTGGTAATTATCAGTATGGTTTAGAAAGAAAAATGCGAGATGCTATTCATCAGTTAGAATATAAAAACGCCATTTCTCCTATTGTAATGCTAAGCCTCAGAAGGCACGAAAAAGATTATTTGATGCGTAGAGATAGCCTAAGTATCATCAAATTTGATAGCTTAATACGGCTTGCCAAAGCGGAAGTTCAGCCACAAAATAAAGTATTTGTAGAGAACTACGAGAGTAGTTTTAAGCAAATTATCAGAATGGAGGTACATTTGGGTGTGGGTAAAAAAGAAGTAGGATATTATCATAAACTTAAAGAGAGCAGCAGTAACTCTATATCTTTGATTGAGTCGGTGAGTAGAATCGTAGAAAAAAGGGTGGCAGAACTGCGTGGAGAGTTTCAAAATATTTTTGTCATTATCTTATTGATTGTAGTAGTTTTAAGTATCACTTTTAGTTATTTTATCTCATTTTTTATGACTATTCCTGTTACGGAACTTTCTCGTTCTATGCAAAAAGCCGTAGAAATGAATTTTTCTGAAGACCTAAAACCTGCCCGTAAATATACTAATGATGAAATAGGCATACTTACCGATGATTTTAATTTAATGATTAGTCGTATACAACAACAACTACGAGAAATCAAGAATAATTCTATGCTACTCAAACTAAGCAATGAAGAAATGCAAGAAACTAACCAAAAGTTAGCAGAATCTGAAAAAAGGCTTAGTAAGTTTTTACTTACCAAAGAAACGCTCTTTAACATTATCACACAAGACCTTAAAAGCCCCCTCAATTCCTTAAAAGGTTTTTTGAGCCTGATGCAGCACCACCCCGATACTTTCAGCCCAGAAGAGCTCAAAGGAGTAGCCAGCGATATGTATGTTTCTTTTGATAAAATTACCGTGTTAATGACTTCGCTTGTGCAGTGGTCACAAACCCAAACTGGAGATATGGCTTACAACCCTAATAGGTTCAATATCAGCCCAATGATAGAGCAAGTCATTGCCCATTTTTCTTTGATGGCTCAAAGTAAAAAAATAAAAATCACGAATTCCGTAGAAAGCAAAGAGTTATGGGTTGATGCTGACAAAGATATGATAAACTTTACACTTAGAAACCTCCTAAGCAATGCCATCAAATTTACTAATGAAAACGGTATGATAGAAGTTTCTACAAAAAAATTTAATAATATGCTGATGTTCAGCATCAAAGATAATGGTGTAGGAATGAGCCAAGAACTTTTAGAAAAAGTTTTCCAACCTGAAGTACATATTTCTATGCTTGGCACTAATAATGAAAGGGGGTCAGGGTTTGGGTTGATGATGTGTAAAGATTTTATCGAGAAAAATAGAGGCAAACTTTACATAGAAAGCGAGCTAAATAAAGGTACAACTGTGCATTTTACGCTTAGCACTCCAGAAAACTCTTAAATACGCCCGCTGCTACAGTTTGTTTACTTTGCTCATCTATCAAGATAAAATGTGCATTCTTTGGATTTTCTTCTTGCGTATCCCAACAAGTTGCTTCACTCATACGAATCAGTACTTCAGCCATTTCATTGAGTTCCAGATGCTCTTTAGGGGCTTCATACGTTGACTTGTGTATATTGAAAAAATTTTCAATATGCTCTATATAGCATTTTGACTGCTGGGCATATTTTTGAAGTACATATCTTTTTTTAATAGAAAGTCTTTGTTTATCATCCATCCAGCAAATAAAAGCACGTATTATTTTTGAACTTATTATATTTTCTTCTGCCCCTACAAGCATATCTCCTCTACTAATATCTATAGCATCTTTTAACTCCATTGTTACAGACATTGGCGGATATGCCTCTGAAGTTTTATCTAAAGGGAGTTCTATTTCCTTAATTTCAGTGCATTGCCCAGAAGAAAAAACCTTGAGTTTCTCCCCCTTTTTGAAAACACCACTCAAGATTTGCCCCGCAAATCCCCTATAATCGTGTAATTCTTCGCTTTGAGGTCGTATCACATACTGTACTTGAAAGCGTTTTTGTTCGTAATTGTGAAGGTTTTTAATGGGTAATGTTTCCAAAAGTTCAAGCAAGGTTTGCCCTTTGTACCAAGACATTTGATTATTACCATTCACCACATTTTCTCCCTGAGTTGCACTCATTGGGATAAAAAATAAAGAACTGATACCTAAACTCTTAGCTAAAATTAGATATTCTTCCTTTATCTTATGGAAAGCATCTTCCTGATAAGCTACCAAATCCATTTTATTGATACAAACAACAAAATGTTTTATCCCAAAAAAAGCTGCAATAGCTGTATGTCTTTTGGTTTGCTCTACTATCCCCTTCCGAGCATCAAGCAGTATAAGAGCTACATCGCTATTGGAAGCACCTGTAACCATATTTCTGGTGTATTGGATATGCCCTGGGCAATCAGCAATGATAAATTTTCTTTGTTTTGTTTGAAAATATTTGTAGGCTACATCTATGGTAATTCCCTGCTCTCTCTCAGCTTTAAGTCCATCTGTAAAAAGAGCTAGATCCAACTCTTTATCAGATTTCAGGCTACTTGCCTTCGTAATAGCCTCCAACTGATCATCTAACAAAGAGTTGCTATCATATAATAATCTTCCTATTAAGGTACTTTTACCGTCATCAACGCTTCCAGCCGTGAGAAACCGAAGAATATCCATTCTATTTTGCGTAATTTACAGCTCTCATTTCTCTGATAACAGTAACCTTTATTTGTCCAGGATACTGCATTTCTTTCTCTATTTTTTGTGCTATTTCAAAGGAAAGCATTCCTGCTTTTTCATCATTCACGTTTTCAGCATCAACGATTATACGCAACTCTCTACCTGCTTGGATAGCATAGCACTTTTGCACGCCATCAAAAGAAACAGCCAGAGCTTCTAAATCTTTGAGTCGTTTGATATAAGCCTCCATCATTTCTCTTCTTGCCCCAGGTCTTGAACCCGAAATAGCATCACAGGCTTGTATAATAGGTGAAATAAGTGAAGTCATTTCTATTTCATCGTGGTGAGCTCCTATTGCATTGCAAACTTCGGGGTGTTCTTTGTATTTTTTGGCGAGTTCCATTCCCAAAATAGCGTGTGGTAGTTCTGGCTCATCAGGCACAACCTTGCCTATATCGTGAAGTAACCCTGCTCTTTTAGCCAATTTTACATTTAGACCTAATTCTGCTGCCAAAATAGCACAAAGATTTGCCACCTCTTTGGAGTGTTGGAGTAAGTTTTGCCCATAAGATGATCTAAAACGCATTCTACCAACCAACTTAATAAGCTCTGGATGCAAACCATTGATACCCAAATCTATAGCTGTACGCTCCCCAATTTCTACAATTTCCTCATCAATTTGTTTTTGTACTTTGGCAACTACTTCCTCAATACGAGCGGGGTGTATTCTTCCATCAGCCACCAATCTGTGTAAGGAAAGTCGGGCTACTTCTCTACGTACGGGGTCAAATCCAGAAATTACAATAGCTTCTGGTGTATCATCTACGATAATCTCCACGCCTGTAGCTGCCTCTAAAGCCCTAATATTTCTTCCCTCACGCCCAATAATTTTACCCTTTATCTCATCAGACTCAATATGAAATATAGAAACGCAGTTTTCAATGGTATATTCTGTTCCATTTCTTTGAATAGCCTCTATGACTAATTTTTTAGCTTTTTTTGCGGCAGTATTTTTAGCTTCTTCCAAAATATCCTTGATATAGGCAGAGGCTTGCGTCTGAGCTTCTGCTTTTAAAGCTTCTACGAGTTGCGTTTTAGCCTCTTCTGCTGTCATCTCAGCGATTTTTTCTAATTGCTTTACTTGCGAAAGGCGTAGCTTTTCTGCTTCTTCTTTCTTTTTGATGGCTATTTCGCTCTGCTCCTGAATTTGTTTTTCTAAATTTTCCAAGTCAAGTTCCTTTTTACGCACTTGTTCTTGCATTTTTTTTATTTCTTGTTCTTTTTGCTTGAGTTTATTTTCATTAGTAATAAGAAGATTTTTCTTTTTATTACTTTCTTGCTCAAATTCGTTTTTAAGTTCCAAGTATTTTTCCTTAGCAGATAATTCTTTTTCTTTTCTGATAGCTTCTGCCTTAGATTCAGCTTCTTGCAGGATAAGATTTGCTTTTTGTTTGATTTCCTCCTCTCTTCTACCAAATATTCTAAGTAGAATGTAACGACCTACCGCGATGCCGGCAATAAGTGAAACCACCGCAGTAACAACAATGTATAGAATTTTTTCCATTTTTTATGAGGTTTAAGTGATGCTCTATGCTTCTCACAAACCATAAAAACGGGCATTTTAAGGGCTAAGCCTATACCACGACTTGTAGTAAAGCCTCTAAAGTATCTAATTTATTGAGGATAATTTGTTCCAACTCATTTTTTTCTCCTTCCAACTCTTTTCTCCGCATCACGCAATCTATGGAAAGCATTGCCAATACGTCTTGGTAACTATCCATATTGTACTCCTCTCTGTAGTTTTTCAAAGCAACGTTGATCTCCCTGCCTGTGGCTCGCAATTCTGCTTCTTTTGCAGGCTCTACTTGCATCGGATACTCTCTGTCTGCTATTTTCAAACGTATAGGAAGCATTTGTATCATCTATTTACTAAGAAAATGAATACACTTATCAATATCTGCAATATAATTATCTATTTTTTCCCTTAACTCTGCCGCATCTTCTGGATTATCAGGAGCGATAGAAGAAACTATTTTACTTATTTTATACTGGTTTTCGTAATTATTTATCTGTACGTTTTGCTTTTTAATGATTTCTTTCAGGGCAATATTTTCCTCGTTAGTGGCTGTAAGCTCGCTTTGCAACGTCTTTACTTTTTCCACCAATTTGATTAACTGCACCTCTAAGTGTTCTAACCTTAGAAGAATTCCCTGATTTTTTGTCATAGTTTTTACATTTTGTAAAAATACCCTAACAAAAAGCAAAGATACTATGCTTATACGAAAATAACAAGTACAAAGTACATTATATTTATTAGCTGAGGAGTGGGATATATCTTTCAGTGATTATTTTGAAGTGGTGTATCTCGTGCCCCGCCGCCATTGCAGCTAAAGCTCTTGGCGTAGTAGTGGCATTATTAGCTATCCCTTTGATTAAAAGGTTTTTTGGGGGGATATTCTCAAACAATGCTATACTTGCCAAACGCACCACCTCAAATTCTTGTAAAATACTTTTTAATGTTCTTGTTTCGGCAGAAGCGTTTTGTAGATACACATCTTGGTCAAAACCCGGTAAACTTTGTTGCTCGCCTCTGGCAAAAGAAAGTGCTCTATACGCAAAAACACGTTCAGAATCTGTAATATGCAGCAAAATCTCTTTTATACTCCATTTTTCTGGAGCATACCGAAAATTAGCATTTGCTTCACTCATATCAGCTAAAAAAGTTTTTACAAAGTACAAACGTTCTTTTAAAATAGCCAATATATCATCTTTTTCTAAGTGGCTCAAGTATGTTTGAGCATAACTTGGATACTCATCATTGGGAAGTTGGGCGGTGAAATACATTTAGACTATTTTTTAAATTTTAATCAATGGATAAGGATATGTAATTTTACTAAGATACAAGCCTTGTGGGGGAGCTGCCGAAGAGGCTTTTGCCCTATTTCTTTCTTCTATAATTTTCTCAAAATCAGAGATTTCTATCTTTTTTTTCCCAACATCTAATAGTGTCCCAACGATAGCTCTTACCATTCCCCACAAGAAACGATTAGCTGTTATTTCAAATATAAGCAAATTTACCCCGCTTATTGAATCTTTCTCATAAAACCAATGGGCTTTTTTTATTTTGCATTTAAAATTTTTGACATTAGCTTTTACTTTGCTAAAAGATTCAAAATCATCGTAAAGTAATATTTTTTGAGCTGCCTCCTGCATTTTATCTATTTGTAATACAGCAAGTTCTAAAGTAGCTAAGTCTTTCAGAAAAGGGTTTTTTTCGTGTATAATTTTATACTGATAGCTACGCTCTGTGGCATCAAAGCGTGTGTGAGCTTTGTCATCTACCCTAAAGATGTTTTTTATAGTAATATCAGCAGGTAACAAGGCGTTCCAACTTCTTATTTTTTGATAGGTTATTGGTTGCTCTGTATCAAAATGGGCAAATTGCTGACTGGCATGTACCCCTGTATCCGTTCTGCCACTACCCGTAATACTAATAGGCTCTCGGAGGCTAATACACAAGGCTTTTTCTATTTCGGCTTGCACGCTTTGTGCATTTTCTTGGATTTGCCAACCTGCGTAATGAGTACCTTTGTAAGCGATTTCAATAAAGTAACGCATATTTTAGATATTCCATTGAGAAAGAGCAGGAAAACTCTCATAAGCCGTAAGGTCGTAACGACAAGGTACAACAGAAATGTAATTGTTATCTAAAGCCCAAACATCTGTATCCAACGCACTTTCTTCCTCATTGATAAAGTCGCCTACCAACCAATAATACATTCTTCCATAAGGGTCTTTACGCTCATCAAAGTTTTCTTGCCAACGAGCCCTCGCTTGTCTACAAATTTTTATACCTTTTATATCTCCTTTTACTACAGAAGGCAAATTAACATTCAGAGCTATGTTTTTGGGCATTCCATTTTTTAAGGCTTCTTCGGTTATTTTTCTTACATAAGAACGAATATGAGAAAACTCTGCATTATGGGCATAATCACAAAGTGAGAAGCCTATGGCAGGTAAGCCTTCTATTGCCGCTTCAATAGCCGCAGACATTGTACCAGAGTATAAAACACTTACTGAAGAATTACTTCCATGATTGATACCACTCACTACCAAATCGGGCTTTCTATCTTTCAAAACAAAATGTTTGGCAAGTTTTACGCAATCGGCAGGCGTACCTGAGCACTCGTAGGCTTCTATACCTAAATCTTCGAAAATATCCGTTCTTTCCAAACGAAGCATATTATTGACCGTAATAGCGTGCCCCATACCTGACTGAGGGCTATCAGGAGCAACAACGACTACTTCGCCAAGTTCTGCCATTATTTCTGCAAGTGTTCGTATTCCTTTTGATGTGATACCATCATCATTAGATATAAGTATAAGCGGTTTTTTTTTCATATTTTTTGCTTTTGGCAAATTTAGTAAAATAATTAGTGAAGTGATTAAAAGTTATTTCATAAAATATTCAGGAGCAGGTAATAACCAATTTTCCACACCCAAACTATTGATAATCGGCATAGGAATTATTGTATTTATTGCAGGGATTTTTAGCATATTTGCTATCCTCTCCCCTAACAAAAAACGCATTTGAGCTATAAAATAAAATGCTACTGGCTTTGTTGGGGATTGGCTTTCGTATACTTGCATCAAAGATTTTGTAAGTATTTTTCCTTCTTCACTTTCCTCAAACTCTGTTTCTGCAATCATTTTATCCAACCAATAAGCCTCTTGTAAGGTATCAGGAAGCAAGTCTTCATCTACCCCCATCAGTGAGCCTATTACATTCCACAAATGTAAAAAGCTATCAGCTTCTTTATGGGTATAAGTGATATTCATTTTTCGCATACCTTTCAGTACGATATAAGAAAAACTTAAATTTGTACCAGCCATATCTTCCTGATTGATAGGTTTTCCCCAATCTTGCTCATTCCAGTCCTGAGCTCCCACTAATAAGCGAGCAAAAGCATGTAAAAGCCTTATTTTCAATATATTATTTTTCCACTCTTGTATATTGTTTTCTTGAAATTCGTTAGCTCTTTTTACAAATATGGCTGTTTCTGTGAGCCTTTTGAGGGCATCATTATGTAACCTTTGAGAGCGAAAAAGCACTTTTACACCCTTGCTTGCCGCATAGCAATAAGGCAAAGAGAGCGTTCCCAAGAGAAAAAGTATAGCTTTTTCGTTTTTCTTATAGAAATAGGCGGATGTTTGCATTTTGTCTTTATCTGCCCAAAGAGGCAGCTCTACGCTTTCCAAGTAATTCTGAATTACTTTTTCTGTAGCCATTGGCAGAGCATCTGTAGAAGCATTAAGCCAAGATAGCAGCTCTTTTAAATTCTCTTTATGGCTGTCAAATATTTCTTTGGCTACCAAATCAGCCAGATTATCAGCCGAATTTCTTTTGTTTTTTAAAGTATGTTTATTAAATGTTTTCATTTATTTAACCCTCATTCATATAAAAAAAACTCAACCAAAAAGCTACCAAAATAAACGCTAAGAGCATTACACCCATAAAAATATAGAACGAAACTCTTAGTAACTTTGCTTCTCTGGTAGAATCTTCGTATAATTTCTTACCAATAATAAGCTGAAGGTCTGTAAGCCTATGCAAGGGCTCTATCAACTTTTTAAATTCATCCGATGAATCTTTTGAAAATAACTCTCTTGCTGACTGCTCGTCAGAAGGATACAATTCTATGATTTCTTTCTCCAAATAACGATATTTCATTACTTCCTCCTGATAATTGAGTAGATATTTTTTCTCCTCCTCTACCAAATGTGTTGCTGCATATTTACCTACCAAGGAGTCTATCTTTTTTGTATTATTCTGAATTTGTTGTTTGAGCGAATAGACTTCCTTATTAGAAAGTTCGCTGTATAGATATTCTTCTAAAAGAAGTCTGTTTTCATAAGTTTTTTCTATAATCTGAGCCATTTCTACGGCAGGATACAACCTATCATCAAAAAGCGATTGCACGTCTTCAGTTACTCTGTTTAGCCCTGTAATTGCCAATAGAGAGATAGACAAAATGAGCAATAAAATAAAAGACGCCAATAAAAAAGCACGCTTACGGATAATTGCTTTTTTGTACCAAATCATAGTTATTTATTTTGAAAAAAACTCTTAAAACGAGGTAAATGTTTAGTCTTTTTGTAAGTTAAGTTCACCCTCCCATTTACTTACCAAGGTAGTAGCCAAAGCATTGCCCATGATATTTGTACCACTTCTGCCCATATCTAAAATATGGTCTATACCTAAAAGTAAAGCCAAACCCTCTTGAGGAATATTAAAACTTGCTAAAGTACCTGCAATAATCACTAAGGAGGCTCTTGGCACCCCTGCAATTCCTTTGCTGGTAAGCATCAAAATAAGCATCATTTGGATTTGCTGGGCAAGGGTGAGCTCTATCCCATAAGCCTGAGCTATAAAAACACTGGCAAAAGTCATATACATTATAGAGCCATCTAAATTGAAAGAATAGCCCAAAGGAAGTACAAAATTGATGATACGCTCACTACAACCAAATTTTTTCAGGCTTTCTATCAACTGAGCAAAAGCAGACTCAGAGCTTGCCGTGCTAAATGCTTGGAAAAAGGGTAATCTAACTGATTTCAGTAATCTAAGAAAAGGTATGCGAGCCGCCATAGCAATAGCTCCCAAAATGAACACAATAAAAATCACTAAACCCAAGTAAAAAGTAAAAATGAGATAAGGATATACTTTTAGGAGTTTTTCCCAACCTATTTTACTGACCAAAACAGCCATAGAACCAAATACACCATAAGGAGCAAAGCCCATCACCATATTGATAAGTTTGAGCATCACATGAGCCAATGCGTCCATTGCTTTTACAACGATATTCTTATATTTTTCTTCAAGCGAGAGCGTTGCTATACCAAAAAATACAGCGAAAACTAAAACTGCCAAAATCTCGTTGTGAGCCATCGCATCTATCACACTCTTAGGAAAAGTATGAGCTACAAATGCCTCCAAAGTGTTCATCTGAGCATTGATGCCTGTTTCTGTACCTGCCGCAGGTATAGCATCTTTCAGCAAATCGCCCGGTCTGAAAATATTTACCAAAATCAAGCCTAAAGTAAGTGAAAGCAAAGTAGCAAATAGAAAATAACCAATCGTTCTGACGCCTATACGCCCCAAAGTTTTTTTATCTCCTACTTTCGCTATGCCCACCACCAAAGTACTTAGTACCAAAGGAGCAATCGTCATTTTTATGAGACGAAGAAAAACGTCCATCAGTAATTGTAAATCTCTTGTATGAAAAGTAAAAGAGCTGATTACAAAGAGGTTTTGAGGTTTAGAAATCGTCTTTCCATCAACTATTTCTATCTTTTCAGGAAAAATGATACCAAGCATTACCCCCAATACTAAGCCAATAAATATTTTTGTGGTAAGGTTAAATTTGATTTTTAGCATACAGAATATATATTTTCACTCCAAAACTTCGGAAAAATACATACAAAAGCCTAAACAAACAAAAAAGAGAAGCTAAAAGATATAAATAGGTCAAAAGATTTATGTATATTTGCCCACCAAGATTTTAAACTCATTCACAAATGCTTAACGAACTTGTCCCCTCCGTTGGTAGAACCTTAGACCGTTTTATCAAACAAGACCAAGCCCAATTTCCTAATGCTACGGGAGATTTATCACAATTACTAAGAGATATTGCTTGGGCAAGCAAGATTATCCATAGAGAAATCAATAGAGCAGGTTTGATAGATATTACAGGCTCTTTTGGCTCTCAAAATGTGCAAGGTGAGGAACAACAGAAATTAGATGTAATTGCCAATATACGCTTTATCAGAGCCCTGAAAAATGGTGGCGAAGTCTGTGCCATCATTTCTGAAGAAGAAGACGAAATGATAGATACTGGAAACTATAACGGGAAATACGTAGTAGCCATAGACCCCTTAGATGGCTCTTCCAATATTGATGTCAACGTCTCGATTGGTACTATCTTTTCTATTTATCGTCGTAAAACAGCTCTTGGGACAGCTCCCACAGTAGAAGATTTTTTACAAAAAGGAGCAGAACAAGTAGGAGCAGGTTATGTGTTGTATGGTTCATCTACCATGTTTGTTTATACTACAGGGCACGGCGTCAATGCTTTTACCTACGAGGGCTCTCTGGGAGAGTACATTCTTTCTAAGGCTAATTTCATGACGCCTGAAAATGGTAAAATTTATTCTATAAATGAAGGGAACTATAACGATTTTACAGATTCTATCAAAAATTATCTTGGTTTTTGTAAAGAGCAAAAGTTCTCAGCTCGTTACATTGGCTCTTTGGTAGCAGATTTTCACCGAAATCTTCTCAAAGGAGGTGTTTATTTGTATCCTGCTACACACAAAGATAAAAACGGCAAGCTAAGACTTATGTACGAATGCAATGCACTCGCCTTCATTGTAGAGCAAGCTGGCGGCTCAGCTACAGATGGCACGCAAAGAATTTTGGATATAGAACCTACAGATATTCACCAACGTTGCCCGCTTATTATTGGCTCTAAGGTAATGGTAGAGAAAGTACAGAGCTACTAAGGCTCTGTAATAAAATACAAACAAATTTTGCAGAAATTATCTTTTTGATTTACTTTTGTAGGGTTCAAGACGAAAAAAACAGTGAGTAAAATACGCTTAGAAATATTAGGTCTTTCGCAAAGTCAGGCTCAATCAGGCTCTTTTGCCTTGGTATTAGGTGAAAGAAACGGGAAAAGGAGACTACCCATTATTATCGGTATGTTTGAGGCTCAATCTATCGCTATAGAATTGGAGCATATTCCCACCAACAGACCTATGACGCATGACCTTTTTAGGCTACTAGCGGAATCTTTTGAAATACAAATAGCTGAAGTTATCATTTCAGACTTACGCGAAGGGATTTTTTATGCAAAATTAGTGTGTATAGGAGAAGACCGCAAAGTAGAGATAGACTCTCGCCCTTCTGATGCTATCGCCATTGCCTTACGCTTCAATGCCCCTGTATATACTTACGAAGATGTTTTGAGCCAAGCGGGTATCGTGTTAGGTGAAGAAGATGATGATAGGAACTACCAAGACAGCCCCTCTGACACAAGCCCTGGCATCAAAGAGTACTCTGATGAGGAACTCAAAACTGCTCTCAATGAGGCATTAGAGCAAGAAGATTACGAAAAGGCAGCCAAAATCCGTGATGAACTCAGCAAGAGAGGTCTTTAGATTCTCTCTGCTACTCTCATTTTTGCACTTCTTGCTCTTGGATTTGCCTTTATTTCTGCTTCAGTGGGCACAATTAATTTCTCTAAAGTTTTGAAAGGTTTTATCTCGTTACCAAAAAAGTCTTTTTCTACTTCTCCATAGAATTTCCCTTTTTGAAGAAAGTTTTTTGCTAATCTATCCTCCAAAGAATGATAGGAAATCAGTACTATCCGCCCCCCTATACTGACAACTTCCTTAGTCTGCATAAGCATCTCTTCTAAAGCTTTTAATTCTTCGTTTACTTCTATACGTAGAGCCTGAAAAAGTTGTGCCAAATATTTACTTTCCTCTTTTTTGGGGATACAGCTCTCTATGCTGCTTCTTAAATCTTGTGTAGTATTAATATAATGCTTTTTTCTTTCAGTAGTGATTACTTTAGCAAGGGTTTTTGCATTTTTAATTTCTCCGTACATTCCAAAAATTCTGTGTAAGTCCCTTTCTGTGTATTGATTGAGAACAAACTTCGCATCTATTTGCTGTGTTTGGTTCATTCTCATATCTAGTTCCGCCTCAAAACGAAAGGAAAAACCTCTTTCTGGTGTATCAAATTGATGAGAAGAAACCCCCAAATCAGCCAATAATCCATCTATCTTATTGATGCCGATGCTCTTCAAGGCAGGCATAAGTTCTCTAAAATTTTTTTTAATTAGGGTAAAATTAGGGTATTTCTCTACGAGCCAATGAGCATTTTCCCAAGCATCTGCATCTTGGTCAAAAGCGATAAGCAAAGCCTCTGAAGGTATTTTAGCTAATATTTCGGCAGAATGCCCACCACCACCAAAAGTTACATCAACATAAACTCCTTTGGGCTTTAAATTAAGAGCCTCCACCGACTCTTTCAACAAAACAGGATTGTGATAATTGCTCATAAGCACAAAAATACAAAAAGCCCGAAATTAACGGGCTTTTTGTAAAAGAGTTTTTTGTATAAACTAAGGAGCTGATACTAAATTAACAGACTTAGGCAACTGCACTTTCTGAATAACCTGAATATTACCGTTGGTAAGTTTCATATCTATCCTTCCAGAAGGGTCTCCGTAGTAAGAGGGTATTGCCAAATAATTTATATCGCTTGTAGGCGTAATATCCTCACCTTGTACAGTTCTCACAGTAGGCTCTTCTAATAAGTCGTTCACAAATAATCTTTGTTTAAGCACATGGAACTCCATAATTTGTGTAAGTTTATCCACAGGCAAATCATAAATTGTTGCTACGTTATTAGCTGCAAGCAAATTAATGAAGGCTTGGTCTGTGGGCAAAAGTACCGTAACTCTGTCCAAAGTTTCAAGCTGCACATCTAAACCCGTAATAGCTAAAGCTTGTTTGGCTATTGCATAAGAATTGTTTGGTGAACCCACACTTTCAGGTAGCTCTGCTACTCTCTGACGAATGTTAAGTTTTGCAGGAAGCAATGGAAAATCTAATTTGTGTATAACCCCGTTCTTTGCTATATAAGCATTAGGTGTCGTAACAGTAGTCCAGTCGTTATATTCTCCACCAATATTACCATTTATGTCTAACTGCAAATCTTGTCCTAAAAGCGTAACATAAGGCTTCTGAGTACATACACTCAATGCAAAAACTCTACCAGGTAGGATATGGTATCTCAAGATACTATCCAAAAGAGCTATCTCCTCGTCTGTATTGAAATTTGCGGGATTTAGGTTGATAGGATAACCAACACTTGGAGCGTCTGAATTTAGTAAAACGTCATTAGGTGGTATGAAGAGCGTATTTACTTGGCTCATATCCTCCAAAAGACCTGTAAGTCCAGCTTTGGCTACCAACTGATTGAATATAGCAAAATCAGGGTCGCTATTGATAATTTCGGCAAGCGTACTTGCTGGTGTAAGTATTACATCATCAATGGAATATACATAGCCATTTTTAGCCTCACGTTCAAAATTGATAATAGTTTTTCCGTTGAGGTAATAATTGCCATCACAATCAGCATTTACGTAAATTTGTCTGCCTGCTTGCAAAGACTGGTAGTCTCCTTCTCCTAACTGACTAACTTTCAAGTTTTTCTCAGCCGAAGGAAGTTGGTACACGTGAGCTTTCACAGTTTCTGTAAGCACCGTAATATCTGCCTGAGAAACAGAAGTATAGCCTAAGCCTAAAAGCAAAGCCCCAAAAGCATTATTATTAGGAGCAAACACGATGTAACGATTGGCAGGTGTTTGCCCTGATTCTACACTTAATGTTGCGTTGAGTCCGGTACGCTCTAATGCTTCCAAAAACATAGAGAAGTCTCCGTTCGTTTCTCTTTGCATTACCTCTACGATATCACGCTCGCCACGTGGCTGCAATAGCACATCTCCATTATCTCTTTTACAAGATGCAAACGCAGCTATGAAAAGAATAAAAGAAAGTATTTTTATATGTATTTTTCTCATAATTTTCTATGTTTGATGGTTACTGTTTTTTAGCTGTACTGTAAGCAAAATCAAAAGGAGCAGTAGCTGTAGGATTTATAACGTAGTAGTTTATGGTAAAGGTTTTCTCACAAGTATTTACCTTCATTGGAGCTGCAGGATCTCCGTATACCTCTCTTGGATTAGAAGTTCCAGGACAAGTTCCAGCTCTATAATAAGCTACTTGTCTTGCAGGTGAAAATACTACATCACTAGTTACCGTATTGAAAACTAAAACAACAGGTACAGGGCAAGGTGTAGGACTTGGATATCTCGTGACTGCATCAAATAAGTTAGTGATGGCAATAGAAGTTGGACCTACCTGCGTTGAAGTAGCAATATAAGAGCCTGGATTAGGTACAGAAGCACCCAATAACTCATCTGTTATTGCTAAATTACCTACATAATCATTGATATCAAAAGGACAGTCGTCATCATTTACATATACTACCGTTTGTAAGTTCTTCTTATCGGGACCTGGATAGCCTAAAGTAAAGGAAGCATCAGAAGTAGATTCTAATTCTAAAGTTATTTTCTTTTTGCCGTCTACGTCTTCATTGTTCACGGCTGTAAGTGTTACGAAAGCAAAAGCCTCACCAGCCTTGATATTTACCGCACTTGGGCTTGATAAATAGAAAGCACCCGCAGGTACATCTCCTAATTCTATTTCTTCTCCAAAAGTAGGAGATGTTGTTACCGTATCTGTAGTTACATACTTAGCCGTAACTTTAAAACTCACTGATAAATTTTGACTAATATCAGAGGTAGCTCTATTGATACGAATTGTTGCCATAGAGGGAACTGATTGCACTTCTCCGTTGGCATCTTCTTTTGCAGAAGACTCAGAAATAGTAAGTAACGTATCCTCAAAATGAACGAACTTCTCTCCATTATATACTATAGGAGCAGATTTCTCGCAGGAGGCTATGAAAAGCCCCCCTGCAAATATTGATAAAAAATATATTATTTTCTTCATAAGATTATCTTAATTAAAATTACCAACCCGGATTTTGAACCATATTACTATTTGCGTCCATCTCGCCAAGTGGAATAGGAAGTATAAATCTCTTATCACCAGCAGGCAAAACGCACTCGGGAGCTGTACTCGTACAATCACCTGTAACTTCTCTATCAAAACCTAACTGATAGCGTCTTGCATCAAACCAACGATGCCCTTCACCAACGAGTTCTTTTCTACGCTCCAATTGTACCTCACCCAATATATCTACGACATTATCAGAGGCAGCATTATACCCTTGTATTCTATTTCCACGCAAAGTTCTTACATCATCTCTTGCTTCTGCATCAAGCCCTAAGTTGAAGTTTGCCTCAGCTCTAATCAAATACATTTCTGCCATACGGAATACTTTTACATCTACGTTTCCATTTCTTGGAATAGAAACAGTAGACGCATCGTATCTACCAGAATATTTTAGATAAGAGTTGGTAGAAGGACTTGCTGAAGGGTCATAAGTTATGTTGTAGCGAACATCGTTAGTGGGAGAAGAACCAAATAAGCCTTTCCAATCCTCAGAAACAGTAAAAGCATTTAACCCATCATTGGGGAAGAAACCAGGACCACCCTGCCCTACGTTAAAAGCTACTGCAAAAATGGTTTCGGCACTATTATTGAAGTCATCAAACCAGACTGCCTGAAAAGAAGTTGGCTCTTGGATTGCATTTGAAGTAAGTGCTGCTCCATATACACCAATGTTAGAAAGTGCAATACCACTGTTGTCTATTACCTTGGTTGCATAGTCTTTGGCATCTTGCCAGTCACCCGCATACAAAGACACTCTCGCACGTAAAGCTCTCACTGCATTTATGTCCATACGAATTCTTCTTGAGCCAGCATTAATGGCTTTGTCTATACTTCCCAAAAGTTCTTCCGCCTCTGTCAAATCCTGATAGATTTGGTCGTAGCTCTCTTTCACGGTAACCCTGGCAGGGAAATCAGCCTCACTTCTCAATTTGATTACTACACCCAATTCGGATGAGTTTCTTTCGTAGCTTGCCGCAAAATAACGCATCAAATCAAAATGCCCCAAGGCTCTTACAGCCAAGGCTTGCCCTTTGATTCTATTTTTTTGTCCTGGTGTTTGCTCCACCAAGTTTTCAATATTATCCAATACAGAATTGGCTTGGTTAATAACTGAATATGGTCCTATCCAAGCAGATGCAATCTCTCCTGTACCTGTATTGAACTGCCACTGAGCGAGCGTTCTGTTGTTTCCCAAAGAAGCGGATGTTTCTACCAAATTATCTGTACTTACATCAGCACCATTGAGATACATAAAGTTGTAATAATTACCACTTCTCATACCACCATAAGCCCCATTCAAGACACGTTCAAAGTCTGTGATGGTACTCAAGCGAGTCCCATCTACAGCATACTCTAATTCTGGCTCCAACACTTTCTTACAAGAGCTTGAAGCAAAAGCTATCAAACCTGCAAGCATAAAGGATTTTATATAAGATATTTTCATAAAGAATCACAATTTTTTAGAATGAAACATTTGCACCGAAAGTATAAGTACGCAAAGCAGGATAGATAGCTCCATTAGCCGTACCATTTCCTCTTTCAGGGTCTATACCTGTCCAACGAGTGAAAGTAAGTAAGTTTTGTCCTACTACGAAAAGTCTCAAGCCTTTCAATTTAGCTTTCTCTATCCATTTGCTCGGTAAGTTGTAAGATAACTGTAAGTTTCTTAGCCTCACATAAGTAGCATCTTCCATATAGCGTGTAGTTGCCCCGTTATCTTCTGTGTATTGGAAAGCACTCAGTCTTCCATCAGCAGATTGCATACGAGGCCAGTCAGTGATGTCGCCAGGTTCTTGCCATCTTCTAAGGATATTACGAGAAAAGCCATCTTGGATATAGCCTGGATTTTCTATGTTTGTCCACTCATTATTGTAGAGTTGATGCCCACCTGAGAATGTGAAATAAGCAGATAGACTCACATTTTTGTAATTGAAGGCAGAGGTAAAACCACCAAAATAAGTAGGAATACGAGGTTTGTAGATGTTACGAGCATCAGGGTCAAAATTAGGCGTGATATTTCCGTTGGCATCATAGAATAAACCATCTCCATTAGCAGGATTTACACCCGCATAGCGTACCAAATACATAGAGTACAAAGGATAGCCCTCTTTAATTATATCAATACCACTTTTAATTTCATCTTGATCTGGCAATACTTTAATTACTTTATTTTCATTGTAGGTAATGTTACCTCCTACATTCCAAGTAAAATCTCCTACTTTGAGTACGTCAGCATTCAACTCAAACTCTATCCCTCTGTTTCTTAGCTCTCCGATATTTACCAACTGAGCCGAGAAACCAGAAGTTCTGGATAATTGTCTGTTGAAGAACAAGTCTTTGGTTACGTCATTATACAAGTTCACAGAACCTGTAAGTCTGTTTTCAAAAAAACCAAAATCCACACCTACATTAGACTTTAGTCTTCTCTCCCATTTCAAATCATTATAAGGCACATTATTCTGCACCAAAGTAATATCATCTCCATATGTTCCTTGTCCGTACAGACCATAGGCAGGGAAGTCATCAGCGATAGTTCCACGTCCCGTAATCAAATCTTGGTTGGCGGTAGTCGCATAACTAGCACGTAAGCGTAAGTTGCTTACTTTAGTACCTTTCAAAAACTCCTCATCAGAGATTACCCAAGTAGCTCCCACTGAAAGAGTATTCAGATATCTGTTATCTTTAGCAAGTTTGGAGCTACCATCTCTGCGGAAACTTCCACTGAGAGAGTATTTTTTCTTGAAAGTATAGCTACCATCAGCGAAAACGGAGAATAAACCATTATCAGAAGTAATACCACCTACAGCAGGGATATAATTATTAGCAGGGTCATCAGGAGCAGCACTACCTGGCGTAATACCTGCTTCGTTCAATAAAAGAACATTTTGTAAGCCAAAACCTGTAAAACTGAAAGTACGGAAACGGCGAGCAACTACCTCTTGGAATAAAGAAACTCTCACAGAATGATCTTCGTTAATGTCTTTGATGTAATTAAGAGAGGTTGTTCCTTGGTAACCAATTCTTGACCTATTTGCCCTACTAAAAGACCCTTTTCTTAAACTGGATTCTACCCCGCCTTGCTCGCGAGTAAGATAAACAATATGATAAGGATGGTCTAAAACATCAGACTCCCTATTATTGATATCTACGCTCCAACTTGTTCTGATAGAAAGCCCATCTACCCAAGGCAACTGATATTCTGCCCTTAGGGAGGGTAAAAACTTAAGGTCAGTAGATTTGTTTACGTCCAACTCTTGGTATTCCAGAGCATTTGGCTGGTTGGAAGGCGAAGTATTAAGCACGTTATAACCTGAGATGTGC
Source organism: Thermonemataceae bacterium (assembly GCA_033762275.1). Classification (GTDB taxonomy): domain Bacteria; phylum Bacteroidota; class Bacteroidia; order Cytophagales; family Thermonemataceae; genus Raineya. Next base: position 14,932 of record JANRLU010000057.1, on the reverse strand, counting down.
GTGGGGTCATACACCGTTTCGTAAGGGTTAGACCAATATACAGAATTCAAAGGAGAACTAACAAAAGTATCATTCTCTTCCGTAAAATTACGATTGGTAACTGCCACATAGTTATTAAAAGAAAAACTGAAGTTTTTATCTATATAGTCAAAATTTAGACGACCAGAATAACGCTCAAAACCTGTATTGATTACCGTTCCCTCTTGTTTGTAATAGTTGGCAGAACCATAATATCTCAATTTATCTGTACCACCAGAAGCCGTAATTTCGTGTTGTACAGTAATTGCTTGCTTAAATAATACTCTTTTCCAATCGGTATAAGTATTTTTCAGGTTTTCTACTTCGCCTTCAGTAGGTGTGCCTTCTCCGTTTTTATCGTAAGAGTAGCCTATGCCCAATTCGTTTTCTACTTGTATTTTTTCTAAAGTATTTAAAGTTGGGAGAAATCTATCATAATCAGGCGAGCTAATACCATACTGAAAGTTATAACCAAAAGTGGTTGTATTTTTCTTTCCTCTTTTGGTAGTAACCACTATTACACCATTTGCTCCTCTTGAACCATACAAAGCAACAGCAGGACCGTCTTTGAGTACGTTTACTGTTTCAAAGTCATTAGGGTTGATTGTTCCAAAGAAGTTAGGGTCAACGGGAACACCATCTACCACATACAAGGGGTCTGTGCTACTATTCACAGAGCCTATACCACGTATCAATACAGTGGCTCTTGCTCCTGGCATCCCAGAAGAACTCTGTACCAACAAACCAGGCGTACGACCTTGCAAAATTTGGTCAAAACTCTGAATGGGTACGTTTTCTATTTCTTTAGCACTTACTTTGCCCGCTGAACCAGTAAAGGAACGAGTACCAATTTCTCCGTACCCTGTAGAGATTACCTCTACTTGCTCTATTTCATCAGCCTCTAACACAAAATTTACTACAGCCAAAGAGCCGCTATTGGCTTCTTTAGGCTTGTAATCCACGGCTTGTACCACTAATATAGCTCCTTCAGGCACATCATTAATGGCATATTTGCCGTCTACATCAGTAACGGCACCCAACTTATTGTTGGTTTTCACAAAAACGGTAGCTCCAATCACGGGCTGGTTTTTATTATCGGTTACCGTTCCCGATACCGTCCGTTGTGCAAAGCCTTGTATTACAAAGGCTAAAACAAAGACAAAACTAAACAGTAGCTTTTTCTTCATAACGTTTTGCTTTAATTTTTAAGGTTGTTTCTTCCAAAAGTACTAAGTCCTATTGAAAAATAAAAGGTTTACCAAACTTTTTTTTGTAGAAGTTGCTATTTTCAAACTTTTATAAAGATTAAAAGAAAGCTAATTATTTGTTAAACAATCAGTTATAAGTTAAAAAATTGTTAATAAATTTCAATCCCAAATTGAATACTTTTTTATACGAAAACGAAAGGCTACATAAACAATCCAAAAAATGAAAATAGCCGCTCCAATCAACCAAAAATAAAAAAGACTAACACTATCACGTACCATCACGTTGATATCCCATATTTTATATAAAATAAAGGTAGCATAAAAAGTAACTGCCGCCATAAAAGTATGAAACCAAGCCTTTAGTACATTGTAAAACTCTGCTTGGCTGAGTTCGTTTTCTTTCCAGAAAGCCGCATTAGGTATTTGTAGGCGTTGGATAGGCAGGCTCAATAACAAGCGTAAAAAGAACACCATTATCAAATTGAACATACCCACAAAACCCAAAGAAGCATATAAAACCCAATCTTTAGGAATAAAATTAAAGGGATAAGATAAGGAAATTTCTGCGGGATAGCTTGCATTAAGAATGAGCCACACAGCAGCAAAAGCCACCCAAGAAGCATTTTTTAAGAAAGCAACTAATAAATTCATATTATTTTATGATTTGATTGTTTATTTTTGTTCAAAATTTACGCCCATAATGTCTGCCAAAGAAATTTTAGCCCTGCAAATTAAAGCACTCGCCCTTGAAAAACAAACAGATTTGGTACAATATACCGAACAAATGCTTAGAACTCCTCTGCAAGAACGAAAAAAACAAGGAAATAGTTGGTATCCTGTGCACATCAGCGAAAGTGATTTTGTATTAGATAAACTAAGAATAAAGGTTCAAAAAAGCCCTCAACACCCAGAAAATCACCAATTTCAGATAGGTATGCCTGTAGCTTTATTTGCTCAGGAAAATCCAGAAAAAAATAGGTTGATAGGAACTATCCAAAAAATACGGCAAGATGAAATGAGTATTATCCTCCCCACAGACGAACTACCCGACTGGGTAGAAGAACATAAATTGGGGGTAGATAGGCTTTTTGATGAGCAAAGTTATCAGGCGATGGAGTTGGCTCTTAAGAAAGTAATGGAAGCCGAAAATAATCGTTTGGCTGAACTCCGAGAAATATTTTTGGGAGAGCATCAAGCCAAATTTTTAGATAAAAATTATACCATAAATATACCTTCTCTTAATTTTTCGCAATGCAAAGCACTTGAAAAAATTGATAAAGCTCAAGATGTAGCCATCATACATGGACCTCCAGGTACAGGAAAAACCACCACACTTGCTGAAGCCATTATTTTTACCTTAAAAACTGAGAAACAAGTATTACTTTGCACGGCAAGCAATTTAGCATTGGATTGGCTTGTAGAGAAACTTGTTCAAAAAAATATCAATGTGGTACGTATAGGCAATCCTACACGAGTTTCGGAAAATGTGTTGAACAATACCTTAGACTACAAAATAAGTACAAACCCACAGTACAAACAAATAAAAACCCTACGTAAACAAGCTGATGAATATTGGAACTTGAGCAAAAAATACAAAAGAAACTTTGGGGCTGCCGAAAGGGAACAACGAAAACTTCTCATACAGGAAGCCAAAAACACCTCTAAAGAGGCTAGTGAAATTGAGCATTTTATCAGTAAACAAATTCTGGAAAACGCACAAGTCATTGCAGCAACCCTCGTAGGTGCTGAGCATCAAAGCATTAAGCATAAAAATTATTTTACTGTTTTTATAGACGAGGCTTCACAAGCCTTAGACCCTGCTATTTGGATACCCATTAGCAAGGCTCAAAGGGTTGTTTTGGCAGGAGACCACTGCCAGCTTCCCCCTACAGTAAAAGCCATAGAGGCGGAAAAAATGGGCTTAGGAAAAACTCTTTTGGAGAGACTCATTGAGAAACAAGCAGAAGCAAGCATAATGCTACAAATACAATATCGTATGCATCAAGATATTATGCAGTTTTCTAATCAAGAATTTTATGGAAATAAACTAATGGCTGATGAAAGTGTTAAAAATAGACTTTTAGAAACAGAAGAAACAGCCTTTTCTTTTTTAGATACGGCTGGCTGTGGTTTTGAAGAAGAATTTGACGCTGAAAAACAAAGTATTCTAAATAAAGAAGAGGCTCATTTTCTTATCAAAATTTTAGATGACCTCAGAATAAAGTTTCCTCAAACTCAAGTAGCCGTTATTAGTCCGTACAAAGCCCAAGTGAATTACCTAAAAAGCCTTTTAGAAAGTTACTCAAACCTAAAAGTTGGTACTGTAGATAGCTTTCAGGGTCAAGAGAGTGAAGTGGTATTTATTAGTTTGGTGAGAAGCAACGACAAAAATGAGATTGGTTTTTTAGCTGATACCCGTCGCCTCAATGTTGCTCTTACACGAGCCCAAAAAAGACTATTCGTAATTGGCGATACAGCTACTTTGGCAAAAAATTCTTTTTTCCAACGTTTTATTAGCTATACCGAGCAAATAGCTGCTTACAAAAGTGCTTGGGAGTTTTTATACTAAAAATGCGGGCTTTCCCAGATAGGGAAAGCCCGCATTACTAATATTTCATCTAATTTTCTTACTTCTGAACTTCCTCAGCTCCTTCTTTCAAAATTTCTGTATCTTTTACCTCTGGATTGATAGTAATAGGACGTAGTTCTTTTTTGCCATCTGCCCCTTTGGTTGCTATCATCTTCATTCTGTTTCTTGCGATAAAATCTTGATAAGCAACTTGGTAAGTTTGTACATCAGGCTCCATTGCGATGGCTTTTTCGTAGCAAGTAGCCGCATCTAATATAAAGCCTTCTTGCTCATAAATACCCGCCTCTACTATCTTTGACAGAGCTGTTTGTTCATTATCTTGGTTGAGTTCTGCCAAAGCTTTTTTCACATTATCATATTTTTCACCTTCTTTTACAATAGTTACATTATACTTTGCTCTATTAGAGGGTTGCTCTTTTGCATCTTTCACAGAAACTTCTACTATAAACACGAAGTCATCACCTTTATAGTTAAGTTTAGCGAAGTCTATATCCAAAAAGGCTTCTCCTTTATCATCACCTTTGGCTTCTCCTTCCCAAAGAACCTTATTGTAGAAGTCTAAAATTCTTACTGCGAAAGTTTTATTTTGTGCTACGCCTAAAACAGGATTTCCGTACATACGTAAAGTAAAGGCACTATTAAACAAATTAACTTCTGCTGCTTTTCCGTTATTTTCGTGCAAGAAATAAGCACAAGCTGTGTTGTAAGTAGCCCTCTCCACAGACCCTGTGATAGCCATATATTTTCTGTGGTTTTTGTTAATATCCTGTCTATCAGCTTTTGACATCTCGCCAGCCACATAGCTTACATACTTGGCAGAAGTACTACTATTAGAGCCTTTCACTTTCGCACTCAAATCGCTGATTTTGTAAGAGCCTGCTTGCTTGATTTCCATTGTTTTTCCACCTTTGTGCATCAATCCTACATAGCTATTAGAGCTAATCTCTAATATATCCGCAGCACTAAGTGTAGTCCCTGCCCAAACTCTTTTCTTAGTATTTTTTAGCATTACCGTTCCGTTGGTAGCCATTACCTTAAAGTCATAAGCCTGAGCATTTGCCCCTACCGTAGCAATAAAGAGGAAGATTATTGCCAAGAATAGATGTTTTTTTGTTTGGTTTGTTGAATTTTTCATAAGATTTGGTTTGAAAAATATTTATTCACTTTCCTGATTACTTTCTTCTACTCCAAGAGTAGCCACTTGTTTGTTTTTGTAACGTTTAATCTTTTGTCTTCTTTCATAAATTTTTGTTACGGCTCCGTAATAAACCTCTACTAAATTAGGAATGAAAACAATAGCTAAAAACCCTAAACTCCAATCTACTTTTGTTTTATATATAGCAAAGACTTGCAATATGGCAAAAACTATAACTAAACTCAGCAAGAACTGTACCAAAATAGATAAACCATCGTACCAAAAATCTAATTTTTCGTTAAGAAATACAAAAAGAGCTGTAGTAATATAAGAAATCAAAAATACAATCAGATAATCAAGCCAGTCAGGCATTGTATCAATATATTCCTCATTCAAAATCATTGAGATAATATTGGCGTGAATATGGATACCATACATATCTTTTTCTGCCCTTCCCACGTAATTATCATTGAGAGGCGTAAAAAAGCGGTCTTCATCAGAAGTTACTTTTTGAATATCCTCCACGCCTGTAAAGCCAAATAATACGATTTTACCTTTAAAATTTTCTTTTAAAGCATTTTTTGCTCCCTCATCACCTTCTTCAGCAGCCATAGCCATTTCAAGAACATTGGTAAAATTTACATAACCAAATTTTACATAATTACCATAATAATTGATATGCTCCACTTCGTTGCCCCTTTTCAAAAATCTTTCTACTTTTTCAGGTGCATAAAGTTTAGCAAGTTGTACACCAAAAGCCAGATGCTCTTTGCCGTTAATTTTCTCACGAGGCGAAAAAGTACGACAAGTAGCCAAGCCCCCTGATAAATCTGTACGAGCAAGCCTATCACGCGTACCTTCGGTTATCAAGTTCACCAAACCACTTTGTGCTTTATTCATAAAATTGGGGTGAGAAGTGAGCAGGCTATCAAAATTTGGTTCAAAATCTTCCTCAACATTGATTTTTTCTAAAGTTTTTGTTTTAAAAAAAGCTTCTGTTGCCATTACTAAGTTTTTGGTATTATTAAATTGCTCTGAAAGAGCCTCATTGATAGGAGCATATACGCTATCAGTTTTATAGCTTTTGTAAAAGGCATCTATTCCCACACAAGCTGGCTGATACTGATTGATAATGCTCAATAAATCTGCTAAACGCTGTCTTCCCCCTTCTGCCCCGCCTATATTTACGACTATTATTCTATCATCAGCTTTTGCATCTTCTATATTTGCTCCTTTACCTGCCTCTTGTTTTCTATTTCTAATTTTGGAAAAGTAAATATCTGTCATATCAAAATCGCCAAACATTTTCTCTACAGGATTCAATGCATCAAAATTGATATTGATACTCTGAATGGCAAAAGCAACAATAGCCGTAAATAACATTATAAAGAATACGTCTTTATTGAACATGTAACGAAAAAAACCTCTCAAAAATTTTCTCATTTTTCCCTTTTTCTTTTACTTTAATACTTATTATCTTCAAAAGGTAAATGTAATATTTTTTTACTCCATTACAAATTTTTTTTTTAATGCAAACTTACAAGCCACAGAGGTTTTCAGCAGAGCAATATGCCGAAGCTATTTTGAAGGAAGATAGAATAATGCTAGCAAGGGCTATTACACTGATAGAGAGCAGTTTAGAAAAAGACCAGCTTATTGCCGAAAAACTTATTGAGTATCTCTTACCTCATACAGGAAATAGCCTGCGTATAGGTATTACGGGCGTACCTGGTGTAGGTAAAAGTAGCTTTATTGAAAGTTTTGGTGAATATATCATAGAGCAAACCCAAAGTAAATTAGCTGTTTTAGCTATAGACCCCACAAGTCAGAAAAGTAGAGGAAGTATCTTAGGAGATAAAACGAGAATGGAAAAACTTTCTCAAAATCCGCAATGCTTCATCAGACCCTCACCAGCAGGGAACTCGCTGGGAGGCATCGCCAAAAAAACTCGTGAGAGCCTTTTATTGTGTGAAGCGGCAGGTTTCAATCTCATTTTCATAGAAACCGTTGGTGTAGGGCAATCAGAAGTTTTGGTAAGCGAAATGACCGATTTTTTTCTTCTGCTAATGCTGGCAGGTGCTGGCGATGAGCTACAAGGCATCAAGAAAGGGATAATGGAAATGGCTGATTTATTGGTAATTACTAAAGCTGATGGAGAAAACAAGCTGAAATCACTTGAAGCAAAACAAAATTATCAAAATGCTTTACATCTATTCAGAGCCAACGAAATGGATTGGCACCCCCCTGTAACCACCTGCTCGGCTTTGTATAAAGAAGGCTTAGAAAATATTTTGTTTCTTATTAAGCAATACATCAAAAGCAGCAAAGAGAAAGGTTTTTTTGAGAAAAAACGCCAAAAGCAGCAAATTGATTGGTTTAGGCAAACTCTCAAAGAAAGTTTAGTAGATTATTTTTTTAGAAATGAAGGATTCCAAAAAACTATTATAGAAGCTGAACAAAGCATATTAGAGCAAAAAAAAGACGCTTTTGGGGCTGTCAGAGAAATTTTAGGAAAATATTTGCAAACAAAGGACTAATTTTTAACAATTTGTTTTTGTAAAAAATTTTTATTTTTAGGAAAAAAGGCTTTTTTTAGCGGAAAATACTGATGATGAGCACTCGCAGAAAATTTATAGAGCAAAGTTTGTGGGGATTGGCAGGGCTTAGTTTAGCCCCTTCTGCCTTGCTCGCAGAAGCCCCTAAAACGAAAAAAATTACAATTTTGCATACCAACGATATGCACTCGCGTATTGAGCCATTCCCTAACGATGGCAGAAAGTACGCAGGTTTGGGCGGAATGGCTCGCAGGGCTGCCCTCATCAAGAAAATTCGTAGCCAAGAAGAAAATGTACTACTTTTAGATGCTGGTGATATTATACAAGGAACGCCTTATTTCAATTTTTTTGGTGGTGAGGTAGAGCTCAAGCTAATGAGTGAGATGCGTTATGATGCTACAACACTTGGTAATCACGATTTTGATAATGGTTTAGCTGGTTTGGAACGAATGTTACCTTTTGCTAACTTCCCCTATTTAATTGCCAACTATGATTTTTCCAAAGAACAAAGCCTAAAAAATGCTTTCCAGCCCTATAAAATTTTTGAAAAAAATGGCTTAAAAATAGGCGTTTTTGGTTTAGGAATAGAACTAAAAGGTTTGGTTTTAGATAAATTCTTTGGACAAGTTGTATATAAAAATCCCCTTGAAGTAGCTACAGAAATGGTACAAGCCCTCCAAGCTAAAAAATGCGATTTGATTATTTGTTTATCGCATCTGGGATACAAATATGACAGAGAAAAGGTATCTGATATAAAACTCGCAGAGACAGTACAAGGCATAGATCTCATTATTGGTGGGCATACACACACTTTCTTGGATACTCCCACAGAAATTACGCATAGTTCAGGGCATAAAACCATTATCAATCAGGTAGGTTGGGCTGGAATCCGTTTGGGCAGAGTAGATTTCATACTTGAAAAAAACGGAAAAGCACGAAAAACACCTACTACAAGTTCGATAATAATAGAAAAAGAGAGTTATAGTTAATTCTACAGTTTATGAGTTTTTAAAGATAAAAACTCATAAATTAGTAATCATAAAATATAATAAAAATGTTATACTACATTATTTTCTTTGCTTTATTTATACTTATTCTTCCTCTCTTGTTTGCCCCCAGCACGCCTCTTCCTTTTGAGAGTTTGGTAAAATCAGTGAAACTATACAGAGAAAAGTTCAAAAATGTAGCAGTGCCAGTGTACAATTCTTTTGAAGCAAGAGACGGTGAAAAAATACATTATAGGCACTACAAACCAATAGCCCCCCCTAAAAGTATCTGCATTTTAGTTCACGGTTCATCTACTAATAGTCTAAGTATGGATATTTTAGCTAAAAAATTACAAGATAATGACTTTGAAGTTTATTCTTTAGATATTAGAGGACACGGAATGTCTGGTCGTAAAGGAGATATTAAATATATTGGGCAATTAGAAGATGATTTAAGCGATTTTATTATGTTTCTTGATAAACATACAACAATAGCTAAATTGAATTTAATAGGGTTCTCTTCTGGTGGAGGGTATTGTTTAAGAATTGCAGGTAATAAAGAACTTTCTAAAAAGTTTGTAAAGTTTATCGCTATATCTCCTATGTTATCAGCACTATCCTCTACTTATAGAAAAGATGCTGGGGGTTGGGTAAGCGTATCTTTACCAAGGATTCTTTATTTATTAGCACTTAACTATTTTAAAATCAATATATTTAACAAGCTAACTGTGCTAAAGTTCGCTCTAGATGCAGAAAGTGCATACTTAGATAATTCCACAACTGCATATTCTTTCACACTTCAACAGAACTTTGGTTTAGAGTTGTCTTACGAAAAAACTATAAAACGTATAGAAGCGGAGACCACAATATTAGTAGGAAAAGATGATTCGTTATTTTTAGCCCAAAACTATGAACCTGAAATAAAAAAGTTAAATCCAAATATCAAGATTGAAATGGTAGATAATGCCGACCATATAGATATGATTTATGCAAATGAAGCCCTTGATAAATTAGTAAAAATTATGCTTTCATAAGATTTAAAGAGGCTTTCAATTCATTTTCGCTCACTTTTATATTGATAATTCCTTTACCAAGCGAATGAAGTAGAGTAAATAAGAAGGTATTATTTTCATTTTTTTTGTCTTGTTTGGCAATTTCTATAACTTCACAAATGCTTTTCTCATCTAATTTTGGTTTTGTATAAGCATAATGCTTTTTGATATAGGCGGCAATCTGCTCAAAATCTTGCTCAGAAAGAAAGCCCTTCTGCCAAGAAAGCCAACTCTCTGCATACATTCCCCAAGCGATAGCCTCTCCGTGAAGCAAATAGGTTTCTGATTGTAAAAAATAGGTTTCTATGGCATGCCCAATAGTGTGCCCGAAATTAAGAAGTTTTCTTTCGCCTTGCTCTTGTGGGTCTTTTTTTACGATATTTTCTTTGATGCTAACAGAATGAACAATTAAGTTTTGCCAGTTGGTTATATCAGTGATTTTGTCAATTTTTTGTAGTGAATGCCACTGCTCCAAATCGGCAATAAGGCTGTGTTTGAGAATTTCGGCATAGCCTGACATAATTTCTCTTTCAGGAAGTGTTTGTAGAAAAACACTATCAATAAAAACAGCTTTTGGTTCTTTGAAGAGTCCTATTTGATTTTTGTAGCCCAAAAAGTCTACGGCTAATTTGCCACCAACACTCGCATCTACTTGAGAAAGCAAAGTAGTTGGAATTTGTAAAAAATCTATTCCTCTTTTGAAAGTTGCCGCAGAGAAGCCTCCCATATCACCAATTACTCCACCACCTAAATTGATAAGAAGGGCTTTTCTATCAGTATTTGCTTGGCTGAGTTCAGCCCATATCTTTGTACAAGTTTCTATATTTTTTTGCTGTTCCCCAGCTTCTATCACTATGAGTCTTGCTTTTATTGCTGTTTGAGGTAAAATTGGTAGGCAGTATTGATACGTATTTGTATCACAAAGGATAAAAATCTGGCTATATGCTTGTTGCTCAAGCCATTGGCTTAGTATATTATCAATATTAGCTTCAGAGAATTGTATCATTTTTATTTTTTGAGCAAAAATAAAAAAACCTCACAATTTTGTGAGGTTTTAGTTTTAAGGTTTTTTCTTTTCTTCTTCAGCGGCTTTCTTTTCATCAAATTTGTCCTCTTTGAGTTGCTTATCTTTATTAAACTTATCCTCAATCTGTACCCCCTCAACCTCAAGCACTTCAAACTCTACACGTCTATTTTGGGCTCTACCTTCTTTGGTATTATTAGTGGTAATTGGCTTACTCTCCCCAAAACCTTTCCATACCATTCTATCCATTGGGATTCCTTGCGAATTGATAAAAGTATACACGGATTTGGCACGCTTTTCAGAAAGTATCATATTTTTTGCATCTGTTCCTACTGCATCGGTATGAGCATACACACCTATTTTCAATGAAGGGTTCTCTTGCATTAGTTGAGCAACATAGGCTACTTCTTTTTTAGAAAGTGGCGTTAATTTATCAGAATTAAACTCAAAAGTAATATTATTTACGGTGAGTATAGCATTTTTCTTGAGTTTGCGTAGCAAAACAATTTTCTCTGTTTTTTTCTTATTATCTACGATGGTCATTGTATCATTTTTGAAGAAATAACCCTTCGCAGTTACCCGCAAATTATACTTCCCATTTGGAATATCTTTGAGTATTTCTTTTTCTATTTCCTTTTTTTCTAAAAATATTTTATTAGATTTATCTGCCACTATTAAATGCGAAGCAACAGGCTCTCTGGTTTCCTCATCAAGTATTTTCACCAGCGGCATATCTTCTACGACAGGTTTTAACGGGATTTCCATCACATCACCATCTTTGAAAGATTTTATCTGCTCAGCTGAGAAAGTTATATTTGTTGGCTCAAAACCTTCTTTGGTGGCAGCAAAAGTATAAGAGAAATTTTTATTAAATTTTCTTTCTGCCATACCATTTTCATTGGTCTGTAATAAAATAGTTTTAGGAACTTCCTCGCCAAGTGTAATTGTGAGCGATGTTTGTGGCAGAGCTTGTTTGGTTTCAGCATTGATGGTAATTGCCCTAAGACTTATAAAACTTCCAAAAGGCTTTCCTACAAATTTATAGATATCATCTTGAGCAGAAGCATTGGCTCTATCCGAAGAAAGATAACCTGCTTTCCCCGTAGTATCTACGATTATGCCAAAATCATCTTGCGAAGAATTAAGTGGAACTCCCACGTTTACAGGTTTTTGCAGTTGGCTTTCTAAATTTTCGGCAAAGAAAATATCTAAACCACCAAATCCACCAAACCCAGTTGAAGAGAAAAACAAATTCCCTTTGTTATCCATAAAAGGAAACTCCTCTTTTCCTTCGGTATTGATGGTGTTCCCCAAATTGATGGGTTTACTCCAAGTTCCGTTTTGCCATTCTGAAACATATAAGTCAGTTTCTCCAATGCCACCAGGCATATCAGAGGCAAAATATATTCTTTTACCATCAGGCGAAAAAGTGGGGTGTCCAACACTATACTCATCGCTATTATAGGCAAAAGGTACGATATTCCCCCAAGAGCCATCAGGCATTTTTTCAGCAAAAAACATTTTCAGTTTATTTATTCCTTCACTGCTTTCTTTATATTTGCCTTCGTGATAGTTATTTCTGGTAAAAACGATTTTTGAATTATTTTCGTAAAAAACGACAGGTCCTTCGTGGTAACGCGAATTGAGTTGCTTACTAAATATTTCTACTTTTCCAGAAGTATCAGCGATATATAAGTCTAAAAATGAGGTTTTCGTCCATTTAAACTCATCTTTTCTTATACCATTGCTTGACGAATGTCTATTGGAGCAAAATACTATTTTATCTCCCATAAAAGCAGGGCTAAAGTCAGAAGCCATTTCTGCGTTAAATTTAGCCAACTCTACTTTGTAATCATTGGCATTTGCCTCCAAATTAGCTTTTTCGGTGTCATAAAACTTCACGAAGTTTTGCCCTCTTGTGTCATTTGGCTGAGCTTCGGCGTAAGCAGCATACCAATCTTTGGCGGCTTCATATTGTTGCTCGCCCGCCAGAGCCTCAGCATAGTAAAGTTTTGCTATCGGATTGGAATTAGCTCTTTTAGCCACTTTTGCATACCATTTTTCAGCATTTTTTGTATCATTGATTTGGCGATAACAATCTGCTAATTTAGCTTCTGAATCTGTATCATCAGGATTTTTTGCTAAAATACTCTCATAATACTTGATAGCTTCTGCGTAGTGGAAGCTCTGATAATCTTTATCAGCTATTTTTTTCTTTACACTCTGCCCGTAATGAAAAGCAGGGAAGAGTAAAAGCGATAGTAAAAAAATATTTTTCATAAGTAATTGTCGTTTGAGATTTAGAAAAATCTTGGCGTGATAATTCTTGTTTTGTTTGATTTCAGATGATAACGCAACATTAGTTCGTGGCTACCAGAATTGTACTTTCTCAAGTCTGTGGTAGAGAAATCATAGGCATAACCTGCACTTAGTTGGTCATTGATTTTGTAACCAAGTAGAACGTTTGCCGAACTCATAGACCGCCAAGAAAGCCCTGCCCCAAATCTATCCAAATACCAGAACGTTGCATTGATGTCCATTTGTAAAGGAGCTCCTTGCACTGCCTTGAAAAGTAATGAGGGTTTTAAAGCCCAATCTTCGTTTAAATCAAATACATAACCTGCCGTAACAAAGTAATGTCTGTATTGCCTTGCTCCGTCTGTGTCATTCAAAAACTTATACTCATCATCTAATTCGTTGTTGATGAGGTGAGGTGCGGAAGCCCCTATAAATAGTTTTTCATCATTATACCAAAGCCCTACACCAACATTAGGTTGTAGGAGAGAAAGTGTACCAGCACTAAGAAAGGCTTGGTCGGGGTCGTTGGTTTGTACACTGGCGAAATCAGCTACATATTGGCTGAAACCCGCCTGCAAACCCATTGCTAATCTTGATTTTTCGGATAGCTTGATACGATACGCATAAGAAGCGAATACGCCTATTGTATTTGAGATACCTACCTTATCAGCCACTATATTTAAGCCCAACCCCATTGTATTCTGACGTAATGGAGCATCAACCGAAAATGTACCTGTAGTAGGAGCTCCCTCTATACCTACCCATTGTTTGCGAAATAAACCGGTAAAAGTAAGTACTTCATTACTCCCCACATAAGCAGGGTTTACAGCAATTGGATTGAACATATACTGCGAAAACATCGCATCTTGTTGAGCCTTAGCTACTCCTGTAAGTAACATTAAAAGGCATAAAGCTATGTTTTTTATATTTTTCATTGGAATATTTTTTTAGAAGCCGTGCCAAAAAGCACGGCTTGTATGAAAAACTAACGTTTGATAGTAAGATAACGTGTATAACGCTCGCCATTGTCTTTGAACTCTACGGTGTAGAAGTAAGTACCATCAGGTAATTGCTCGCCTACACGCACACCAAAGTTTGAAATACCATTCCAATCGTCTTGATAATTTTCATTCTCATAAACTAAATTACCCCAACGATTATAGATGCGTAAAATCATAGGTCTTCCGTTTCTACCTTTGATAACAAAAGTATCATTTACCCCATCATTGTTAGGAGAAAATCCTTCTGGAATAGTTACTGTTGGCTCTCCTGTTACGGTTATGCAGAGATTTGCAGTGGCACAACCAGGTGTAGGGGTGTTGTTATCACAAACCGTATAGGTAAAGCAATCTGTTCCTACAAAATTCGCTGGTGGAGTATAAGTATAAGAACCATCAGGATTGATAACAACCGTTCCTCCATTTTGAGTTGGGAACGTACCAGGTGTATAAGTGAGCGGCAAACCTATCGGGCTACTATCTCCACCTATCAGTGTACCCGTTATAGGTTGGTTAATAGGCGTAGTGGCTGTGTCGTCGCCTGCTACAGGAGGAAGATAAGGAGGCGTTCTCCAATCTCTATCATCAGCAAGGGAAGCAGATTGAGGCTGTACATTCGGAAACGATATAGGCGTTTGTCCATTAGTTGGGTTAGATTGACTATCATTGTTATCATAAGCATCATCTAAACCATCATTGTCAGCATCCGCACCTGAGGCTGTTACTTCTGCTGTACCATCTCCATTAGTATCCCAACCTTCTATATTATCAGATATGCCATCATTATCAGTATCTAAGTCTAAATAATCTGGCGTATCTGTCGCATCTGTATTTACGGGGCTAATTCCTGCTCCTCCGATGCCACTAATTGCATCATAAGCATCATCCAAACCATCATTATCGCTATCTGTACCACTTGGTGCTATGTAAGCCACTGTACTCTGACCTTCTATATTATCCACAATCCCATCATTATCCGCATCTATGTCCAAATAGTTGGGCTGAGCATCACCATCAGTGTTAGGAGCAGTTACAAAGTTGGCTCCCATACCTGTGGTACTATCTACT
>JANRLU010000056.1:0-19966 GCA_033762275.1 Thermonemataceae bacterium | reverse complement strand
AAGAAAACGAAATGGCGGTACGTTTGGCTTACTCTGGGGATATGCTTGTATTGCCTCCTAATCTTTATATCGTTGGTACAATTCATTTGGCTGATATTCATTATCCTATTGATAGCCAATTTTTGCAACACTTTGAGATGATACCTGCTTATCCTCGTTATGATTTGCTCAATGCAACTTATACAGATTTTTTGAGAAATCTTAATAAAAAAATTATAGCTTACAAGGGTATTGATTATACTTTTGGGCATAGTTATTTTATGCAATCAGCTGATAGCTTGGATTTTATACGTGTACTTAATCGCCAGATAATTCCTATTTTGAGTGTTTATTTTCAGGATATGGATTTTGTGAGAGAAATTTTACAAGAAGCACTTGATACAGCAGAGAGTACCAAAAATATTTTTGGAGTGATAGAAAACGAAAATCTATATTTGGAGGTGATTAGAGTGAGTTGGTAAAATCTACTCTGATACCAATGAGAAGAATATCATCTATTTGTGAGAAATTACGTTTCCACTCCTCAAACTCTTTGGAAATAATTCTCTCTTGCTCTTGTGTAGGCTCGTTAGAGATGGAAAGGAGAAGCTCTTTGAAGCGTTTTGTGCCATATTTCTTTTTTTTATCACCACCAAATTGGTCTACATAGCCGTCAGAGAAAAGATATAGCATGTCATTTTCTTGCAAATCAATTTCCTGAACCTCAAAATGTTTTTCATCTTCATTACTGCCCCCAATAATATACTTTTGGGGTAAAAATTCTTTTAATTCTCCTTTACGTATCAGGTACATAGGGCTATTAGCTCCTACATAGCTTAGCTTTTTATCTTCAAAATTTATTTTACAAAGCGTAACAACTATACCATCTCGGCTTAGCTCATCTTCTTTGCTGGCATTTTTATTGATAAGTTTTAGAAGTTCCATATCAAAACTATGCATCATAGTTGCCAAATCTTGGTTTTCTTGCCTAAAAAACGCATAGTCTAAAGCTATATCCCCCATTACTGCCATCAGAGCACCTGGTACGCCGTGTCCGGTACAATCAGCAGCAGCAATATAGAGGTCATTATGTCTTTTTTGAAGCCAATAGAAATCTCCTCCTACAATATCTCTTGGTTTGTAGAACAAAAAGAAATCTTTGAGATGTTTGCTCATTCTTTGTTGTGAGGGCAAAATACCACTTTGTATTCTTTGTGCGTAACGAATACTTGCTAAAATATTTTCATTGACTTTCTCAAATTGTAATTTCTGTTCTTCCAATTCTTGGGTTCGTACTTGTACCTCTATTTCTAAGTTTTTGCTAAGATAAGCCGATTTTCTGAAAGCCTGAGCTATGCGGTAAGAAATGACAAAGGATTGTAGAAATAAGAAAAACAAAACGCCCAAAAATGAAATATTGGCATAAGGTAAAAAAAGTATCCCCGAATGATGTAGAGACTCAAAAAAAGACACTAAAAAGGGTATAAGAAAAGCTATAAAAATGGTATTGGCTTGAGGATATTTGTATTTGATAGCCTTTACACATACATAAAACTCTGTAAAATAGGCTATTAGTAAAAAGATATAAAAAATAGGAAGTGTATATAAATAGCTAGAAACGGGCAAAAATGCTGTAAAAATAAGGAAAGAGGCTACAAGATTGAGCCTCTTTAAAGCTTTTGAAGAGAGTATGTCAGGAAAAATAGCATTTATAAAGTTTATCATCAAAAATGGGAAAGCATAAGCCGTAATAAACTCTATATGTAAAACAAGGCTAAAATCACTATCAGGAAATAATTTATACCAATACTGCGAGCCAACATTGATGACGAGTGTCCTAAGAATGATAAATAAACACAACAATGCTAAAAATAAGGCTTCTTTTTGTTGGCTTTGGCTATGGAAAAAGAATAAGATAAAATGAAAAGTCATCATGAAAAATAAAGCACCCAAACCAAACATCTCCAAAGCAGCAACTGAAGATTTTTTAGCTTCTATGATTTCTTTATCACCAATATAAAGGGGCATATAAATTCCTCCTCTAAAATGCTCATAGTTACTGATTTGTAAGGTAATTTGTATTTCTTTTCGTTGTAGCAGGCTATCAGGAAGCAAGATGATATTGCCTTGGTAGGCAGCTTTTGAACCTTGTTTATTTATAGAAAATTGACCTTTTCCCTGAAATTCAGTGTCATTTAGCCATATACGATAAGCAGAAGCTACATTAGGTAGTTCTAAAGCAAGATTTTTTGAGTCTTGAGGAAGTTTAAGCAGGAGACTATAAGTGGCATAACCTTGTGGCGAAAACCCAAATTTATTCCACTCCGAAGGAAGTGCTAAAAAGTACTTTTCTTTTTTTGCATTGGCGGGAGTAAGAGCTTTTTTCCAAGCAAAAAACCATTCTCCCTCCAAAGAAATATAATGTATATTTTCTTTAGATAAATCCAATTCTCCTTTGTTTGCTTGCTTTGCTATGGGTTCTATCCTAAACTTACAAGCTGTGAAGGTATTGGCAAAAAATAAGATAACGAAAATGTAGTAAAGATTTTTCAGTTTAAAAAAGTTAGCTACCTACATAAAAAATATTTATCTATCTACCTCTCCCAACACTAAATCCAAAGAACCCACAATCGCAACCAAGTCGGAGAGCATCACGCCTTTTGCAATAGCAGGTAAAACGGAAAGATTAGAGAAAGACGCCCCACGAGCCTTACAACGAAAAGGAATATCTGTTTTGCCATCTGCACGGAAAAAGAAACCAAGTTCGCCTTTAGGGTTTTCGGCACGAATATAAAAATCCATAGCTTGTGGACGAATTTTTTTTGGCAAAAGAGCCTGAGGGTCAAAATCTTTGTCCCTCTTATAATCTTTTTTGAGTTTTTCCAGACATTGCTTGATAATTTTTACTGATTGATGGCATTCTTGCATTCTTACCCAAGTTCTATCCCAAGTATCTCCTAAAGTCCCCATTTCTCCCCTACCAATGGGTATTTCAAAATCAATTTCTGGGTACACAGAATACCCATCAACTTTACGCAAATCGTATTTCAGTCCTGAGGCTCTCAACATAGGACCTGTTACACCATAATTGATGGCTAAGCCCATAGGCAAAACGCCTACATTAGCAGTTCTTTGAATAAAAATTTTATTTTCAATGAGTATTTTTTCGGTTTCCTCAAGCTTAGGGCTTAAATAATGCACAAATTCTTCGCAACGCTCTTCAAACCCTATGGGTAAATCATAAAAAAGCCCACCTACCCAAATATAGTTGTAAAGCATCCTTGCTCCGCAAGTCCATTCGAGTAAGCGTAAAATATGTTCTCTATCTCGCATCATCCACAAAAAGGGGGTAAAAGCCCCCATATCTATCCCAAAAGTTCCTAAAGCAACAAAATGAGAGGCTATTCTATTAAGCTCGGCTACTAAAACTCTGATATACTCTATGCGTTTGGGAATATCTTTATCTATTCCAAGCATTTTTTCCACACCCATCACAAAGGCGTGTTCGGAGTTCATAGCTGCCAAATAGTCCAATCTATCTACAAAAGGGATAATTTGGTTGTAGGGCAAAGCTTCGGCGTGTTTTTCGAAGCATCTGTGTAAATAACCAATATGTGGAACAACCTCAACGACAATTTCTCCATCAGTGATTACTTCTAACCTCAATACCCCGTGTGTAGAGGGGTGTTGAGGTCCGATATTGATAAGCATTTCTTGGCTTTTCAAATCGTTTATCCCAAACTTATTGGGTTCGGAATTAAGAAGTAGTTCGTTAGGAATGCTTTTAGACATCTATATTGGCATATTTAGCATTTTTCTCAATAAATTCTCTTCTTGGAGCTACCTCATCTCCCATGAGCATAGAAAAGAGATGATCTGCTTCGGCGGCGGAGTCTATGGTTACTTGTTTGAGCATTCTGTATTCAGGATTCATAGTTGTTTCCCAAAGTTGTTCGGGGTTCATTTCTCCCAATCCTTTGTATCTTTGGATATTTACGCTTTCTTCTTTGCCTTCTGCGAGTTCTGTTACGGCTTTCTTGCGTTGTTCTTCTGTCCAGCAATACGTTTGTTTCTTACCTTTTTTTACCAAATATAGAGGTGGCTGGGCGATATACAAATATCCTCTTTCAATAATATCTTTCATATATCTAAAAAACAAGGTAAGGATAAGCGTTCTGATGTGGCTGCCATCAATATCGGCATCAGTCATAATGACAATTTTATGATAGCGTAATTTTTCTAAATTGATAGCTTTTTCATCAAAATCGCCGTTTTCATCTTTTCTTCCAAAGGTAACACCAAGAGCTGTAATAATATTTTTTATTTCGTCATTATCATAGATTTTGTACTCTTGTGCTTTTTCTACGTTCAAAATTTTACCTTTCAGAGGTAAAATAGCTTGTGTAGCCCGGTTACGTCCTTGCTTGGCACTTCCTCCCGCAGAGTCCCCTTCTACAAGAAATACTTCGCAAAGAGCAGGGTCAGATTCGGCACAGTCGGCTAATTTGCCAGGCAAGCCTGTTCCTGAAAGTACATTTTTGCGTTGCACCATTTCTCTGGCTTTACGGGCTGCGTGTCGGGCTTGGGCAGCCAAGACCACTTTATCTATAATAATTTTGGCTACTTTAGGGTTTTCTTCTAGATAACTTTCTAAGGCTTTTCCTACGGCACTCTCCACAGAGCCTCGAGCTTCTGAATTACCTAGCTTGGTTTTGGTTTGTCCTTCAAACAGAGGTTCAGCTACTTTTACAGAAATAACCGCTGTTAGCCCTTCCCTAAAATCATCACCTGCAATATCAATTTTTAGCTTGTCCAACATTCCGTTTTTATCGGCATAAGACTTCAGCGTTCTTGTCAGAGCAGAACGAAAACCCACAATATGTGTGCCCCCTTCGGTGGTATTGATATTATTTACGTAAGAAAAAATATTTTCGGTGTAAGAGGTATTGTACTGTAAAGCTACCTGAACAGGAATCTCTCCGCGTTCATCTTCTATATAAATAGGCTCAGGAATGAGTTTTTCGCGAGTACTATCCAGATAAACAACAAACTCTTTTAGCCCACCAACTGAGAAAAACTCTTCATAAAGAGGTTTGCCTGTTTCGTCAGTTTCTCTAAGGTCGGTAAGTGTAATGGTAATACCTTTATTGAGGAAAGAAAGCTCTCGTAATCTTGTAGCTACGGTTTCGTATTTGTATTCTAAGGCTTGAAAAATAGTAGCATCAGGCTTGAAGTGCACTTTCGTACCACTTTTATCGCTGGTGCCAATTTCTCTTACATCGTACAGAGGTTTACCAATGCTATACTCTTGTTCATACAATTTTCCTTGTCGTTGTACGGTTACATGCAAGCGTGTGGAGAGAGCATTTACACAAGAAACCCCTACCCCATGCAGACCTCCCGAAACTTTATAGCTGCCTTTATCAAATTTTCCTCCAGCGTGTAAAACCGTCATTACCACTTCTAAGGCAGAGCGTTTTTCTTTAGGGTGCAAATCTGTTGGGATACCTCTTCCGTTATCCTCCACTGATACAGAATTATCTTCGTGAATAGTTACGTGAATAGTGTTGCAATAACCTGCCAAAGCCTCATCAATAGAATTATCCACTACTTCCCAAATAAGGTGATGCAAACCCCTCACGCCAACATCTCCGATATACATACCGGGTCTTTTTCTCACGGCTTCTAAACCCTCTAAAACCTGAATATTGGTGGCATCGTAATTATTTTGTTCAGCTTGACTTAAGTTCTCTATATTTTCGTTCATAAGGTCTGTAATAATTTCTTGAAAAAGTATATTTGTTCCAACAAAGATAAGAAATTTTGAAGAATAAACAAAATTCGGGGAGAGGGAGAAGTTATTTGAGTGATTCCAAGGTTTTTTTATAGGTATCTAAAGCCCTTTGACGAGCAAAAGAGTGCTCCACAATGGGTTTGGGATAAGAGAATTCATTTATTTCAGGAATCCATTTTTTGATATAAATAAGTTGGGGGTCAAATTTTTTAATTTGCTCGGTGGGGTTAAAAATCCTAAAATAAGGAGCCGCATCACAGCCGGAGCTACTTGCCCACTGCCAGCCACCATTATTGGCTGCTAAGTCAAAATCTAAAAGTTTTTTGGCAAAATAGGCTTCGCCCCAACGCCAATCTATCAATAAATGTTTGGTAAGAAAACTTGCTGTAACCATTCTTACTCTATTATGCATAAAACCTGTGGCATTTAGCTCACGCATTCCTGCATCAACCATCGGATAGCCTGTTTTACCTTCACACCATCTCTCAAATTCCTCCAGATTATTTCTCCAAGGAATAGCATCATACTCTTTTCGGAAGGCACTTTGAGCTACATAAGGAAAATTCCATAGAATCATCATGTAAAAATCTCTCCAAATAAGCTCATTTAGAAAGCTATTGCTTAAGTTTTCTGCTTTTCTGGCGAGTTCTCTGATGCTAATTGTCCCAAAACGTAGATGAACGCCCAAACGCGAGGTAGATTCTATGAATGGGTAATTTCGTTTTTCAGCATAATTTTTTAGTATAAGTTCATTTATTTCAGGTTTTGGAAAACTTTGTGAAGCTTTCTGAAACCCCATTTCTTCAAGACTAATGAGGTTACTTTTATGCGATACTTTGTGAAAATTTTGCCAGTGTTTTTCTGTTTCGTAGGCTTCGAGAGCTTTGTTGCTAAACTTTTGAAGCCATTTTTTGCTGTAAGGCGTAAAAACTGTATAAACACTCTGGGTGTTACTAAGAATTTCTGTTTTCTCAAAAACAACTTGGTCTTTCAATAATTGTAGCTTTGCCCCTATGCTATGTAAAAAATCTTGTAGCTGGCTATCTCTTTGGCGGGCATAAGGCTCGTAATCTTCGTTGGCGAAAACCATTTTTAGAAGGTATTGCTCGCCTAAATGTTTGAATATTTCCAATGGGTAACCATAAAAAACCTCTAAATCACTTCCTATGGCTTGTAGTTGTTGTTGTAAATAATGAATACATTGATGGATGAAAGTAACTCTTGCATCATTTTTTTCTAAGCTATCCAAAATATTTTTATCAAAAATGAATATGGGTAGTACTCTCACACCACTTTGTAAGGCTTGCCACAAACCTGCATTGTCGTTCAAACGTAAATCTCTTCTAAACCAAAAAATATGTACGGGCTCTTTCATTTTTATGAGTATTTTCTTATTTTTTTCTTACGCTTTTTAAAAAGTTCTACTAATTGTGGTACAAAATCCTGTTCTGTATTGATTTGTAATAGGTTTGCATTGGTTTTTAGGGCAATATTTTGCAAATTCTGACTTATACGAGCGAATCGGTCTTTTTGCATTTGCTTGATCTTCCTTGACGAAGTGTTTATCCAAAATGTTTTTTTTGTTTCTACATCAATCATTGGTACGATACCCAAATTGGGTAAAGAAATTTCTTGGGAATGGTATAGCTGAATCATTATGAGGTCGTGTTTGCGGGCAAGAGCCTTGAGATGAGCCTCGTAGTTTTCACCAATAAAATCTGAGAGCAAAATAATAATACTTCTTCTTTTGATACTTTGCAAGGTGTATAAAATCATCTTAGAAATATCAGTTTTAAGTGATTTGGGCTCCAAATCTAAGAGTTTACTTATCATTTCGTAGGCATATTTCTCGCCTTTTTGAGCTTTTATGTAGCGTTCTTTCTGGTCAGAAAAAGCAATTAACCCGATATCACTATTTTCTTTGGCTGCCGAAATAGCCAAAACTCCACAGATTTCTTGGGTGATGCGTAGTTTGCTACGAATCATACCTAAATTTTGAGAAGCACTGACATCAACCACGAAAAAAACCATTTGCTCTTTTTCTTCCCTGAACTCCTTTACAAAAACTCCTTGCCCTTTGGCACTTACGTTCCAATCTATACGGCGAACATCATCGCCATACATATAGTCACGCACATCTGCAAATTCCAAACCTGAGCCTTTAAAAACTGATTGAAAATCGCCATGCATCTGTGTATTGATTATTTTTCTAATTCTGATTTCGTATTTGCGTATTTTTGATATAATTTCGTTCATATCATAGTTTTTGGATAAGTCCTATTGTTCTCTGCCGAATTTTGCGTAAATTTGGAAAAAGATTTGAAAATGTATCAAAAAAAACTATTCTTTTTTATGTTTTTGGGTTTATGGGCTTGCAATACTGCCACGGATAAACCTAAAAACCTGATAGAAGCTCCCAAGATGGTGCGTATTCTCACTGATATCCATTTGGCTGAAAGTCAAATTTCGCAACACTTGAAAGCAAATGACTCTTCCTATCTGCTCTATAAAGGTTTTGAAGAAAAAATTTTAAAAAAATACAAGATAAGCCCAAGCGATTATGAGCAAAGTTATGCGTACTATTTAGCTCATATAGAGGATTTTGAGAAAATTTATGCACAAGTGGTGGATACCTTAACTTATAGGGAAGTTATTATGAACTTGGGTAAGGCGGTAGGTAAAAGTAAAAAACAGAAGCCATCAAGTTCGCCTTTACGCCCTAATTTGCTTATGGAAGATAATAATACATTGGATAAAAAAAACAAAAAAGAGCGTTTTCTGAAAAAATTAAAGACACAAGAACTAAAACAAAATCCCTAATAGCTTTATGAAACCTTTGAGTTGTATTGCAGTTGATGATAGTGAAGTACAATTAGTAATTTTGAGAAATTTTATAGAGCGTTATCAAAATTTACATTTAGAGGCGACTTTTACCAATCCTTTGGAGGCTTACCGCTTTTTAGAGCAGAAAACTATTGATATTTTATTGTTGGACATAGATATGCCTGAACTTTCGGGCTTGGATTTACTCAAAAAATTGGCATTTCCTCCCAAGACAATCCTTATTACTTCTCGTACGGAATACGCCTTGGAGGCTTTTGAGTTAGAGGCGGTGGATTATTTATTGAAACCACCTGTTTATGAGCGTTTTATGAAGGCTATAGAAAAGGCAAAGAAAATCATTGAGCAAGAAAGGCAAACAGAAAGTCAGGCTATTTATATCAAGGTAGATGGTAAGTTGATAGCGATTAACCCAAAAGATATTACCTATGTAGAAGCAATGTCTGATTATATCCTCATACATACTTCGCAACAAAGGCAGTACATTACTTATGCAAGACTAAAAAACTTTGAGGAAAAACTAAAATCCTATCTGTTTTTTCAGAGAATTCACCGCTCTTTTATTGTTAATACGAAGTATATCAGCTTGATAGAAAAAGATGAACTTCGCGTATTTGATAAAAATCTGCCTATAAGTCTTACTTATAGAGCGGTTCTTTTGGGAAAAATTCAAGGAAGCAGTTAATTTATAATTCTAAGAAGCCATTTAACCACTCATTACTGAGAGAAGCTCCTATTTTTTTGTAAAATGCTATGGCAGGTTCATTCCAATCTAATACTTGCCAACTAATACGTTGGCATTGCTCCTTTTTGGCATAGGAGATGAGTACTTCAAATAAAATTTGACCAAGCCCCCTTTGTCTGTAAGCCTCTTGGATATACAAATCTTCCAAATACAAAGTTTTCCCTTTCCAAGTAGAGTAACGAAAATATACAACCATCATTGCTACCGGCTTTCGCCCTTCATAAACCATCCAAAACTTGAAAATAGGCTTTTGCCCGAAAGCATCTTCATTTATTTTACTTTCAGTATTCGTAACTTGTTCGGGAGCTTTCTCGTAGAGAGCAAGTTCTTTGATAAGTTGTAATAAGTCTTTTATATGTTCTGGGCGACCTTCTTGTATGCTAAAGTTTTTGAAATTTATCATTTTTGGGAAAACTGAGTTTCATCTGGTAGCAGTTGTATTCAGATGACAACAATTTTTAAAAGATGGGTAAAGTCTTAATCTAATGTAGAAAGGATAGATTAGATCTATCCTTTCTGGGTATTTCAAGTAATAATTAATTTTTTGCTGTTGTTTTTTCTGTACTTTTTTCTTCAGGTTTATCATCGCCAAAGTCTACATTTTCCAAGAAAAGAATGTTGGTGGCGTTAGTTTTCAGACCTTTGAGTTTTTTACTATAAATTCTCAAAATTTCATCATAGTATAATACAATTACGGGAGCTTCTTCTACGATAAGTGTATCCATCTGATGGTAAAACTCATAGAGTTTAAGGTGATTTTTCTCGTTGTTGTCTTGCGTTCCTTGGGCGTCTTTGTAAAGTTTGTCGTAGGTTGCATTTTTGAAATTAGTTTTGTTAGGACCTACAGGCGAGAAGTTTTCACTGAAGAACATGGCAAAATAATTCTCTGCATCAGGGTAATCGCCAAGCCAAGAACCTCTAAATAAGGTTACATTTCCTTCATCTACCATTTTTTGATGGGTAACAAATTGATTGGATTCCACCGTTACATCTACACCTATTTCACTCCATTGTTTTTTCACAAACTCAATAATTTCTTTATCTGTTTGATAAGTATTAATTTTAAGTTTGGGCAAGCCTTTTCCGCCTTCGTAGCCAGCTTCTTTGAGTAGTTGGCGAGCTTTTTCCAGATTGTAAGAGTAACCTTTTACACGAATAGAGTCAAAAGAGGGTAAAGCAGCAGGGGTAATACCTGATACACCAGGCGTACCTAAACCGTTACGCAGCGTAAGAACCAATTGCTCTCTGTTGATGGCATAACTAAGTGCTTGACGGAATTTCTTATTAAGAAAAGGGTGAGTAGAATCACTGTATTTCTTGGGATTCAATAAAAAGCCAATATATTCGGTATTCATATATTGAATTTTCTCTACATTGTATTTCTTACGATATTCTTCTTTGATTTTGCCTTTATCCAGAATTTCTTTGGCTGTTTCAGGTAAGCCCGTAATGAAATCTAACTTGCCTGCTACAAATTCGTTATAGGCTTGGTTAGGCTCATTGATAAACGAAACTTGTACAACATCTATAAAAGGCATTTTTCTACCTTCAAGGTCTTTTTTCCAGTAATGTTCATTTTTAGTCAAAATGAGTTTTTCTCCTTCTTTCCATTCTTTAAATTTGAATGCCCCTGTTCCTATGGGGTGAGAACGGAAGTTATCAGCATATTTTTCTATACCTTCTTTGGGTATAACAAAAGCATAAGGCATGGTAAGCACCTCTAAGAAAGGGGCAAATCTTGATTTTAAGCGAATTTGTAAAGTATATCTATCTACAGCTACGAAAGCAGAATCTGGGTTGGGGTGTACTTTTCCTAAGAAAATCCAAGCACCTGTACTATGTGTTTTTGGGTTGATGATACGCTTAAAGCTATAGACAAAATCATCAGCGTGAACCTCCCTGCCAAGTCCATTTGGAAAACAAGGGTCATCGTGGAAGATAATACCTTTTTTCAGCTTGAAGGTATAGAGTGTGCCAGTAGAGTCTAAGTCGTAAGTTTCTGCAATGGCGGGAGCAGGGTGCATATTTTCGTCAAGTTCCATCAAACCATTGAAGATTTGGCTGGTAGCCCAAACACTGGCTCTGTTACGGGCTTGAGCAGGGTCTAAAGAGTTAAGTCCGCCAGTTTGGTTGTAGCGAAAAACCTTTTTTCCTCCTTGTTCGTCTTTTTTGCCACAAGAAGCCAAAAATATGGCGGCTACTGCGAGAAAGAATAGTGGTCTTATCATAAAATTTGTAATTGTTTAGATTAAATAAAGTTATATCTTTGCACAATGTTTTCAGCAAAAAGTATATCTTTACCAAAAACATTACAAATGTAAACTATTTTTGTTAAGAAAATTGTTTTTTTTAAAAAAATTAGCATTATTCAAAGCATTCTAAGCTAACAAACACTATGGGTAAGATAATTGCCATTGCCAACCAAAAAGGAGGCGTAGGAAAAACAACTACTGCTATCAATTTAGCTGCCAGTTTGGCTACTTTGGGCTATCGTACGCTCTTGGTAGATGCAGACCCGCAGGCAAATTCTACTTCTGGTTTAGGACATAACCCCAAACAAATAGAAACAAGCATCTACGAATGTATGGTAGAAGAAGCCAAAGCGGCTGAAGCTACACTTAGTACAAGTATAGAAAATTTATCTTTGTTGCCTTCACATATCAATTTGGTAGGGGCAGAGGTAGAAATGATTAATTTGGAAAATAGAGAGGAGAAAATGAAACAAGCCTTGGCTTTAGTGCAAGATGATTATGATTTTATCGTGGTTGATTGCTCTCCCTCCTTAGGTTTAATCACTATCAATGCTCTTACAGCTGCCCATTCTGTACTTATACCTGTACAATGCGAATATTTTGCCTTAGAAGGTTTAGGAAAGTTGTTAAATACCATAAAAATCATACAATCAAGATTGAATACCAAATTAGAAATAGAAGGAATTTTACTAACTATGCACGACTCTCGTGTGCGGCTTTCCACACAAGTAGTGGAGGACGTGAGTAATCACTTTAAGAAAATGGTATTCAAAACTATTATACCACGTAACGTTCGCCTGAGCGAGTCTCCAAGTTTTGGCATTCCGGCTATTCAGCATGATGCCAGCAGCAAAGGAGCTGCCAGTTATTTGGAATTGGCAAAGGAAGTTTTAGAAAAAAATAATATGAAGAAAAAAGGCTAAAGATAAAAAAGCCTTCTATAATTTGGTTAGTTTATGCATTGGCTGGAGCGAAGTGAGCTTTTGTTAGGGGAAGAAAATATAAAAAAACTACAAAATAGTCATATTCTTATCGCTGGATTAGGAGGGGTAGGCTCTTTTGCAGCAGAGTTTATCGTTCGTGCTGGTGTAGGAAATGTAAGTATTATTGATGGAGATAGTGTAGAAGCTACCAACAGAAATCGGCAACTTCCCGCTCTTATCAGCACGGAGGGAAAAAGTAAAGCTCTGCTAATGGAAAGTAGATTATATGATATAAATGCAGAAATTAACTTACATACCTATCAAAGCTATTTGGTGGAAGAAAAAATAAGCCAGATACTTGACGCAAAAAATTACGATTATATAATAGATGCCATAGATACAATTACTCCGAAAGTTTCCCTCATTAAAAATTGTTTGTTAAGAAAAATTCCTTTGGTAAGTGCAATGGGGGCAGGTGGCAAGTTGAGCCCCGAAAAAGTAGCAATAGCAAATATTTATGATACCTATAATTGTACGCTTGCTCAACAAGTACGAAAAACCCTGCGAAAATGGAAGATAAAAGGCGACTTCAAAGCGGTTTTCTCCACAGAACTTCCCGATAAAACAAAGTTAGCTTATGTAGAAAATGCCCGTCATAAGAAATCTTTTTTGGGAACAGTGTCCTATATGCCAGCTCTTTTTGGAGCTTTTGCCGCTTCAGTTGCAATTAGAGATATAACCAATACCTAAAATTATATGGAATTTGTAAAATATTATACAGAAAATAGAATAGCCTATATTGTGCTTGCTCGGGCTGAAAAACGTAATGCACTAAATTATCAGGTAGTTGCAGAATTGAAAGAGGCTTTTGAAAAGGCTAAAAACGACATAGAGGCTAAAGTGATAGTACTTAAAGCAGAGGGCAAAGTATTTTGTGCAGGAGCAGATTTGGCGTATATGCAGGAGCTTCAGAAGAATACTTTTGAAGAAAACCTGCAAGATTCTACGCATTTGGCTGAGCTTTTTGAACAAATTTATACACACCCCAAAGTGGTGATAGCCCAAATACACGGGCACGCCATTGCCGGTGGGGCAGGTTTGGCTACAGTTTGTGATTTCTCTTTCGCCGTTCCAGAGGCTTCTTTTGGATATACAGAAGTAAAAATAGGTTTCATTCCTGCTATTGTGATGTTTTTTTTGTTGCGAAAAATAGGTGAGGGGCGAGCAAAAGAGTTGCTTCTGAGTGGCAGTTTAATTACAGCCCAAAAAGCACAAGAATTTGGTTTAGTTAATTACTTAGTGGAAGAAAATTCATTAGAAGAAGAAGTGGAAAAATTTGCTTTGGGGCTTTGTGAGAGTAATTCTGCTCAAAGTATGGCAAGTACGAAACAAATGATAGCCCAAATCCAGACGATGACTACAAAAGACGCTCTTAGCTTCGCAGCTTATCAAAATGCTCATACTCGTCAAAGCTCTGACTGTCAAAAAGGTATTGCCCATTTTTTGGAGAAGAAAAACTTAGTTTGGTGATGAGACTTATGGCAAGAAGTAAGTAACTATCAACAAGTCAATAGAAAATTATCAAGTCTTTAGTTTTACTTTTGACTTGTAAGTTCCAAAAATTGCTCTTCCAACGAGTTTTTTCTTTTGAGTAGATGATGTAAAAAAATTTGATGTTCGGATAAATATTGATTGATAACTGCTCCAGAAATATCTTCTTTGGTAAAAAGCCATACTTTTTCTTCGTTCTCGCTGATTTCCGCCGTCATAGGGAATTTTTGTAAGGCTTCTATCAATATTTTTTTATTTTCGGTTTCAAGCTCAAAAAAACTTTTTCCTTTAGCCATTGCTTCTACACTACCAGCGTATAGTACTTCTCCTTTTTTTAGTACAACTACGTGAGAGCAAACTTTTTCTACTTCATCTAAGAGGTGGGATGCTAATAAAATGGTAGTTCCTTGTGAGGCAATAAGTCGAATAATATCACGTATTTGGTGGATACCTTGTGGGTCTAAACCATTGGTAGGCTCATCAAGAATGAGAATTTCGGGGTCATTGAGTAAAGCAGAAGCAATGGCTAAGCGTTGCTTCATTCCTAAAGAGAAAGTTTTAAATTGACTATCTTTTCGTTCCCAAAGCCCCACTAAAGTTAATTTTTCTTCAATTTTACTGAAAGGGACTTCTTTTATTTTGCATACCAAAGCCAAATTTTCTTGGGCTGTCATATAGGGATAAAAGTTTGGTCGCTCAATAATTGCTCCTACTTTTTTGAGAGCTTGGTGTGTAGGCATAGCTCCATTAAACCAACTATACTCTCCATCTGTTTTATTCACAACATTGAGTACCATACCCAAAGTTGTAGATTTCCCCGACCCATTAGGACCGAGTATGCCATATACATTTCCTTTGTAAATATCAAAAGAAACGTTTTTTACGGCTTGTACTTTTCCGTAGGTTTTTGTTAGATTTTTAATGGATAAAATAGCTTCCATACTTTTTTTCATAGTAAAACGACAAGATACAAAAAATATTATTTGGCTATCACAGTTCCACTACCAATAATGCGAATAACTAACTCTTGGGGCTTACCGAAATATATCAAATTTCCGCTACTTTCTATATCTACTGAAAGTTTTTGCTCTGTTGTGGTTTCTATATCGTTCTGCCCTTGATGTTTAATAGTGGCTTCTTTGGCTGATAGGTTTTTAGCGTCTATTTTGCCATAACCCATTGTAAAGATAGAAAGCCAATTAGTTTTCCCCTTTAGATTGATGCTTGTTCCCGAATTAGTGAAAAGAAGAAGGTAATTGCTGTTGATATCAATATCTACACTCGCAATTACATCAAAAATATCAATTTGTAAGGTATTGATAGATACGTTTTGTTCTGTTGAGAGCTTGCCATAACTTCGCCAAGCGATATAGCTTAGATTTTTAGAACCTGCATAAACTTTTACGGGTACGTCGTAGCTTCTGAGCCAATCACAAGAGTTTTTGTTGGAAATAACCAAACTGCTATCAACCACTTCAAAATTGATATAAGGAATTAAATTTTCACCAGCTTCCAAATAAACTTCTTCTCCTTCGGTGAGAATAAGACTGATATTATCCTCCACTTTGATAGACTTGAAAGTTGTCAATTCTTTATGTACTTTTTGCAGTTCTCCTATGCTTTTCAGGCACTTAGAATTTTGGCAGGCAGTAAAAAGAAAACAAAAGAATATAAGCAAAAGGCTTTTTTTATAGAGCATAAATATAATGTTGGTAGTTTTTTTTACTTTCTATAAGCTCCAAATCGTATAGCATACTTTGAACATTATTTATCATTTCTTCTGAAACAAGGTTATCTTCTGCCCAAATAGTTTGATGAAGCCAATGTGTAGTATCCTCCAAATCTATTTGGTATCTATTTACCAAAGTTTCAATAATTCGTGGTCTTTGTTTAAATTCTTTTACGTAACCATTGATAATAGCAGCTATTTTTGGCAATAAGTTTGCGTAGTTGTCAAGGCATTTTTGGTTAGCAACCAGCATAAAACAAGACCAAGGTGTAACACACTCATCAATCATACGCAACTCACCACTATCTACATAAGGCTGAGTCATTACTTTTTCCCACATAAAAGCCTCTGCTTCAAGTTTTTGAAGTCCTTCCCTGATGCCTTCTAAGTTACGTAACAAGGTAAATTGCATTTTTTTTGTATTCCAACCCAAAGTTTGAGCTTTTACATACGCCATCAAATGTGAGCCTGAACCAAAACGACTAATGCCTATTTTTTTGCCCTCAATTTCTTGTATATGCTGATAAGAAGCTTCTCGTCTGACATAAATACCCCAAGTAAGCGGCGATTTTACATAGGTTTTGATAATTTTGGCTTTCCCGCCTTGAGCAATATCTGCTACGATGCCTTCGGTGAGACAAATTGCTAAATCTAATTTGTCTTCCTTCAAATCTTTTATCATAGAGCCTGTGCCGCCTGTATGGTCAATCCATTGTAAGTCAATATTTTCTTTTAGGAATAAGCCTTCTTCAATAGCCAAACGCCAAGGTAAATTAAAATGCTCGGGTACGCCACCCAACTTCAAAGTGATATACATAATTTTCAACCAAAAAATATCAGAATCTATTTTTTAAAATAAAGTTTGCAATTTACAAAGAATTTGAGTTTATGAATAGTTTTTTGCAAATGGAAATTTAATTAGTATATTTAGCCCATTAAATAATATTGTGTATGCTGGGTTCTATTGCAAAAAAATCAGGTTTGGGAAGTTTCAATCTAAAATCTTTCAGAAGCCGTATTATTGCAAGTATTTTGCTGGTAGGTTTTCTGATGATTTTTACAGCTTATTTTCTGATTACACAAAAAAATCAGATTGTAAGGAAAAATCAGGAGTTGAGTAGTATTTATCAGCCCGTAAAAACGTATGCTTTTGCAGCTTATCAATACACCAATCAGGTAATTTCTACGCTACAAGCCAATGCTCATAGTACTGACCAACGTATCAGCTCGCAAGCTAATGAAGAGCTAAAAGAACTTTGGCAGAAAAAAGCTATAAGCTATTATGATTCACTTGGGAAAGCTATTAGCAAACGGCAAGAGCCAGAATTACTTGTTACCTATGAAGCCATAGAGAGTAGAACTGAAAAACTCAATACTTTCATCATAGAAGCTATACAACTCAATAATCAAGAAAATAGAAAACCACTATATCTCGCTGATAAACAGGATATAACGGATACTTCTGGTACTGTAAGAGCCAATAAAGCTCTTACTATTTACAATGACCGCTTAGCGTTTTTGCTGAGTACGGAGGTAGGCAGATTACAGAAAGAGCTAAATTTGTATTTCGAGCAACTCATCAATATCAATGAGAAGGCAAGTTTGAGACTTCTTGGAGAGATAGCCTCCAAAAACTCTTTTTTTAGTTGGTTGCAATGGAGTGCATTCCTCCTTACTTTTGCCCTTTTACTTGCTTTAGTTGTATTGCTCAACAATAATATAGCCGAAAATATAGGAAAATTCAATAATTATGTAGAAACTCTTGAACAAGGGGATTTACCACAAGTGCAGCGACTAAATATTTCTGAGCTTGACCAAATGGCGGATAAACTTGGTGTTATTACACAAAACTTACAATCACTGAAGCAGTATGCTCAAGGGATTAGCCAAGGGAAATTCAGTGCAGAATTACATATTTTTGATGATAAGGGGGAATTTGGTTCGGCAATAGCTCAAATGAGAGATGGTTTACAGAAAATATCTCAAGAGGATAACATTAGAACTTGGCGAAATACGGGAATTGCTAAATTTAGCGAGATTTTACGCGAGGAAAGCAATGATTTGGATAAACTTTCTGAAAAATTGATAGCTGAGTTGGTAAAATATGTGAGTGCTAATCAAGGTGGGATTTTTATCGTAAACGAAGACTCTCTCAGCAAAGAACCTTATCTGGAACTTATAGCTGCTTTTGCTTACAACAAGAAAAAGTTTATAGAGAAAAAAGTACAGAAGGGGCAGGGCTTAGTAGGAAGAGCTTGGAAAGAAGGTAATACAATTTATCTCTCCGAAATTCCTAATGATTACATAGAAATTCGGACAGGCTTGGGTGGAGCTAATCCGAGATATATTTTCATTGTTCCACTTAAAGTAAATGAAGAGGTGCAGGGGGTTCTGGAAATAGCATCTTTTGATGCCTTTGATGAATACAAAAGAGGCTTTATTCAAGATGTAGCCAATAGCGTGGCCTCAACTTATGCCAGCAGTAAAGTAAATAGACAAACCAAACTTCTGTTAGATGAATCTAATAGAATTACCCAAAGAATGAGGGAGCAAGAGGAGGAGCTCAGACAAAATATAGAGGAGCTACAAGCAACACAAGAGGAAATGCAAAGAAACCAAAGAGAACTTTCTGAAAAAGAAGGAAATATGCGGGCTTTGTTGGATAACGCCTCAGACGCGATTATGGCTTTCAATCATCAATTCAGAATTACGGTTATCAATAAAACAATGCGTAATTTGTATGAGTCTATTGGTATTTATCTGGATTTGGGAAAAACCATAGAGGAGGCATTTCCTGGCAGAACTTATGAAGAAATGAAAGCCGAATTTGCGAGAGTATTGGGGGGAGAGCGTTTTTCTACTTTTGCCAGCGTAAGTATTAAAGGCATTACCTATCATTATGAGATTTACTATAATCCTATCTATAATGAAAGACAAAGGGTGATGGGGGCTTCAGTATTTATCAAAGATGTTACACAACAGAAAGCTGCTGAAATAGAAATAAAGATAAAAGAAGCCAATTTAAAATCACTTATCAATAACACAGAAGACTCTATTATGGCAATAGATACTGATTATAGATATTTGGTGTTCAACGAGGTATTTCAGAAAAGAAGGAAAGAATACAATTTTAAAGAAGGAGATAATATTTTTGATACCATACCAGAGCAATTAAGAGAAGAATGGAAAAAGTACTATGATAGGGCAATGGGAGGAGAACGCTTCGAAAAAGTTATTAAAAGGGATATGGGTAACAAAAAAATACAATACAGAGAATATTCTTTTAACCCCATCTTAAATGAAAAGAATGAAATCATAGGAATTTCTGTTTTTGCCAAAGATATTACAGAAGCCAAATTGGCAGAAGCGGAGAACCAAAGAATTATGGCGGGCTTATTAGAAAAACAAAAACAAGATAAAAAATATATAGATGAACTTGAAAAACAACTAAAAGCCCTACAAGAAAAATCTTAGTATAATTTTTTCTTTGTAAGGCAACTTTGGAGAGAATTTTGCAGTATACTAACAACAAAACTATAACACCATGAAAAAAAATATATTTTTCCTGCTTTTCTTCGTAAGTTCTTTTACCTTGAAAGCCCAAGATGTCCTCAAATCAGCGGAGCAAATGCCTGAACCTGTTGGTGGCTTAAAGGCTTTTTACGACTACATCAGTGCCAATATGAAATACCCCCAAGAAGCCAAAGCCAAAAAAGTGGAAGGACGTGTGCATATCACTTTTGTTGTAGAGCCTGATGGCTCGCTTACCAATATTCAAGTGAGTAAAAGTTTGGAAGCTAATTGTGATAACGAAGCTATCAGGCTTCTAAAAAATGCCCCTAAATGGAATCCAGGCAGACAGAATGGTTCAAAAGTAAGGGTAGAGGTTACCAGACCCATCACTTTCAAACTTCCCTAAAAAACTTTAAAAAGCATTAGAAATAGTTAGTTCCAATGCTTTTTAAAAAATCTAATTGAGAGCTGCAAGTAAAGCATTTACTTCATTAAGCGTGCTATCAGTAAGGGGCTTGGTAATAAATTTGATAACATACTCATTATCAACGATTTTTTCTATATCTCTTTTGTTATCAGAGCTTGAGAGAACCACAATTTTGGATTTGTTTTTTACACTATCAGGAAACATCTCAAACT
>JANRLU010000055.1:0-3822 GCA_033762275.1 Thermonemataceae bacterium | reverse complement strand
ATTAGCAGACAACTGGTGTAAAATTGTAAAGCCCATATATCTATTTACTAATTGAGGTTTTTTAATAATCAAATACTCAAACATTTCATCACTTACTACCAAACCCATAACATGTTCTTTATCATCAGAGAGTTCGTTAATATTCATTTTTTTCTCTTCAATCAAAAATCGAACAACCTCCAAATTGTTTCTCCAAACGGCTCTATGTAACATATTTCTCCGTCCAAAGCCTGTTTTCACATTCATTGCTGTTGGTTTTTTGGCTAAGTGGGCTTTTACTTCTAGCAAAGAGTTTCCTTTGAGTTCAAAGTTTATCCAAAGTGTATCTTTATTAGCCCATTGATCTTTATTGAGTTTGATAAAGGTATTCATAAATTGGTCTTCGGCTACAATAGTTGTATAGAGTGGTTTGATATGCAACTCAAAAGTTTCTACTCCATCTGTATTGAACCATACTTCGTTTACTCCTATTTTGGGAGCCTCTAAGCTATACAAATTACTTTCTCCAAGTTGCATACGTTTGCCTTCCTTTGTATAAAATGTAGCTACTGAAAGATATTCACCCTTGTTTTTAAATTTAACATAAGTTCTTTTTGGGGTAGCATTTGGATCTTTAGCTTCGATATTAAAGAAAACTTGGCTATCAGCACATTCGTTTGGGTTGAAAGCCTCATCAGGCTTGTTGCCAAATACCAGTGAAATGGTCGTAGGTGTCCATTCTGTTGTATTTTTACGAATACTAATTCCAACAACTTGCCAATCAGCTTTGCTGAGTAGTTCGGCTCTGCTGGCATCGTTCTGCAAACTTTGGCTAATTTCTACACTATTTGTACCTGAAATAGACAAGCGAAATGACTGTGTAGTGGCATAATACTTTCCAAATTCACTTGGACTATAGGTTTTATTAGTTTTCTTTACTACGCCTTCGGCATTTTTATTTGCCACAATGCTTAGTACCTTTGATACAGATAAAGCAGAAAGTCCTTTATTTTTCCTGAATTTATTGATTTCGGCAAGTACTTCTTTTTCTAAGCTGGTGATACACACCTCTTGCCCTTGGGCAAATAGTTCTTGCCCAAAAATGTGAGAAATAAGCAATAATATAATTATTTTCTTCATAATTTTTAGTGTTTATGACCTCATTTGCTTTGAAGTCTTGTGAGTATATTCAGCTTTTTGATTTGTATTTATTTTCATAGCCACATTTTTTACAACGATAGGTATCTTTATGTTTAAAACGCATTTCAACTGCTGCTCCTCCTAGCATTTGTTCGGTAAATGTACCCGTGTTGATAGTTTTGCTATGCGTATCTCTACGGATATATTCCATTGTAAGACTCTTGCATTGAGTACAAAAACTTAGCCATAACCAAGACAAGACAAAATAGGAAGCAATACTCCCTAGAATAGCAAGCATCACATAAAACAAAGTCCCACGAAATAAATCTTGCCAATGAAAATCTTTTGGGTCTTGGTCTGTGAAATATAAGGTAGTTTGATTATTGGAAGTAAATACTGCAAATTATTTTTTGGAGTCGCCCCAATACCAATAGCCTTCTTTCTTATCTTCATAAACTTTTCCATTAGCATCAATTTTACTTGTTAAGACTTCTTTGAGAGCTTGCCATTGGTTAGCATCAAAAAACATCTTCCAAGCATAAAGCCTATTGTTGTAAAAATAGAGTTCAAGTTTTGAGCTTTTTAAGCCGTAAAAACTAAAATTTTCTTTCAGTTGAAAATATTTTCATCTAAGCTATTCGGGTTTGAAATATCCTTGGCTTTGCTCTGCCAAGGATTGGCAGAACTTCCCATTTTCAGGTCTTGCCAGTCAGTTTGGGCGAAGGAAATAAAAGAAAAAGCAATAAAAATGAGGGATAGCATACTTCTTTTCATAATGATATTTTTTAGATAGCTAGTTTGGAAATTTAAGTATAAAATCTTACTTTTCCAAGTGTTTAGTAGTATAATTCTCCTCCTTTATCCTTAGCACAGATAAAAGAGGAGGAATTCATATTTTAACTATTTCAAACACTCACCAGAGAAAATATCATACATACTTGCTTCATATATGGGTCCGGGTCTTGTAAAAGTAGCTTGTCCGTATTGAGCTCCACCACTGCTGGTATTTTGTTGCTCAAAATTAAGAGCTATTGTGTAATAAAGTTTTGTTTTCAAGTCTTGGACTATTGCTGCCCCTTTGATACTTCTGCTCAGAATAACCCCATAACCATTCTTTTTGTACGTCCAATCGTTATCAAGCAATACAACTTTCACGATTTTTTCATTAGGTCTCTTGCTTTTATCAACCATAGCAAAGGTATTAGGCACTTGTGATGTTTTGTTATTTTGCCAAGATAAATCAGGACAAGATTTGCCAAGAGCTTTTGCTTTATCTTGCTCGTTTACGTTCAACTCAAACTCTCCAGAGGCTATTATTTTTTCTTTTCCGAATTTTGTTTGATATTTATAGTCTCCATCATCTTCAGGAATATTGATAACGAGTTCTACTTTGATTTTATGCTTGCCTTGTGCAAGTAAATAAGAGGTTAATAGAAACGTTTTCACATCTATTTTCGGATATTCTTCTATTTGCTCTTTTTTAGGAGATAAAGCTAATTGGAAGGTTGTCCATTTATCTCTCATATCCAGAACACTTGTGTAGTTCGCCCAGTTGAGAGCACCAAAAGGAAACTCTACATTATCATACTTAGGTACAGAACGCTGTCCATCTACAATAAATCTATAATAAATCTGATTTGT
This sequence comes from Thermonemataceae bacterium, assembly GCA_033762275.1. Classification (GTDB taxonomy): domain Bacteria; phylum Bacteroidota; class Bacteroidia; order Cytophagales; family Thermonemataceae; genus Raineya. Next base: position 1,062 of record JANRLU010000055.1, on the reverse strand, counting down.
TTGTAAAATATATCCCATATCGTTGGCTTCATTGGTAACGCACTGAGGCAAATAAACTCTAGCATAAATATCTTCACTCAAACTGAAATTTTTCTTGAAAGCTGCGTCAGAAGTTTCAGTTTTAGGGATTTCATTATTGGCAAATACAATTTTCCCAATATACCTTTTATGTAAATCATTAGTGATGCCATTATCGGGTACTTTCTCTCTTTTATATTTCATTGCCTCTAATTGTCCCATCACTTGATTGGTTTCTTTCATCACTTCCTCTTCACTTTTTTCAGAACCCATTGCAGCCAAGGCATCTTTCTTTTTTCTCAAATAATATTCTGTTTTACCACTATAACAATCTTTCGGGCAGGCATCATGAGCTTTTTGGTATAATTCGGCAGCCTCTTTGTATTTTTTTTCGTCCATAGCTTTATCTGCCATATCTCCATATTCCAACTGTTGCTCTTCTTTTGTTTTCCCTGAGTTGGTATTTTCTTTAGTTTTATTGACAGTTTTATTGGCTTTATCTTTCAGCCTACCAAGTTGGGCGTAAGAAAGATTAGCTCCCACAAGAAGGGCTAAAAGGAGCATTGTTTTGCTGAGTGATTTCATAATAGTAGGATTTTGTTTTGTATTGAAGTGCATTTTATTTTTTCAGTTCACGCATACGTCTGATATCCACGTATTCGTCCCATTTGCTGTCCCAGCCATCATAGCTAATTTTTATTTTCCCTGCCTCATTTTTGTTAGCTACTACTTTACCTTTGTACCAAGTTCCTTTCCAGTATATTTCAGCCTTATCGCCTACCTTCCAGTCTTTTTTAAGTTTGCTTTCATCTACTCCTTCAGGGATATCTGTAGTTTTTTTCTGAGCAGTGGTATCTACTTTTTTATTGGCTTTTTCTTTTTCAGCAAATTCTTTAGCCTTTGCCTCAAATTTTCCTTTTTCGAGATAAATGTGTGAAGTATTATCTGATTTTTTCTTGAGAACGAGTTTTTCAGCACTCAATTCTACAATCTCATACTCTACGGGAGTTTTCTCTTTACCTGCTTGGCTGTCCCACTCTTTCA
>JANRLU010000054.1:0-2141 GCA_033762275.1 Thermonemataceae bacterium | reverse complement strand
CAACTTGTGCAGATGCGGCTAAATTCCCATATCAAATTTCTGAACCAATTGCTGTGAAAGAAGAGAAAAAAGAGCCTGTAAAAGAGGAAGTTGTAAAAGAAGAGGTTGTTGTGGTAAAAGAAGAAACACCTAAAACTAAAGAACAACTCAAAGCGGAATTGAAAGCTCTAAAAGATAAAGAAAAAGCTGACAAAGCTGCCGCTAAAGCCGCTGCAAAAAAGAAAAAAGACGAAGAAAAAGCTGCTGCTAAAGCGGCTAAAGCGAAGAAATAGTTAAACAGGTGTCAGGAAGGTTTACAGGTGTCAGGAATAGGCTGTTCAGAATAAAAAAAAAAGTTCCCCCAGTTTTTATTATCTTTTGGTTACGAAATCAAAAATAATAAACAAGAGGAACTTTAACATTGTCAACGAAGATAACAAAAAAACAGAAAACCCAACTGTCTAGTTGGAAAAACAAGGCAAAAAAAAGAGGACAAGAATTGCGAGCAATGAGAAAACGCTTGCAAGAATTGGAGGAAAGTAGAGACTACTATAAAACAAAACTAAAAGCAGAAAAAGAAAAAAGCAAAAGGTATGAAACGGCTTTAAAAAATTCAGAAGACATAAGCGAGCCAGTTAAAAATCATAGCTATAATTTGCAAGCAATATTTTTTTGTTTAGCCTTGAAGATGTCAGGTGTAATGAGTTTACGCTGCTGTCGTTCAGCACTTATAACTTTTTACTTGCATTTTAATATACCAGGAAAAGTCCCTTGTATCAATACAATAAGGATATGGGAGCAAAAAACAGGTTATAATGGTTTGCAAGAAAAGGGAAACGAAGCAGATGATTACATGCTAATAATAGACGAAAGTTTTAATATAGGTAAGCAAAGTATGCTAATTGTATTAGCAGTAAATCTAAAAACCTATAAGTTCGGTAAGAGCCTAGCTCACCAAGATGTGAAAGTAGTAAGTTTAAATGTGAAACCATCATGGAAAGCAGAGGATATAGCAAAGGTGGTAGAAGATGTTGAGAGAAAATCTTATCGAGTTAAGTATGTATGTTCAGATGGTGGGAATAATATAGTTAAAGCGTTTGAAAACAACAAAATAAAACGAGTATATGACTGTACTCATGCATTGTGTTTGTTACTAAAAAAGCGTTATAAAGATGATTCAAAATTTATAAGTTTTCAGAAGAAATATACGTTAATGAATCGTCAAAATTATATGGGGCAAGATCGGATAATTTGTCCCCAAAAGCTTAAAGGAAAATGCAGATTCTTGAATATTTATCCAATAGCAGAGTGGGCAGAAAAGCACTTAAATTATTTGCAACAAATAGAAAAGAAAAAACGAAACGCAGAGGAACAAAGGCTATATACTAAACTATTATGGCTTAGAGAATATCAAGACTTAGTCAAAGAATTAGTACAAGTATCCGCAGTTTTAAAAGGGGTTTTTGAAATTTTAAAAACAGAAGGCTTGGATGACGAGCAGGTTAACCTAGTAACTAAAAAAATGGAATTAATGGCTTGTCCAATGTTTTTGCGAGAAGGAATTCTAGTTTATTTAGAGCAAAATAATATAAAAATAGAGGGTCATAGTCGATTAATATGCTGCTCAGACATAATTGAGTCTTTCTTTGGAAAATTCAAATATAATCAAAAAAGAAGTCCAGAAAAAGGAGTTACAATTGGTTGTTTAGATTTAGTAAACTATGGACAAAAAATAGATAAAACAATTATTAAAAAAGCAATGGAAGAAACAAAGATTATTGATTTGGAATTGTGGCGAGATAAAAACAAGCTTGAATCCTTCAATAATAAGAGACGAAAACTGTTCAAAAAGTGGGGGTAGTTTTTTTTAAAAAAACGCCGCATTCTGAACAGCCTATGTCGGACACTTTGCCTTTCGCATTCCTACGCTCAAGTGTCAGACACCGAGCCTTACTCCACCCAAATCAAAGCTTCCAAAATCCGCTCTAGCAAACGACGTTTTTTGGTAATAATCTCTGCAGTACCGCTCATTTCTTGGCGAAAAACTAGGTTTTTATTGTAGGTACTTGTTAAACCATTTGACAAGGCAATTTCCACCATATACGATTCATTTTGAGGCGCTAGTGCGATTTTTTTCACAACTCCTTTCAGCATTCCATATT
>JANRLU010000053.1:0-2091 GCA_033762275.1 Thermonemataceae bacterium | reverse complement strand
CTGGCATTTGCAAATTTTACAACAAGTTGAAGATACACTCAAACTCAAAAGTATAGATTTACAACTAAGCCTGAAAGAAATTTATGAAGAAGTAGAATTTTAGATAAAAAATACCTTCTACGAAAAATCAAATGATAGTTGGTAATGGCTTGGTGAGAAACAAGGATAGTCATCTTCATCTTGCGCCCTCACAAAACGGAACTTCTCTAATTCTCTCTTTTTTTGTACATAGAGTAATATTTTTTCAGGGACGTAATCAGGAGATTAACACCGAATTAACAATGGTGCTTAGTTAAGTCATTGATTATTAAAGTTTTATAAGGTTAAAAAAATAACCAAGTTACAAATAAGCTACTTTTAAACTCCTTTTTTGCTGCTTTTCGGGTGCAAATTCATCTTATTTTTTCATCAAAAAAACAGTAAAAAAAATGTCAAAAAATTTTCAAAAATTCTACGAAAAAGTTTTTGAATCCGAAAAACTTAAAAACGAAATTGAAAAAGCAAAGGAACATTTTGAGTTAAAGCCTTTCGTAAAAGAGTATTGGAAACTAAAACTTTTCGTCTTGGTTTGCGCTCCGTTGCTTTCCTTCTTTTCGATTGTGTGTGCCTTTGGTTTCCTTTACTATCAGTTTGCTACAAACTTGCATTGGGTTGTTTCTGCTGTTTTTGCAGTCGCCTTACTGATAATCTTGGAACTTGTAAAATTGGAAGTGATTGGAAAGGTTTTCAAACGCTTCTTTGTCGGTTCTCTCAATGGGCTTACCTATGGCTTACTATTCTTTGCCCTTTCTGTTTTTGCGCTTTCTGCATTTACCAGTGTAGAAGGTGCAAAAGAAATTTACAAACACTTGGATAGCTCTGAAATTGATTTGAAGGCTTTACAAGCTATTAAAATGGATAGTATTGATAAAACCTTTACAAAGCGAATAGAAGCCGAAAAACAAGCCTTAAATGACTTCAAACAGTCTGTTTCGTGGCAGGGCAAAATAAATATCAATGATGTAACAGTAGCTAAAACTATTCAATCATTCACATCAAAAATTGATAGTTTGGAAAAGGATAAACGTATCATCACACAAGCTAACCAGACCCAAACACAAAGCCAACTATCGGAACTACAAAAAGCCAATGGTTTCAATATTGTGTTCTGGTTGTCGGTGTCTGGTATCATTGAAGTATTGATTTTGCTTTGTAGTTTTTTCAAGGTTTGGTATTGGTTTGGAGTTGTGAAAGAAAATGAATTGTTTAGTGGTGAAGCTCCAAACGCTTCAGGCTTTGGCTTTCAAGACTTACAAGGTCTTGGTAATTTGATAAGCCTACACGCACCGCAATACCTTCCAATGATGCAACAAAATTTAGGTGTCAATTCAATACTTAATAATCAAGTATTGCAAAAAGAAGTAAATCAAAGTCTTGGTGCAAACACCTATTCAAGACTTGAAAATCAAGAAAATTTAAGAGGAAATCAAGAAAACGGTTTACAAAATTTAGGTGCTAATTTAGATGTTGTGAAAGAACCCATCAAAGAACCAACTAAGGAAAGGGATTTTTCAGGACTTATTGAGGACTTGGAAAATGGTATTAGTGATGCAAGGGTATTATGTCCGAAATACAAAATAAATGTGAACACCTTAGAAGTGTATAGGGCGCAATACCTACCAAATTACAAACCTAAAAAGAAAAGGAAATGATAGGATTTGATATTTATGAATTGAACGATAATGAGGCATTTTGGACATTGCAAGCCATTGAACAACAAATCAATGATGTTTTGCAAATCATTGAGAAACGGAACAAAAAAGGAATGGAACTTTTGGACTATCCAGAAATTTTACAAAGCCTTCAAAATGCTCATCGAAAATTGAAAGCAAGGTATAATTGTGGATAAGATTTTAGACAAAGAAGCGGATTATTTTCTGGCACTCAAAGGCAATCAAGGCGAATTATTCACTCAAGTGCAGGAACAGTTTGTACGCAAGGGAGCAGAAGCAGTCTATAAGTGTAGTGATTGGGCGGCGAGCCACAATCAAGTAGTCAGCTATGAGGTGCAGGTAAGTCAGGATTTGACTTGGGTGGACAATGCTCAGCAGT
>JANRLU010000052.1:0-4974 GCA_033762275.1 Thermonemataceae bacterium | reverse complement strand
TTGTGCAGGCATTTCAGAAGAATACTTATGAAAAAAATTAGTTTTTGTGGTGGATTGTAAAAAACTTAGTTATGAGAAAGAAAATAAAATTTTGACTATGCTCAGCAATAAATTAGAAAAGTATAAAGTCCCTAAACAAATCTTTTATCAAGAAAAGTTTTTGGAGACAGCCACAGGTAAAATTAAGAGAATATATAAACCTTAATTTAATGGTAAACCTATGAGGTTTTACCTCATAGGTTTACCATATACAATGCTTATCGTTTAATGACTTTAAACGCCATATTTCTGCCATGTCCTTGCATAATTGCCAAATTTATCCAAGACAAAGCAAAATGTTCTAAAAGTTGAACTTTATCGTCCTTGCCAAAATCCCAACAAGTCGAAAAACCTGCATCAAGGGCAAGTTGCAGGGCTATTTCTTTCCCTCTTTCCGAGTCGCCTGCCATAAACATATCAATTCCTTGACCATCATAAATAGGATTTTTCATATTTTCAAAACCCGTAGAATTGAAACATTTTACGATTTCTGTATTAGGTAAATAATGCTTAAATGCCTCAAAAGAATTGTTGAAACCTTCGGGGCGAGTGCGGATAGAGTTCATGGCATCAATCAAAACTTTTCCTTTGGCGGCTTCTTTGATTTGTTCGGAGATGCTTTGCGTGGCTTGTGGAACGGCTGCCACCAAAATAACTTCGGCATTTTCAGCACTTTCCGCCAAGGTATGTAGCGTTGTATTGGCATTTTCTAAGAGATGTTTGTCCTCAAATTTGTTCAAATCTCTTGTTCCCAAAAAGATTTGGTGTCCTGCTTTTGCCCATTGTGTTGCTAAAGCTCCCCCTACGTTTCCTGTTCCGATGATTGCTATTTTCATATTTTTAAAATGTCTATTAGATTAATAAATGATTTCGTTTTCAAATTCAGAAGGGTTTTGCTGATACAATTTCCAATACTGTTCTGCAATCAGTTTTGGACTATATTTTTCGTCTGCTGGATTTACATATCCACAAACGGTTAGTTGTGCAATATGAACATTTGTACCTTTTACTTTTTTCTGAAATGCTTGAACCAAATTTCGCAAGGCAGCCTTTCCCACACTAAGCGAAGTCCATTGGTCATCTCCGCCCAAAGCGAATCCACCACCTGTTACAAACAATTTTCCTTGGTTTTCCTTCAAACAATATGGCAACACCAATTTCATTAAATGAAAGAAACCACCCACATTTACATCAATTTGTCTTTTTATGGTTTCCCAGTTTTGCTCTAAAATATCCATAACAGAAACAGCAGCAGCATTATATAAAATCACTTCAGCGTGTCCTTCTTTATTACGAATTGAAAAAAGTGCATTTTTCAAACTATTTGCGTCTGCAACGTCCGCTACGGTATAGATTGCCTCAATGCTTTCTTGAGCAAGCTTTTTTACTTGCTCTTGCAATTTGCTTTCAGTTCTTGCAATAAGTGCTATTTTAAAACCTTCCTTACCGAATTTCTGAGCAACTCCGTTACTAATTCCTTCACCAGAGCCTATTATGGCAATCAACTTTTTCATATTTTTTCTTTTGAGTTAATAAATTTTACAGCTTCTTTCGCCAAAATTTCGTGTACTTTGGCACTTGCCGACACTGCCCACCAATTCATAAATTCGTCAGGATTTAGTCCTTTTTCTTTATTGAGAATAACTATTTTATTGGTTTCTAATGGTTTAGTAAAATCAATGATTTCGTAAGGCAAATAAGGCTCTGTATATTGAATACCATATTCTTGGAGATTCAGTCCTATTTTTACAAAAACTCCAGCTCCGTCAAATCTATAGAAGTTTACTTCAGAATCTTGATAACTTTTCTCTATTTCTTCTAAGCCTTTGTTGAGGTCTTGACAAAGTTTCGAGGCAATTTCTTGCTTTTTTGTGCCTATGTACATAGGTGTATAGCCCATATCGGGCATTGTGCCTACAAAAATATGTTTTGCTCCTGCTTTTACCAACTCAACGATGGCAGTTCTATAATTTTCTGCGGGTAGATATTGTTCTAAATCGGGTTGTCCATATTCCAAATAGTTGCCAATATCGTGTCCACCTGCCCAAAGGACAAATAAGGTCTTTTCGTCAATTTTTGGGCTTGATGAAAGATAAGTCTGCACTTGTGCCAACATTCCACTCAATTCTATACTTTTTTCTAATTGTAGAAGGTCTTTCAAAGGCTCATTGATATTATAAGTGCCTGTAGTTGCACCACCCATTGCAAAATTGTTTGCTAATGAAATAGGTAGATTTAAACTTTGTGCAAATTTAAACTTTGTGCAAAGTGTTCTACCCAAGTTTTACCATTTGTCCAACGGCTTTCATAAAAGCCTACTTCGGAGGGCGGATATCTGAAATTTGTGAGCCTGCCCCATTGCCCCATATCGTTTAGCCCATCGCCAAAAACGACTATGTTTGTGAATATTTTTTCCATTTTTTTGAATAATTTAAAGTAAAAATTTCTTCGTATAAGCTAAGTTTAGTTCCCAAAGTTTTTATGCCAAATTTGCCCGAAACTCCTTCCGCTTCTTCGGATAAGGTCAGGAAAACACTTTTTTCATTGCAACTTCATAGCGAAAATTAAAAAGCCTTCAAATCATAAATGCTTCGAATTTCGGCAAATTCTTGCTCCATATTCAAACCCAAATCGATGAGTTTGCCTGTTTTGACATCAAACACCCAACCGAATATTTTGGGATAACCTGTCTTGTACCAAGACCTTTGCACGTGGTCAATCTTGATAATATTGATGCACTGCTCCCGCACGTTGAGTTCTACCAAGCGGTCAAAGCGTTGTTGTTTGCTCTCGATTTTGTCCAATTCTTCCCTATGAATCCTATAAACATCTCGTAGCGTTTGCAACCAACTATTGAGTTGCCCCATATCGCTTGGGTTCAGTGCCGCTTTTACGCCTCCACATTCGTAATGCCCACAAACAATGATATATTTTACTTTCAAATGTTCAATTGCATACTGCACTACTGCATTGACATTGTTATCTGTAGAAACTACTTGATTGGCTATATTTCTATGAATAAAAACTTCGCCCGGTTGCAAACCCATCAAATCTTCGGCAGTAACTCGGCTATCCGAACAACCGATATACAAAAATTCAGGGTTTTGCCCTTTGGATAGTTTCTCAAAATATTGGGTATCATTTGCCAATTTTTCGGCTATCCATTTTTCATTATTTTCAAAAATTTGTTTAAATTCCATACATTTATTCGTTTTTTGATGAAGTAAATCTCGAAATAATAATCCCTACCAAAGCTACCATATAAAATTGTCCTACAATCGTAAAAAACATTACCGTTAGTCTTGCCGAATCGGTGGCAGGAGTGATGTCGCCGTAGCCTACTGTGGTCAGTGTTACCATAGCAAAATAAGAAAGTTGGTTGTATAATTCGGGAATGGTTTTGCCTGTAATGCCATTAAAAGACTTCGGAACGTTATATTCTAATATCAAAAAAGCAAACAAAGCAATGACTATTAGCAACAAAAAACCAGAGATAGAACCGAAAATTACACTCAAATCGGTTTCCGATTTTTTGGTAATTTGCCTCAAAACTTCAGCCAAAATAAGACTGTAATATAGGGCATAAACTGCTAAAGCCAACTCAAGTAGAAGTTTGTTTTGGGCAATTAATCCGAAAAAAATTGGCACAAGTACCGTCAGCAACAAAAGAATATTGCGAAACCATTTGAGCCAAAAATTTTGCTCTTTGAAAATGCCTATTGAAGCCAATCCCAAAAAAATCATATTGGCAGACCAAATGTATTTTGTGAAAAATTGGGCATCTGCAAAAAATATTTTGTCAAATAAGACCAACAACAAAGCCACTAAAAGAATCTCGAATCGGTACATTTTGCCTTGAGTTTATATTTTTAGGTTGATACCAAAAGTCAAAATTTTGTCTTCTTGTTTTTGCTTTTCGATGACAATTTTTTCAAAAGTATAGAGATAATTTATCCTAAAATTCAAAAATTTCCAGATAGGAAAATCCAAACTCGCCTCTACCTGCCACCGCAGATTATTGTTTTGTTCTACGGAAGGCTGTAAATAGGATTCATAAGAAAATATCATTTTGTTATCAAAAAGATGATGTTTTCCTAAAATCCAAGCCGTAGTTCGCCAAGTACTGATGCTTTTCTTGCCATCATATTCGTTTTCATTGAAATTTGTTAGGGCAAAATTGGTTTCTTCATATTCTCCAGAAAGTGCAAATTTGAGCAAGTGGTTTTTTTGGCGAATAATTTGCCAAGTTGCTCCAGCTCCTACAAAATAACGCAGGTCTATTTTTCGGCGAAAATTGGTAGAAACAAAGCCCAAAAGAAAAGGATATACTTTGTTTTCGGGTTTGAAATAGATAAAATTTCGGCTAAAAATATCCTCATCGGCTTTTCGTTTGAAAAATTCTTGATAGAGATAGGCGTTTTGCGTCTTGAAAACCAATGACTTGCTTGGCTTAAAACTCAAATCCATTTTTCCCCTAAAAATCAAAGTTTCTACATTTCCTTCCTGCCAAAACCCTGTCAAAGAAAGATTACTTTTTAGTTTTAGCGTATCACTTTCATTGATTTGTGCAAAAAGTGAAAATGGAAACAAGAATAATACAAAGCATATTTTTCTCATATTTTTCTCATATTTTTAGTATATTTCTACCACAAGTTCATAAGTATCACAAGTTTTTCTTGTGCCTCTTTTTTTCTTGTGGTTATAAAATATTAAATTCTAAATCCATCATTTATGATTACTCAAAAATTTGTGGAACAACTTGCTTATCAAGTAATGGGCTGTGCTATTGAAGTACATCGGCATCTTGGTGCAGGGCTTTTAGAAAGTATATACCATTCTTGTCTTATGCACGAACTTCAATTACAAGGTTTTGATGCCAAAGAACAAGTAGCTGTACCCATTATTTACAAAGGTGTGGAAACTAAAGACCCTTTG
>JANRLU010000051.1:0-7442 GCA_033762275.1 Thermonemataceae bacterium | reverse complement strand
ACAGACTGCATTTTGCTTATCCGACACGTTCAGATATAGAGATTTTGAAGGGGCTTAGCTTAGAAATAAACCAAGGAGAAAAAGTGGCTTTGGTAGGGCATAGCGGGGCTGGAAAATCCACCATTGCCCAGCTATTAATGAAATTATATTTGCCAAACCCGAATAGTATTTGGATAGATAATAAAAAAATAGAAGATTGGGATACTACACATTTGAGGGCAAATATTGCTTTTGTACCACAAGAACTCATCCTTTTTGGGGGTACTATCCGAGAGAATATAGCTTATGGAAAACCCAACGCTACTGAGCAAGAAATAAAGGAAGCTGCCAGAAAAGCCAATGCTTTGAGTTTTATTGAGAAATTTCCCGAAAAACTTGATACGGTGGTAGGTGAGAGAGGCGTAAAACTTTCAGGAGGGCAACGCCAACGCATAGCGATTGCTCGTGCTATTCTCAAAAATCCAAGTATTTTAATTCTAGACGAGGCGACAAGCTCTTTAGATGCCGAATCAGAAAGTTTGGTGCAAGAGGCTCTCAACGAACTAATGAAAGACAGAACAACTATTATCATTGCTCATAGATTAGCAACTATTCAAAATGTAGATAGAGTTTATGTACTCAATACGGGGGTCATTGTAGAGAAAGGTACTCATAAAGAACTTATAGCCCAAGAACAAGGTATTTATGCCAACTTGGTGCGTTTGCAGATGCAACAGAAAGAACAAACCCAAGAACTTATTTGATTTTATTCCAAAGCCTTTCGTGTAGATAGAACAAAATAAACTTAGATAATACTTCTATCCCACCTATGCTCGCAGCCCATTTAAGTTTATCAGTGAAGAGGTAGCTAATGATGCTTGTATCGAGAGTTCCTAATAATCTCCAAGAAACGGCTTTTGCGAGGCTTCTTTTACGAAATTCTGTTTTACTTTCTTGGTGTGTAGCCCATTTGCTAAAAAGCCATAATCTTTCGTGTAAAACGTATAGAAATATTTTACTAATAACTTCTGCAAAACTTATTTTTAGGGCTATTGTAACGTTCTGCGTGATGATAAAACTGATAAAAAGGGTATCTATGGTTCCTACAATACGCCAGCTAATAGCTTTAAGAAGTGATCTTTTCAATATGGAGTCAATTAGTTAGGTTTGATGTAGCTATTTTTTTCGCCAGAAGAAGAATAATCTACCAAAAAGCTTTTTTACGAAAAGGAGAAAAAAGCGGTGCTGCCCAAAAATAAATCCATAAAAAAGCAGTAAAACATTGTAGATAGGCAAGATAAGCACTAACCAAGCTAAGACTTTTTGCCAAACGGGGGTTTGGGTATCAAAACCTAAAATGGCGTAGAGAGGTTTCTTTATAAACAAAACGCTGAAGCCTGTACAAGCAAATACAAGCAAAATGAGAAGTACTTGCCGAAAGCTATTTACTCCCCATCTTTTTTGTAGTTTATCAAGCATAGGCTATACTTTCAAGTCGCTAAATATGGTAGTGGTAGGAGAGTTCGTTTCTTCTGAAGGCTCTATACTTGGTTTATTACTTGCGTCTTCATTACTTTTCTTACCAACTTTTTGTTTAATTTGCGTAACGTCTCCCATTAAGCATTTTCCGTTAAAAATAGCTCCTGCCTCTACTACCATTTTTGCTGTGATAATATCACCGTTGATAATAGCTGTTGATTTGAGTACTAAGAGTTCAGTTATTTCTAAAGAGCCATTTACTTCGCCTTCTATCTCAGCATTTTGTGCTGCAATAGAGCCTTCAACCACAGAGGCATTACCTGTAGCAACCTTGGATTTGCTTGTAATATCTCCCACAAGTCTGCCATCTATACGAACGTTCCCAAAAGTATCAATATTACCTTGTAACGTTGCTCCCTTACCAATGGTAGTGCTCGCATTAGAGATTTTATCTACTTCTGTGTGTTTGTTTTCTTTAGAACCGCTATTGAATATTGCCATATTTGTAGTATTTGAGCTATTTTCTTTTTATACTGATTTTCTGTAAATTAGGTTACAAAAATTTCAGAAAGCAATTTAGTAAAATTATTCTAAAAGGAAATAAATTTTTCTGGATTTATTGGGCTACCTTGATACCAAAGTTCAAAATGGAGATGAGGTCCAGAGGAGAGCCTGCCAGTATTACCAATGATAGCAATGACATCTCCAGCTTTTACAAACTCTCCTTGCTTTTTTAGTAAAACAGCATTGTGTTTGTAAAAACTGACTAAATTATTAGCGTGTTGTATGGCTATGACATTCCCCGTATCTTCTGTCCAAGAAGATAAAATGATGCTCCCGTCTGCCACAGCTTTTACGGATTCGTTGGCTTGTGCTACCAAATCAATGCCTAAATGTTTCGTTTTTAAATCAAATTTTTCTGTAATAATTCCTTTAATGGGAGGAAAAAAGAAGAAATTTTCGCTTAGTTCTGTGTCATTCTGGCTGTTTTTTTGGGTACGTACGACATTAAGTCCTGAATTTCCCGTGCCTTCATATTCTTTGCGAAGCTCTTTATCAGCTTCTGAAATATAGTCTTTTATGGTGTCAGTTTGGCTAATTTTATTATTTTTGGTACTATGCAGGCGAGAGCTATCCTCACGAATTTCACTTATATCTGCTTTTACTGCCTTTCTGAAGTTCTGATAAAATCTTTCATACTGGTTGCTTACCTCTATGAGCGAATCTACGGTGGTAGAGAGCAGCATTACTTTTTTTTTGAGCTCAAACTCACCAGATTTCGTAATTTGAGGTTTTGTACCATTAGTATAGCCTATCCAAAAACCTAAGAAGCCGAAAAGAGCTAAAAAGGGTAATGCGAGGGCTAAGGCTTTTGAATGTGTATAGGAAAAACTCCTTTTCTCTTCAAAATTTTCTTCATCACGAACCAAAATTTCAAAGCGATGGGTAAGCCAAGAGGATATAGTTTCTTTTATTTTCATTGGGCAAATATACATAATCTTCTCCAAAAAAAGTAAAAAAATACATAGAAAAGGATTAGTATTGTACGAATTTTGCTCTATTTTTGCAGTAAAAAATATCTCAAATGAACATACTTATTCGCAGTAATTCCATTTGGCAAGTACTTCTACATATAGGAATTGCAGTCTTGGCTTTTTTATCAATCTTGCTTTTATTTTTCTACAATTATTTACCCACTGTTACTAATCACAACGAAACGCTATTAGTACCCAATTTGGTAGGGCTTAACGTAGAAAATATGGAAAAAAAGCTCAAAGAAGCTGGTTTTGAGATGGTTATTCAGGATACGATTTACTCTAAAGACACCAAACCTTATACGGTTCTTGAGCAAAAACCTAATGCAGGTACTTTGGTAAAAGAGGGTAGAAAAATATACTTGGTGATTAGTCCCAAAACCCCTCCCAAAGTTCCCATGATAGACCTCAAGGGAATGTCGTATCAGATGGCAATAGCAAAAATAAAAACATTGCAATTAGAAGTGGGGGCTATTCGTTTCAAGCCTGATATCGCTCGTGATGCAGTTTTGGGGCAAGAAATTGGCGGAAAACCTCTAAAAAAAGGAGATTTAATAGAAGTAGGCACAGCCATAGATATTGTGATAGGTAGCGGCGTAGGTGATGAAGAGTTTGATGTGCCTGAATTAGAGGGGCTTAGCCTGGAAGATGCTAAAGAGATAATAGAAGCTAATGGTTTACAGTTAGGGCATATTACAGAAGACCCTGAAGCTGACGAGCCTGAAGGAGTGGTGGTAAGGCAGAATCCTGAAGCTCGCTTGGAGGCAGATAAAGTACCCTTGTATGATGCTGATGGAAAGCCTCTTACTAAAGCTGAAAGGGAAAAAATACGAAAAGAAATGGAAAGTAAAAACTCTCAAAATCAGGATAATACCAAAAAGAAAAAAAGATACAAAAAAGGAGAGTTTGACCCACGTCCGCATAATAAAATAAGAGCAGGGGAGATTATAGATTTGAGGGTTTCAGCAAATAAAAATTATAAAAAGAAAGAAGAAGATGCTTCTGAACAATAGATTAAAAATAAGAAGAGAAAGTTTTACAAAACAAAAAAGGGAGATTGTTTAACTAACAATCTCCCTTTTTTCACTTGGTATTTTATGAGTTCACCAAAACGGGTTTTTTACCAAAAGTCTTTAACATCTTCGTGTGTGAAACAATAGCACTCCAAAGTGTAGGAGCTTCATAATATTTTACGTTGTAATCCAGACAAACTTCTTTTACTATTTTACTGATAGCAGGATAATGAACGTGGCTTATTCTTGGGAACAAATGATGCTCTATTTGATAATTAAGTCCGCCTACAAACCAAGAAATTAGAGGGCTATTAGGAGAAAAGTTGGCTGTTGTACGAATCTGATGAATAGCCCACTCACTATCAATAAATTCTTCATCTTTTACGTAATAGTCGTGTTCAACTTCCTCTACCATGTGAGCCAATTGGAACACCAAAGAGAGGGTAACTCCCATTACTACGTGCATAACGGCAAAACCTACACCCCAAGCTGCCCAACCTACAAAGTATACAGGTACAGCAATATAGAAGACTACATACAAAATCTTGCTCAACCAAAAAATAATATGCTCTTTTGTTGGTATATTAGTAAAAGGTGTGTTATTGATTTTTCTTCTAAAATATTTATCCATATCTGTCAGAAAAACCCAAGCAAAAGAGCTAATAGCATATAGAAAATAGATATAGATATGTTGTATGCGATGAGCAGGCTTCCAAACTTGTGTAGGAGCCATTCTAATAAGCGGACTTTTGGCAATATCATCATCTAAACCATCTATGTTCGTGTAGGTATGGTGGGTGATGTTATGCTTGGTTTTCCAAATGAAAGCATTTCCACCCAAGGCGTTCATTGTGAGTCCTAAAATTTCATTGAGTGTTTTATTTTTAGAGTAACTTCCGTGATTGGCATCATGCATTACATTGAAGCCAATGGCAGCTGATACAAATCCTAAAGCAGCAGATTCTAAAATACTAAGCCAAGTCGGCAAATCCATTAAAAGTAGGCTCAGGTATAAACCTAAGGCGGCAGAAATTAAAATGATAGTTTTGGAGAAAAGACGCCAATCGCCTGTTTTTGCGATATTTTTCTCGGTAAAGTACCGCTCCACAGCGTTTTTCAGTGTTTCGTGAAAATTGCCTTTTTTGTTATTGAAACTTACTTTGGGCATAATTTTTTTGATAAGAAAATTGATAATGTAAAAAATAACTTCACAAGCTAAAAACAAAAAAACATTTTTCCTATAAAATCAATATACAAATTTATATCTGTTCTTGTTTTTTTTTTCAAAATATAATTATTTAAAGAATTATATAATTTTTCTATTTTATTTTTTCCTCTCTTTGTCTATATCATTTTTGTTATCAAATAGAAGGTAAGCTCTGAAATATATCCAAAGATATTGTTTGTCTAATTTTTTTCTACTACATTTAGGGCTTCAAAATCTTACCATTATGCAAGAAGTACTATATGACAATGTTCCTTCCTTGGATTTAGCAGATTTCACATCTGGTGATGTTGAAAGAAAAATGAATTTTGTTCGCAAATTAGGTGAGGCTTACAATAATATCGGCTTTGTAGCTATCAAAAATCACGGGTTAAGTGATGAACTTACCTCAAATTTATACGACAATACAAGGGCTTTTTTTGCTTTACCCGAAGAAGTTAAAACCAAGTATGAAATAGCAGGGCTGGCAGGGCAGAGAGGCTATGTAGGTAAAAATAAAGAACATGCCAAAGGGAGAAATATAGGAGATTTGAAAGAGTTTTATCATATTGGGCAAGATATGAAGGCTATTCCTGATAATGACCCCGTCAAAAGTGAATATCCTTCCAATGTATTTCCTAATGAACTTCCTGATTTTGAGAAATATACATTGGAGGCGTATCGCACTTTGGAAAATACAGGAAAAATTATGCTACAAGCGATTGCCTTGTATCTGGGCTTAGATGAATATTATTTTGATGACAAAGTGGCTTATGGTAATAGTATTTTGAGAGCCTTACATTATTACCCCATAGAAAACCCTGATAGCGTACCCGCTGATGCTGTAAGAGCGGCTGCCCATGGAGATATTAATTTGATTACCTTACTAATGGGAGCGAGTGCTGAGGGCTTGGAGGTGCTTCGCAGAGATGGGAAGTGGATTCCTATCACGGCTCTTCCTGAGCAAATTGTGGTGAATGTAGGAGATATGCTTGATAGACTCACTAATAACAAACTGAAATCTACAATACATAGAGTAGTCAATCCTCCAAGAGAAAAAATGAATACCTCGCGTTTCTCTATTCCATTTTTTATGCATCCTCGCTCCGAAATGGATTTGACCTGCTTGCCTTCTTGTATTGATGCCGAACACCCCAAATTATACTCTGATATGACTGCGGGAGAATTTCTTAATGAAAGGCTCATAGAATTAGGTCTGAAAAAATAATACTCACCAATGATTTCATACGAAAAATTTACTTTGAATAATGGCTTACAAGTATTAGTGCATCAAGACACTACAACCCCTATCGTAGCCTTTAATTTACTCTATAATGTGGGGGCAAAAGATGAAGATGAGCAAAAAACGGGTTTTGCTCATCTTTTTGAGCATTTAATGTTTGGTGGTTCTCAAAATATAACCGCTTTTGATACGCCCTTACAACTCGTTGGTGGCGAAAATAACGCTTTTACAAGTAATGATATGACTAACTACTATATCACGCTTCCAAAGGCTAACTTAGAAACCGCTTTTTGGTTAGAGTCAGATAGAATGTTAGGCTTATCTTTTGACTCTCAGGTACTTGAAGTACAAAGAAGTGTGGTAATAGAGGAGTTCAAACAACGCTATCTCAATCAACCTTATGGAGATGCTTGGCTTAAATTACGCCCACTGGCTTACAAAGTGCACCCTTATCGTTGGGCAACCATTGGTAAAGAAATTAGTCATATAGAAAAAGCCACTATGGACGATGTAAAAGCCTTTTTTCACAAGTTTTATATACCTAACAATGCTTTTTTATGTGTGGCTGGTGATGTAAAGGTTTCTGAGGTTGAGGAATTGGCTAAAAAATGGTTTGAGCCTATTCCAGCGGGTAAAGCTTACCAAAGAAATTTACCTCAAGAGCCCCCACAAAACGAGGCTCGTTTTACAGAAACTACCGCAGATGTACCTTTTGATACCATTTACAAAGCGTACAAAATGCCTGCTCGCAAGGAAGCTGATTTTTATGCTGCTGATTTGCTTAGTGATATTTTGGGAAGAGGAAAGTCTGCTTGGTTATATGAAAAATTGGTGAGAGAAAATAATATTTTTACTAATATTAATGCCTACATCACCGACTCGGTGGATACGGGACTTTTAGTTATACAAGCTACTGTAAATCAGGATATTGATATAGAAGAAGCTCATCGTTTATTGGAAAATAACTTAGAAGATTTTTTGGCAAAAGG
>JANRLU010000050.1:0-14803 GCA_033762275.1 Thermonemataceae bacterium | reverse complement strand
ATGCGTAAAATGTTGTGCTTTCAAATTCACTGTTTCCAATAAATCTATCACTTTTTCTTTTCGTTCTTTATCATTATTACCAATACCAAAAATTTTCATTGGCTCCATAATGGCTTCCCCTACGGTAAGTCGGGGATTGAGCGAGGAATACGGGTCTTGAAAAATGATTTGCATATCTTTTCGCAAGGCTCTCATTTCTTCGGCTTTCAAATCAAAAATATTTCTGCCATTATAGATAACTTCCCCCTCTGTTGGACTTATCAAATTGAGTAACATACGCCCCAAAGTAGTTTTTCCACAACCAGACTCCCCCACCAAGCCCAAAGTTTCACCTGCATACACATTGAAACTAACATCATCTACAGCTTTTTTATACTCTACTACCTCTCTTTTAAACCAACCCTTATATTTGGTAGGAAAGTATTTTTTAACGTTCTTCACTTCCAAAACGGGTTTATTTTGCATAGAAAGCTCTTTTTTTCTATCAATGATTTCGTCTTCTGTTTCTAAAGACTTTACTAAAGCATCACCGATAGAGCCATATTTTTGGTTTTCTGTAATTTCACCATTCTCATTGATTTGCATAAAATCACCCACCACAAGTAACCTGTTCATTTTCATATCGTTACGAGGGCGACAAGCAAGCAAACCTTTGGTGTAAGGGTGTTGAGGTTGATAAAATAAAGGCCAAGTTTCGTTATTTTCCATTACCTCTCCCCTAAACATCACCATAATGTGGTCTGCGATTTCAGCAATAACCCCTAAATCGTGGGTAATAAACATTACTGCCATTCCAAACTCATCTCTTAGCTCCTGAATAAGTTTAATCACCTCTGCTTGTACGGTTACATCAAGGGCGGTGGTTGGTTCATCAGCAATAAGTAAGGCTGGTTGGCAAGAAAGAGCCATCGCAATCATTACTCTTTGTTTTTGCCCACCAGAAATTTCGTGTGGATAAGCTCTGAATATCCGCAAAGGGTCAGGAAGTTTTACCTTTTCAAAAAGTTCTAAAACTCTTTTTTTGGCTTCCTCTTTGGTAAGCACCTGATGCAACAAAATAGTTTCTATTACTTGCTCGCCACAAGTATAAACGGGATTGAGGGAGGTCATTGGCTCTTGGAAAATCATTGCTATATCGTTTCCACGTATATCTTTTCGCATTTGAGCTTCCGAAAGTTGCAAAAGGTTGACTTTCCCTATTTTGGGTGAATGAAAAATAATTTCTCCGCTGGTTATTTTGCCTACTCCTTTCTGCACTAAACCCAAGATAGCCAAAGAAGTAACTGACTTTCCAGAGCCGGATTCGCCTACTATGCCAAGTGTTTCACCTTTATATAAGTTAAAACTTACATTCTTTACAGCCTGTACCGTTCCTTTACTTGTAGTGAAAGCTACACTCAGGTTCTTTACTTCTAAGAGGATATTTATATCTTCTGCTTGTGTTTGTTCTTCTGGAGTATTCATTTTTTTCTTATCTTTATGCAAATTAAGAAAATTTATGCTTTCTGTTGAAGTGTATCCAAATAATTTTGCCAATCTTTCATTACTGCTCCTTTTACCACTCTTGGAAACTTACTTTGCCCTCCTTCTTTGCCTTTCAGACGCATCCAATCATAAAAAACAGCCGTTGGCAAAACCTCAACGATAATTTCTTTGAGGGCAGCCGTTCTCTCCACACGATAGTCATCATTTAATTGGCATAACTTGGCATCAAGGCGTTTTTTTAGCTCTTCCTCATTTACCTTTTCGTCTGTTCCTATGTACCAATGATGAGCAAAAAGGCTATCGTATTTTATGCCTGCCACCGTAAACTCTTTAAGTGTAAATTTCATTTCGTCAGCTACACTTTCTATGGCTTTGTTCATATTATCCACAGAAAGGTGCTCGCCACACAAACTCAAAAAATGCTTGGTACGCCCCGTAATTACTATTTCATTATTTTTTTTGTCTACTAATTTAATCGTATCTCCTATCAGATAACGCCAAGTACCCGCACAAGTACTCAGCAAAATGGCGTACTCTTTTCCTTCTTCTATTTCATCTAACATAAAAGTTTGAGGATTTTCTACAATTTCGCCATTTTCATCAAAATTTTTATCATTAAAAGGAACGAACTCTAAAAAAATACCATTATTAAGCACTAATTGCAACTCTCCGTCAGGACGAGTTTGGAAAGCAATGAAGCCTTCTGAAGCCAAATAGGTTTCCAAGTAGAGTAAAGGTTTGCCCAAAAGTTTTTCAAAACTTTTTTTGTAAGGCTCAAAAGCCACACCTCCATGCACATAAATCTCCAGATTAGGCCAAATCTCGTGTATATGCTGCAATTTGTAATGAGCTATTACTTTTTCTAATAAAATTTGAATCCAAGCGGGAACACCTACCACGTAGCCTATATCCCATTTAGGAGCTTGCAACACAATTTCATCTAATTTGGCGTTCCAATCTGTATTTTTAGCAATTTTTTTACCTGGTTTATAGAAATGTTGAAACCAAAAGGGAATTTTTGAGGCAGTTATTCCGCTCAAATCGCCAGAAAAGTACATTCCATTGTAATTGAGGTGAGTGCTTCCCCCAAGCATCAACATTCCTTTTTGATAGAGCTTATCAGGAAGATTAGGATAATTCGCCAAAGAAAGAATCTGCCGAATGCTTGTTCTTCGGATAGCTTTTATCATCTCTTTGGTAATAGGGATATACTTGGTAGCAGCCTCTGAAGTTCCCGAGCTTAAAGCAAAATATTTGATTTTACCTTTCCAACATACGTTCTCCTCTCCTTCTTTGGCTCTATGCCACCATTGGTTATAGATTTTATTGTAATTGAAAGTTGGGACATTTTTCTTGAATACTTCATAAAAATCTCTGTTATGCTTTGAGCCACTTTGTATGGCAGCTATCACCTCTTGGAAATGATAATTTTTACCGAAAGCAGTGTTTTCTGCCGTAGTTAGCAACTTTAGTAATTCATTTTTTTGGAGTAAAAAAGCAGATTTTTTTTCTTGCTCAATACTTTTTCTTAGCTTTATTCCATTTTTTAGTAATTTACCGATAATTGCCATAATGTAAAAATTTTATGTTGTTTTGGAATACCAAGTTGGCAAGTTTTTTTGAAATTTACAAGAAAAATGTTTTTTATTTGAAAAATGCAATAAAAAAATAAAAAAAATACAATGTTTCTCTATCCTATTTACCAAAATATCAAAGAAAGTATAGCTCCCACACTTTTGGTGGCTGTGAGTAAAACCAAGCCTATGAGCGATATACAAGAGGCTTACGAAAAGGGTTGTAAAGATTTCGGTGAGAATAAAGTACAAGAACTCGTAGAAAAGCACGAAGCCTTAGCAAAAGATATTCGTTGGCATCTTATTGGGCATTTGCAGCGTAATAAAGTAAAATATATCGCCCCTTTTATACATCTTATTCATTCGGTGGATAGCCTCAAACTCTTGGAAGAAATTGATAAACAAGCACAAAAAAATAAGAGAATAATAGACTGCCTATTACAAATTTATATCGCCCAAGAAGAAACAAAATTTGGCTTGAGTATGGAAGAGGCTCAAAATCTTTTGGAGGATACAGCACTTGCAAAAATGCAGCATATTCGTATCGTGGGAATGATGGGAATGGCAAGTTTGACAGCAAACAAAGAGCAAATACATAAAGAATTTGCAGGACTTCGTAAGTTTTTTGAACTTTGCCGAGGAAAATACCAATCTCAGAACATTATGCTCCAAGAGCTTTCTATGGGTATGAGTAGCGATTACGAAATCGCTATCCAAGAGGGTTCCAGCATCGTTCGCATTGGTAGTGCCTTATTTGGAAGTAGAATCTAAAAAGCCTCCCGAAAAGGAGGCTTTTTAGATTTATTCTACAATGATTTTAGTATTTTTTATTTGTGTTGCCGTACGCACAAGCACCAAATAAGTTCCTTTTGGTAAATTAGCTACACTAAAATCAATGGTGTTCGCTCCCTTCTTTAATACATATTCCTTGTTGAAGACTTCCAAACCCTGTAGGTTGAGTAGCTTAATGGTAGCAAGCTCTTCTGCCAGAGACGTAATTTCTATGTTCAATCTATCAGTGGTAGGGTTTGGATACAACTTATCTATTGCCCAAACTTCTTCTATAGGGTTATTGATACGAATATTGTGTGAGTAATTTACTTTCCCATCTTTACCCATTTGCTTGATTCTATAAATATTTGTACCTCTGAGAGGTGTTTTATCAGTAAAATTATAGCTATTGGCATTGGTATTTTCAATTTTACCTATTTCTGTAAAATTTATTTCATCTGTGCTACGCTCCACTACGTAATAAGCTGCTTCTACTGGCGTTTTGAAAGCCCAAGATAGTTTAGCTTGAATATTTACTTTATCCCACTCTCCAGTGAAGAACAATAAATTAAGAGGCAATGGTGTACAAGTAGTGCAAGTAGCAGGATTAAATGTAAAACGATAAGCCTCATTAGTAGCCGTCCAGTTTGCATCTAAACTATTTCTACCAGCAGGTACAAGAGCCTCTGTGCCATTGTAGTTATGCAAGCCCAAAACCGCATTGCCATCATTCCAAGTACTACACAATCTTTTTCTTCTAACGTGAATTTCTATGTCATTGGTAGTTTCAAACATTTTTATTTGCCCCGTAAAGTCTAAAGTTCTATCAGCATCACAATCAAACATAGGGACTGCCTCCCAAGAAACTACAAAACGCCTATTAGGTGCTGTACCAAATACCTGATAACGTATTATTGGATTTGCTCCCCCTGTGGTTACGCTGGGATCTATATCGTGCCAAGGAGCTAAAATAGCATTACGAGGGGCATCTGTTGTATTAGGTACGTCTTCTGATATAGACCAAGCCGAATAATCTCCCGCTGCTGCATTATCCCCACCTGGCAGGTTAGTTGCAGAACAACCCGCTCCGCTTGGTGGTGCAAAAATAACGTAGGCATTTGCCGAAATTAAGAAATTTTGGTATTGCACTCCATTCAAACAAAAATCAAAACCTGTAGCGATTGTTCCTCCAGGGTAAAAAATATCATCCGTAAACCCTGAAAGATTAGCCGAAGTAAGTACATCAGGATTATGGGCAATGGTACTCATGGTATAAGTGCCCGCCAGAGTACAACTCAACGCCGCCCCTGACACAGGAGCAGAAATTGTCAAGTTATCATAAGGATTGGTTGCTGGAGAAGCCCAAGAATCTAAAATTAGGTAGTAAGTACGTCCTGCTGTTACATTGACACACAAACTTTTATTACCCGTAGAACTTTGCGTTTCGGCTACACACACTCCCGTAGCTCCGCAACCCACAGGGCAACCATCATATAGCATCAAACCAGTATAAGAGCCTGTAGAAATTAAATCTATATTGATGCTTCCTGTAGTTGTAGGTGTAAATACCCAAACTCTATCTTGTCCTGTGTAATAAGAAGTACTTCCACATACAGCAGTAACATTTGCAGAGGTGATATCATCAACAGCCCCCGCAGTAGTACCCGCTCCAGAACTATAAGGCAAAGTGGCTACATTGGTAACCCCTGTTCCCAAACTACAAGTAGGAGCACCAGGTGCTGAGATTGTTAAGTCTGTATAGGCGTTGCAACCTGAAGTGGCATCTAACACTAAATAATAAGTTGTACCTGCTGTTACATTGGCACATAAGGTTTTACTACCTGTAGCACTTTGCACCTGAGCCACACAAGACGCAGTAGGTATACTACAAGAAGAGCCAAAAGAAGGACAAGCATCATAAAGCATCAAACCCGTATTGCTACCTCCAGAAGTAAGATTCATTGTTACTATCCCAGAAGAAGTAGGTGTAAAACTCCAAACTCTATCTTCGCCAGCTAAGTAGGTTGTACTACCACAAGTAGCTGTGTTGGCACTTGTCAAATCGTTTACAGCTCCACAAGTAGTACCCGCTCCAGAACTATAAGGTAAAGTGGCTACACTGGTAACCCCTGTTCCTAGATTACAAGTAGAACTAGCATAAGCAATACTCAAATTGGTATAAGTATTACAAGAAGGAGATGGAAAAACATCCAAGACTACATAATAAGTTGTGCCTGCTGTAGCATTGAAACACAAGGATTTATTCCCCGTACTGCTCTGAGATTGTGTAACACAAGTGCCCGCAGGTACAGAGCTACAACCTGAGGTAGGACAGCCATCATATACCATTAACCCTGTCCAAGTACCTGCTGAGGTAAGATCTATACTCACTTGTCCTGTACTTGGAGCTGTAAAAACCCAAACAGCATCTTCCCCACCCAAGTAACTTGTGCTACCACAAGTAACCGTATTAGCACTTGTCAAATCATCTATTGCTCCACAAGTAGTACCCGCCCCCGAATTGTAGGGTAAGGCAGCCACATTAGTTACCCCTGTACCCAGATTACAAGTGGCTGGTATAGGAGAGGCTACCACAGAAATATTATCTACTGCTGCAGGTGGTTGCGTACCAGCACTATTATCATTTCTCCAAGAAAATACCAAACGGCGAGTAACTGAAGAACCTGTATTATTACAACCGAGATTCAGGTTGGTAACTGTTTGCCAAGTACCTTGCGAGTTAAAATCACCCCCAACTTGTCCAGTTGTCAACTGTGTTCCTCCTACTGGTGTTGTTGTTGTGGGCACTACAAAGACCCTTAAATAATCAAAACCACTCTCCCCGTCTGCCTTCCAGTTAAAACTTAAATCAACGGTAGTATTGGCTGGTACAATTATATCTCTGTAAAAGTGAGAAACAGAGTTTCTTCCTGTACTATATACATAAGTTGTTCCACCATCATTAGAAATGAAAGCAGCCCTTGAAACTGTTGCTCCTACTCCTGTTGGGTTGCCTACTGCCCAATCATTTCTTACTCCTGCACGCCCGTCGTTTACGAATGTCCAGCCATTAGCGGCAAAAGTCGCCCCAGTTTCAAAGCCTCCATCACCCGCAGGGTCTATAAGCGTCTGAGCTTTTATTTCAATAGCTACAAGAACTATGAAAATAAAAAGTAGTATACTTTTTTTCATAAATAAATAGTAATGTTAGTTTAATTGAATTTTATCTTTGTTTGATGAGTTCTTCTTCACAGATTTGCATCACCTCACTAAAACTTGCTTCTTTTCGGAAAAAATGGTAGTTGGGGAATTTATTTTGGAGTTCAGTAATAATACTTTGCTCATCAATACCTTCCGCTAATTTAAGTAAAATCAGGTCATGCCTGCTACAAACCCCTTTTACTTCTACTCCTTCAAGAGCCAAAGCAATATCTTTAACAGAACCTAATTTGATGACACTTTGATGACATTCAGGGATTCCGAGTACTAATTCTCTGGTTGTGCTTTGCCCTTTAGATAAATAAGCGAAGAATATAAAGGCAATCGTTAATAATAGTTTTTTGAATAATGTGTAATTTTGTAACATATATGTAACAATTAAGAAATTAAAGTGTAAAATAGTCTGTTTTGAAAATAGTACTTAATGGAAAAACAAAGGTAATAAACAAATAAAGTTTTGCAAAATTTAAAATACTAAAATTTTATTATGAATACCAAAGTAATACAAAAGGTAATTCTAAAAAATTAAAAAACCTCACAGAATTGTGAGGTTTTTTAATTAAATATCTTATTAACAATACTTTATGTCAGTATTATTTTTTCTTCTTTTCTGTTAATTTTAAATTTTCTTCGGCAGTAGGTTGCAGATTTTTTACGGGATTATTGTTTCGGCGAGCAACCAGCAAACTTGCATTGTCAGTTTTCCAATGATAGCCATAAGGGAAAGTTATCTTTGTTACCTTTGCACTATCCTTGAAAGCGTCTCTCAAATCGGGTTGTACGGTATAATTGCCAAAATCTGCCACAGGACGAGCATATTTTCCATATAGTTTCACGTCCCAATTTCCCGCAGAAACATAATCTCTGTAGGGCACGCCCGTGTCATCTTGAAAAATTACTTTGGTATCTTCGAGCAAAATTTTCTTTACAATTTGGAAGTTAGGATTGAAAAGCACATAAGAGGCTGATTTCAAATAGCCTACTTTATTGGGGAAATTACGAATAAATTTATCAAATTGAGGTTTTTTGAGCAAAGCCATATCACTTACATCACCACCAAAATAATACACCCATTGTGTTTTTGCACGATTTTTATTTTTTATCTCAAAAGCAACACCATAGTAAATGCTATCCGCTTTAGTGGTATAAATATCTTTGAAAATAGGTTTGGCGTCTTTATCAATACCTACCCGTTGTACGCTCACAATTTCATTGCCCGTACGAGCCAAAAATATACTCATAATTGGAGCTACGCCATTCGCTCTACGATACAAAGCAGAACCCATATAGCTGGTAATGAAGTAATTACGAGCAAAAATATCTTTCAAACCAAATCTTACATCATTAAAATAAGCATTGATATATTTTTCATCTTTTTCTTTAAAATCTTTTTCCAAAGTACCAGGCAGTTCCAAACCAAACATTACATAATTATCTGCATTAGGAAATAAATTGTACGCATTTAAAATATCCGGACCACTGAACGGATAAAAAACGGTATTGCCTTCTTTGTTCATATCGGCAAGTTCGCTATCTCTCCAAGGGCGAAGTTTACCCAAATACTTACTTTCTAAATTAGCCCATCCTTTTTCAAATTCTTCTTGATGCATTTTGAAAGCCTTGCTATTGAGAAGCTTCCCGTAACCTACGGTATCAGCGGGCATCATTGCCGCCAAAATTTCAGCCTGATTGGTAGCATCTTTATTTATTTTTACTACTTTCTCCGTTTCTTTTGCTTTCTGAGTGGTGTCTTTGCCTTCTTTAGCCTCATTTTTTCCGTTTTCTTTGCAAGCAACTGCCACAAACAAGAGGCTGAAAGCTCCCCACTTCATAAAATTCGTGTATTTCATAAATGTATATGATTTTTGGTATTTTTTAAGTAAAAACTCTGCGAAAGTAAAGTTTTTTTTAAGGATTTTAAAATTTATAGTCTAAATTTTATTGCTCACTAAAACTCGTGTAGCCTTTGCCCGATATTTAGCCTCAAACTCAAAGCTGTGTAAGTCGTATTTTTATAGAGCATTTGCGAGCTATTTTCCTGATTTCTAAGTACTTGTTTGAAATCTATAAAAGCATTATGCCAAAACTGATAACTTGCCGTAAAATCTGCAAAAAGTGTTTTATTCGCTAAGCCTTGCCCAATTGTATTGCCATATTCTTGTACTCTCGTCCGATTATCCAAGAGCAAATTTCCACCCCAATTCAAGCCGTTTTCGTCAAGACCTTGGTTATTCCACATCAATTTTGCCGTTAAATTCAGTCTATTAAAAGGCTGATAGCGAATTAGCCCCACAAATTCATAAAAATTTGCCCCCAGAGGATGAGCCAGTGGCTGCTGATAGTTGGCATAAGACTTGAAATTATTTTCTTGTGTATAAGTATAAGGGCGAGCGACATTGAATTCTGCTTGCAAGTCTAAGTTGTTGATTTTAAAGGCGTTTATATATTTTAACCCAATTTGGGCGGCAAATTTATTAGCCCACCAACCCTCATTTGCTCTCACCTCTTTTAACAAAAATTCATCTAAAACCAATTGCCCATAGAGCATAAATTTTCTTGCAAAAAGCCATTTAAAATCCATTCCTAGCAAAGCATTATCAGGGCTACCTAAATTTTGCTCCACGGAACGGTAAAAAATGATTGGATTGAGATAGTTTAGGTCAAAAGTATTATTAGAAAGCGTATCTCTTGCTCCAAAAATAATAGTTTCAAAAAGTCCTATATTGAAATTTTTGGATACATTTAAACTCAAATGATGCATTGCCATATATTTTTTAGGTCTTAGTCCGTCTGCATTGAGCACTTCGGCAGTCATTTGGGCAAAAATATTTTGATAGTTTAACTTCCAAACATTGGTATTGAGCTTCAGAAACAAGTAATTAGGGGAAAAATCAGACAAAATCATTGAGCGATAGCCCGCTCCTATGCTGTTTCGGTCGTGCCCGAATTGTAAATTGATATTTTTTGTAATATTAAAATTGATATAACCTCTGGCGTGAATAAAATCCACGTTGGTAGGTTCTGCAGTGTCGCCATCTTTATAATAAGCCTCACCAGGCAGGGCATCTGTAGCTTG
This sequence comes from Thermonemataceae bacterium, assembly GCA_033762275.1. GTDB lineage: Bacteria > Bacteroidota > Bacteroidia > Cytophagales > Thermonemataceae > Raineya. The sequence continues at coordinate 4,678 of JANRLU010000050.1, read as the reverse complement.
TATGCGGTTTTGTACATACTTCGGAAAAGTAGCCTGATTGTCTGTAAAGAAGGTATAAAAAGCTACTTTATCACTGATACGCCCACGTATCTCCACACCTCTACTATTCAAGAAAGTAAGTTTATCGCTGTTATTATCTTTGCCTACACTACCATAAAAAACAGGATTAAGGTGCAAATCAAAATCTTTACTTTGATGCTGATAAAAATCTGCTTTTTGCCTATAAAAATTCTGCAAAAACTTATCTACTTTGCTGGTATCTCTCTTCAAAAACTCCCAATTATCCTCAGCCAAGTATGCTAAATTAAACTTATCCACTTTCGATAGCATTAAAGAGCTATCTTTTTGATTATCAGCTATAAATTCTGCTATTTTGTGGCGTTGATAAGGTTTGATATGCGAGTGAAAATCTTGATGAAGCCTACCTGCCAAAACTTCTTGGCGTTCTATCAAATGGTAGTACTCGCTGTTGAGAGGGGCATAAGCAGATTGAGCCCGTAAAGTTTGGCTGAAAGCCAACAACAGAAAATAAACAAAAAAATTACGTATCATTACAAGTACAATTTTAATAGCAGCAAAGCTACGCAAAATTGCCTAAGGAATAATTTTTTGAGCAGAAAAACTTTGAAAAACCTCTTCATAATGCAAGCCTTCCCTTACTTTTTCTATGGTGAGTTCTATTATCTCTATTGGATAATTAAACTTTATAGCCATTTCCTCACAAAAAGAAAGCTCTTTTTCGTGGACTATATTATCAGCTAATACCATACTTATCAAGTCAAACCAATAATGAAAACGCTCTGCCCTCTTTTTAGGTAGTTTAAAGTGATAATCTCTACTTGTACCACGCAATTTATGGACAAAATTGGAAGAAAGCCCATACTTACGGGCTGTTACGATAAGTAATTCGTATTCGCTAAGATGCAAAAATCCATCAGCATTTGCCAAATCCAAAAGGGTTTTGAGATGTCCTCTCTCTGTTTTAGATTGCAGTAGGTCAAACATAGTATCAAAGTTTCCGCTATTATACGTAGTTTTAGAAAAAGATGTTTACTTTTTTTGTAAGTTATATTTTATGTGTAAGATTTTTAGTCAAAAAGTTGCCAACTAAAACCAATACTAAAGGTTCTCCGCAAACCCGCATAATAAGGTGTTACGATATAACCATTATCAGGTTTGGGTAAAATTCCTTCGTTCCAATGACTTAACTTCAAGAAAGCCCTTGTTCGGCGTATTCTTATACTTGCAAAAATATCACCAATAAGATAACCATTAACTTCTTGTGTGTTTTGCAGATAATATTGTTTGAGTGTGGGCATATAAGCATCTGCAAAATAGGCTGTTCTGTAGTGCCAATCTAAGCCTGTACGTAAAAACAAAGCATTTTTAAACAAAGCTTTTTCGTAATACCAAGTTCCCCAAATATGCCACTCAGGAAAGCGAATCAAATCGGAACTTGCCAAGTCTTTGGTATAAAATATTTGATGCTCAAAATGTAAGTTTTTAAAATTTACTTTTGCAAAAAGTCCTATTTGTAAAATTTGTATCTGTTTTCTTGCTTGTTCGGGAAAAATAAAAGCATTTTCTCTACGAAAATAAATATAATTATCAACTAACTGATATTTAAAAAATGGCTCTACATAAAACTTGGAAATATTGAGTTTTCCCCTCAACCATAACTCTTGTGTGAAGGTGTTTTTAAGCAGATTTTGATTATCCCAAGTTCGCACAATAGAATTATATTTATTGGCTATGATGCTCGGCGAAACTGAGTAACTCTTAAAACCTAACTCACCAAACTTTCCTAACAAGTTTATTTCCAGCAAATAGTCTTTTTTTCCGAGCAAATATTCAGCTTTACTTTCCAAAGTTATATTTTTAGAAAAGTTTTTTTGCAGCCTTGCCCCTGCATAATTTTCTGAAGCTCCCTTAATTTCATAAAGTGCTTGCTGATGGGATAGCATACTATAATCTCTTCTTTTAAAATAGCCCCAAAATATTATTTTGCCCAAACGATACCGTAAGCCTAATTTATTAAGTAAAAACTTCAATTTATAATCATCTCTGATAGCCGCAAAATCAAAATTCAGAAAATCATTGACGGGAAATGAAGGAGCAGCATTTTGCAAATAAAAAGTTTGATTGGCTGTATAGCTATTGTCTGTATAACTATCTCTTTGTCGCTCGTATTGAGCTACATGAAATAAAGCAAAATTTTTAGTACTATCCGTGTTATACTCTTGGTATAAGTGAAGCCTATTGTAAGTCTGCCAACTTTGCGGGTTATCTGATAGCTGAGCTAAGGTCGCATCATAATCGTACAAGGTATCTATAGACGTTCCCCCAGTCACGCCTCCAAGCTCTTTGAACGGACTACTAAAGTGATAATAATGAAATAGCAGTTTGTATTGCTTGTTTTTAGAAAAATATCTTGACCAAAATACAGCATTATATTGCTCTAAAATAGCATTTTGCGTTCTATCGCCACTGAGGGCATATTGCCGAAAAGTATTGGTGCGTTGGAATTGGAAACCAAAATTAAAATTTTCTTTGATATTTCTGCTGAATTCTACCCCTGCTATTTGCTGCCCTCTGCCCCCTTGTACGAAGTAAAAATGCGAGTATGGAGATTTCGTATCATAGTATTTTATATCTTCGTTCTGCCATTTATGCGACTCATAGGCTTGTACGCCCCACTGCACGCCTATCTGCTGAGGAACCATATAAAAGGTATTTTTGGTAGGTGTTCCTAAGTTATGCCCTAAATCCTGATACAAAAAACGATTTTTCCTTACCAAATCAAAAATATGAAAGTTTGTGAGAGAAGTATCAATTTTGGAGAGGCTATCTTGGAGGGTAAAAATATTTTCCTCCTTGGTAAAAAGAGTTGTATTCGTGCCATATACGTTCTTCGCAGAGTCGTTGAGAATTTGAGCCTTCAGAGATGTATTTACTAAAAGGAGTAAATTTCCAAAGAAAAAATGAACGAAAAACTGAAAAATATATTTATTACTTAACATTTTCTTAACAAACTTGCACATACCCAAGTATATTCTATTTTGAATTTTGGCAAAAATATTATATTATTGTAAATTATTTAGGTTTTTTACGTAAAAATGAGCATTACTACAAAAGTAGAAGATATTTTTGATGATATAGTGAAGAAAAAGCTATTGGAGGTATCCAGACGTCAGCAAAAATATCTCTTATACATTTATCTATCTTTAAGCAGCTTATGCTGTTTCTTAGCCTTTTGGGGAGGTCTGAACAAGCCTTTGCTGCACTATTGGCTAATAGGTATAACGCTTATTCCTATTACCTCATACTTCTTTTTGCAAAAATACCATTATTTTCATTGGGTTTGGTACTATTTGCTCAGCAATTTTTTCATTTTTCTTGGCGGAATTTTGGTAAACTCCTCTCTATTAGCTCTTCCCGAAGTTTTTATTGTATTAGCAGCTACTGGTTATATTTTTATCCATCTTTTTGTAATTGCTCCCATAGAGTTTATTCTTGCTGAGAGTTTAGTTGCCTTCATTCTGTTTTTTTGGGTACAAAAAGAGCAACTCACAGATACTCACTCTATCTTTGATGCCTTCTTAATATTAGGAAGCATCGTTGTAGCAGCTTTTACAGCTATCCAGAAATATCAAATGACTAAAAGAGAGGTAGTTGCACAAACCATCATTTACCACTCCAACCAAAAATTACACCAACAACAACAAGAAATTGTTGAGCAAAATCAAAAAATTATTGAGAAAGAACATAATTTGAGAGGTATCGTAGACAATAGCAATATTGCTATCTGGTTGGTAGATAGGCATTATAGCCTCATTGAGTTTAATGAAAAGTTTAGGCAATATATGTGGGTTACTTACCAAGAGGAGGTCCACTACGGCGAAAACATTTTTGATATTATCCAAAAACATACTTCTATGCTTTTCTGGAAAGGGCGTTTGGAAAAAGCCTTCCAAGGAGAAAAGCAAACTTACATAGATTATTACCCTGAATTTAACCATAATTATATCCAAATTGATATTTTTCCTATTTGGTTTGAACAACAAATCCAGTCTGTTTCTATTTTGGGTAAGAATATTACCAAGCAAAAAAATGCTGAAATGACTATTCAGCATAACCAAATGCTCCTTAGCTCCATTAGCAAAAATATCCGAGAAGGCATCTATAGGAGTAACGAAAAAGAGCTCATCTATGCCAATGAAGCCTTTACCGAGCTTTTTGGCTACCAAGAAAGTGAAGTATTTTATATCAAACCCTCTGATTTCTACGCTGATATAGAAAGCAGAGAAGAGGTCATTAGTCAGGTACAAAAAGCAGGCTTCATTGATAACAAAGAGGTTCTTTTCAAGAAGAAAGATGGAAGTACGTTCTGGGCTTTAATGAGCCTTATTGCTCAAAAAGATAGCGAAGGAAATACCTATTTTGATGGAGCTATACGCGATATTACACAAATCAAAGAAATAAAAGAACAAATAGAAATTCAAAATCAAGAACTCAAGAAAATCAATAATGAATTAGATAGATTTGTATATAGTGCCTCTCACGACCTCAAAGCTCCTTTAGCTTCTATATTGGGGCTTATCAATGTAGCTAAAATGGAGCAAGAACCAAGCCTGCTCTATGGGTATATGGATATGATTCAAGAAGCTATTATCAAATT
>JANRLU010000049.1:0-34811 GCA_033762275.1 Thermonemataceae bacterium | reverse complement strand
ATTTAAGGCGTTTAGGTAAAACAAATAGATTTTTCAGGCTCTAAATTAACGAAAAAAGCTCAAAAACTTATGCCCATTTAGATTATTTTTTAATGAAAAATCTTGTTAGAAAGCGACAAGGCTTCTTCAAAAAAGATTTTATTGAAGTTTAGTTTAACATTTTGCTCTGCCAAAACAGCTAAAATGGTTTCAGTAGCAATATTGCCCGTCAATTCGTCTTTTGCCATTGGACAGCCCCCAAAACCTCGTAAGGCTCCGTCAAAACGCCTGCAACCCGCTTCGTAAGCAGCTTTGATTTTTGAAGCGGCTGTGTGCGGATTGCTGTGCAGGTGCAAACCCCATTCTATCTCTGGGATTTCTTTACTAAGAAAGGTGAATAATTGTGTAATATCTTCATCTTTTGCTACACCTATTGTATCAGAGAGAGCCAAGATTTTTACGCCCAAATTTTGTAACTTTTTTGCCCAAACCAATACTATTTCTGGCTGATAACTTTCTCCATAAGGGTTACCGAAAGCCATAGATAAATATACGACTTGTGTTTTATTTGTTTTTTCGCAGATTTCTTGTATTTCAGCTACATTGGCTAAACTATCTTCTATACTTTTGTGTGTATTACGTTGCTGAAACTCCTCAGATACCGAGAGGGGAAATCCCAAATAACTGATTTGTTCAAAATGTTTGGCTTGTTCTGCCCCTTTCAGGTTGGCTATAATGGCTAAAAGTTTGGTAGAGCTGAGCGACAAATCTAACTTTTCGAGTACTTGGGCAGTATCTTGCATCTGTGGGATAGCCTTAGGTGATACAAAACTCCCAAAATCTAAAGTATCAAAACCTACTTGAAGTAATAGATTAAGATATTGAACTTTTAGCTCTGTAGGGATAAACTCTACAATGCCTTGCATGGCGTCTCGAGGGCATTCTATTATTTTTACTGACATAAAAACTATCAAGTGTTTACTTTACAAAGAAATGAAAAATAAAAGGAACTTTATAGAATTTCAGCCAATAAATTTAACGACTTTGATAAAGGTATGTTTTTCAACTGACTTAGCTCATTACTTTTTCATTCTTCTTTGAGTTTCTTTGCTAAAACTAATCAAAAACTTATACAATTATGCTTGACCTCAGCAACCAAAAAGGACTTATTGTGGGTATTGCCAATGACAAATCTATCGCTTATGGCTGTGCTAAAATTCTCAAACAACACGGTGCAGACCTTGCTATTACTTACTTGAATGCTAAAGCAGAAAAGTTCGTGAAACCTTTAGCAGATGAGTTGGAAGCAAGTATTTTCGCTCCGATGGATGTGCAGAATGAGCAAGAAATAGAAGCTGTGTTCAAAGAAATAGAGCAAAAATGGGGGAAATTAGATTTTCTCATTCATTCGATAGCTTTTGCTCCTTTGGAAGATTTGAAGGGGCGTTTGTTAGACTGCTCTTTAGAGGGTTTCAAATTAGCGATGGATGTCAGTTGTCATTCTTTTATTCGCTTGGCTCGTTACGCAGAGCCTATGCTCTCACAAGGGAAGGGCTCCTTATTAGCAATGACTTATTATGGCTCCGAAAAAGTGATAGAAAGTTACGCTATTATGGGACCTGTAAAAGCTGCTTTAGAAAGCACTGTGAGGTATTTGGCGTACGAAATGGGTGGAAATGGTATCAATGTTAATGCTATCTCGCCAGGTACGATAGCTACCAGAGCGGCAGGTGGTCTTTCAGACTTTGACGAATTGATGAAAAAGACGGAAGAAATTACACCACTCAAAAGATTGCCAACCATAGAAGATGTTGGGAAGATGGCAGCATTTTTGGTATCAGATGAAGCTCAATATATAACAGGCGATATTTTTTATGTAGATGGGGGTTATCACATAATGGGTGTCTAAAAAAATAACAATTTTTTAATCAGTATTTCCGTATAAAATATTACATTTGTTCTGTGGGCAATTAAAAACTTACTTTTATGGAAGCAAAAAGCACAAAAAACACAAAAAAAACGAGTATGAACGAATTGGTAGAAAATCAGGAGGCTCAGGATTTGGTAAAAAACCCCGTAACCAATCCTTTTGGAAATTTCTTTGATACTTCTTTTTTCAAGAAATGGCAAAATGAGATGCAAAATAACCAAGAAAAAATGATGATGCCTAAAAATCCTTTTGAAAGCGTGTCTTCTTTCTCTGGCTTGAGTAAGTGGCAGCAGTGGTGGCAAGAGCTTGGTCAGGCTTTTGTGGAGAATAGCTCCAATGAAATCAATAAAGCAGTACAAAGTTTCTTGTTGAATGCAGATTTGCATAAACCATTAGAAAACGCTGTAGAGGCTGTAAAAGAGGCAAGTCAGCAAATGCTTGATTTTAAGGAGTTTATGGATTATGCTACTATTGCTATCAACAAAAAGCCAGAATGGGTTACGCCTAATCAGGTGGTTGGTAAGCTAAAATGTTTTGACTTGCGTCAGTTCTCTGCTCAAGTAGATAAAACTAAGTCGGCTACGCTCGTGTTACCTCCTTTTGCGGGGCATCATTCTTCTATCGCTGATTTTTCTGAAAAGCAAAGTTTGGTAAAACATTTGATGGATTATGGTGTACCCAACGTGTATAGTTTGGACTATCATAGTGCTACTAAGGAGATGCAATACTACAGCATAGATGATTATTTAGCCCAATTAGATGTATTCATAGATGATATTGGCGATAATGTAAACTTAATAGGGCTTTGTCAGGGTGGTTGGTTTGCTTCGCTTTATACAGCTCGTTTCCCTCAAAAAGTAAGGACTTTGGTTATTGCAGGTTCTCCTTTTGATACAAAAGCGGGTGATGGCTATCTGGAAAACACCGTAGATAGTGCTAATCCTACATTTTTCAGTAATTTGGTGAAAATGGGGCAAGGCGTGATGGACGGAAAATACATGGTACAAGGATTCAAGAATATGAACCCTTTGCAGCACTACTACGAAAAATACCAGAATTTGTACAAAATGGTGAAAGGTGCTCAGAATGATGAAGCGGGCTTGGAACGCTACGAGAATTTTGAGATTTGGTACGAAAACACTATCAATTTGCCTGGTAAATGGTATGAGCAAGTAATTGATGAGCTTTTCAGAAATAATAATTTTGTAAATGATAATTTTACAGCTCTTGGAAGAAAAATATCTCCCAAAGATATCAAATGTCCAATGTATTTATTAGCAGGCGATAAAGATGATATTACGCTGCCTGAGCAAGTTTTTGATGCAGAAAAATATATTGCTACGCCCAAAGATAAAATAGGTAAGGGTTTGGCACAAGCTGGACACATTGGTTTGTTTATGGGACGTTCTGTTTTGGGCAAGAACTGGAAAGAAATAGCAGAATGGATGCTTAAAAACCAATAAAATAACATACTTTTAGTGTTTCCCTTTACAAATGAGAGATAGTTATTTTCTCTCATTTGTTTTTTTTAGGTATAATTTCAATTTTTAGCTTTTAAGATGTATGTTTGCGAAGTTTTTATTTTAATTATCAATGCAAGCCTTTCTAAGAAAATTTCGTAACCTCAAAAATATCTGGTTTAAGTTTGGTGAGTTTATCCTCCGATTTCGCCTGTTGATACTCATTTTTTTAGTTTTATCTACTATTTTGATGGGATATTGGGGAACAAAAGTTACCCTCAAATACGAGTTTACACCTGTAGTTCCTGAAAGTGACTCCTCTATGTTGGTTTTTAGAAACTTTAAAAAAACTTTTGGAGAAGATGGAAATATGTTTGTAGTGGGTTTTCAGGATAAACGCCTCTACGAACTCAAAAACTTTCAGAAATACTATGAGATGTGTAAGGAACTCAAAAAACTCGAAGGGGTAACAGAAGTACTTTCTTTGGCAGTTTTAGAGGAAATTAAGAAAGATGACAGCCTAAAAAAATTTATCTCCCAACCTATTTTCAAACAAAAACCTACAACACAAGAAGAACTTGATAAAAATTTGGCTCTTATTCGTAATATCAAACTCTACGAAAACTTGTTGTTCAACCCCCAAACTAATGCAACCATTATTGGCATCAGTATAGATGCTGACTACCTCAATTCTGCCAAGAGGCTCAAACTTACCCCAAAAATCATAGAACTCTCCCTAAATTTTGAAAAAGAAACGGGTATCAAAGCTCACTTTGGCGGTTTGCCTTATGTACGTAGTATCGTAACGGGAAAAGTAAAAAGTGAGTTACAGCTCTTTCTTTTTATTTCGGTGATTGTTACTGCGATAGTCATTTTATTATTCTTTCGTTCTTGGCAACCCGTTTTGGTAGCTATATTAGTTATTGCGGCAGCGGTGCTTTGGTCTATGGGTACGATGCATCTTTTAGGTTATCAAATTACGGCTCTCACAGGGCTTATGCCTCCTTTGTTGGTAGTCATAGCAGTGCCTAATTGTATTTATCTTATCAACAAATATCAACAAGAATATTTGGATTATGGGGATAAAAATGTCGCTCTTAAAAACGTAATCGTAAAAATAGGTTTTCTTACCGTGATTGTTAATGTAACTACAGCCATAGGTTTTGTAGTTTTTGTCTTTGGTAATGTAGAAATTCTTGCAGAGTTTGGTTTGGTTATCAGTCTGAATACAATGATAACCTTCTTTTTGAGTATTTTCTTGATACCAATTTTCTATTCGTACTTGCCCGTGCCTTCTGCCAAATCTGTGGAGCATTTAGAGTTTAAACCTATCAAGAAGTTTCTACATTATTTGGTGGAGTTATCTCTTAAAAAAAGAAAATGGATATACCTTGTCAATATTTTGGCAGTGATAGTGAGTTTAATAGGAATGTTGATGTTGAAACCTTTGGCTTTTTTGGTAGATGATTTACCTAAAACAAGTGGGGTTCGTAGCGACTTGGCTTTTTTTGAACAAAATTTTAAGGGAGTAATGCCTTTAGAAATCATTATAGATACAAAACAACCTAAAGGCTTGCGTAAAAGAGGTCATCTAAGTAAAGTGGATAGTTTAGAAACTGAACTTTACAAATTACCCGAAATTGCTAAACCCTTGTCTATTGTACCATACCTCAAAAATGCCTATCAAGTGTATTTTAATGGCGATAGTAGCTTCTATACGCTTCCCGACCAAAGAAACTGGGTTTTTTTCCAAAAATACATCAGTCAGCAAAATACACAAAATAAAAGTAATATAGCTCGTTTTTTTGTGGATTCCACAGAGCAAAAAATGCGTATTTCGCTGAAAGTAGCGGATATAGGTACTATCCGAATGGAGAAACTCCTCAAAACACAAATAGAGCCTATGATAAAACGTGCTTTTGCTAATACAAATGTAAAAGCCAGTGTTACAGGCACTTCTGCTGTTTTTGTGAAAAGTAATCAATATCTAATAGATAGCTTACTTTCAGGAATGCTCTCCGCCATATTGCTTGTAGCGATTGCCCACGCATTTTTATTTACTAACCTCAAACTCATTATTATTTCGCTTATTCCTAATATTATTCCAATGTTGGTTACGGCTGGTTTAATGGGCTTTTTAGGGATTCCTCTAAAACCAAGTACAATGATTATCTTTAGCATTGTCTTAGGGATAGCCGTTGATAATACTGTACACTTTTTGGCTCATTATAGGCTACAATTAGATGAGGATTCTGACCATATTCACGCTGTTATTGCAAGTCTCAAAGAAACTGGGCATAGTATGATTTATACCTCTGTGGTGCTCTTTGCAGGTTTTGCCACTTTTGTAGCTTCAGAGTTTGGCGGAACGGTTGCTCTTGGCTCGCTTACCTCTATCACACTTTTTGTAGCTTTGCTCACCAACCTAACCATTTTGCCTGCTTTGCTTATTTCTTTTGACAAGCAAAAAGTGAAAAAAACGGAAGAGGAATATATCCAAGAAAGCGATAAAGAAGATAATCTATGAATACAATGAAAAAAATATTATTACTCACCTTGTGTCTATCATTCAGTTACTTGCAGGCTCAAGATATGCAGAGGGTTCGTAAAAATCTGAAAGAGCTTTGCTCGCCTGCTCTCAAAGGGCGTGGATATGTTGGCAAAGGTGATTCCTTGGCGGCAAGATGGATAAACCAAGCATTTGAGGAAATAGGTTTGAAAAAATTTGGACAAAATTATGAGCAATATTTTTCTTTTCCTATCAATACCTTTCCTTATCCGATTCAAGTAAAAAGTAAGGGAAATAAATGGCAAATAGGCAGGGATTTTATTTTGGATAGTGGCTCGCCTACAAGCAGTGCCAAAGCTGATATTCTATATCTGGATACACTTATCTTTGATAATCAGCAAAAAAGGGAGCGTTTTTTTAAGCAAGAATTCTTCTCAAAGGCGATTGTCTATGATAGTAAATGGGAGAAAAAATTCTCTTCTTTGGAGCCTCAGCAAATTCAAAAACTTTTTGGTGAAAGCAGCCTATGGATAAGTCTGCACAACAAACTTACGGCAGGTGTAGCTACCAAACAAGCTCAAAAACCTGAAATAATGTTTTTAAAAAGTTCTTGGAATTTTAAAGCTAAGAAAATTGATTTTAAAATAAAAAGTAAGTTTTTAGAGCAATACCAAAGCCAAAACCTGATTGCTTACATAGAAGGAAGCAATCAAAAAGATAGTTTCGTAGTTTTTACGGCTCATTATGACCACTTAGGGATGATGGGAGAGGCTTGTTTTTGCGGAGCAAATGATAACGCAAGTGGCGTAACAATGCTTTTGGAGTTGGCGAATCATTATGTCAAAAACCCGCCCACTTATTCGGTAGCTTTTATGGCTTTTGCAGGTGAGGAGGCAGGGCTTTTGGGTTCGCAGTACTACACAGAACACCCTTTATTCCCTTTGGAGCGAATCAAGGTGCTTATCAACTTAGATTTGGTAGGTACTGGAGATGAGGGAATTACGATTGTGAATGGAGCTGTTTTTGAGAAAGATTTTGAACTATTTACAAAGATAAATACAGAAATGAAGCTCTTGCCCAAAGTTGCCAAAAGAGGTAAAGCTGCCAATTCTGACCATTATTTTTTCACAGAAAAAGGGGTAAAATCTTTTTTTATTTATACGATGGGAGGAATCAAAGCCTATCACGATATAGATGATAAGCCCGAAACCCTGCCTCTTACCAAATTCTCGGAGCTTTTTAAGTTGATAATCAATTATGTAGCTAATATCTAAATGCCCGATTTTTCAGAAATTTTGACCTATATTTTAGTAATTTTAGCAAGTATTTTGGCTGGATTTATCAATACGCTGGCGGGTAGTGGCAGCCTGATTATGTTGCCTTTGCTTATTTCTTTGGGTTTAAGCCCTATTGTAGCCAATGGAACAAACAGAGTAGCAGTAGTATTTCAGAGTGCCACAGGTTTGCTTACTTTTTTCAAAAAATCCTCTATACGTTTGCAAAACCCTATTTGGATATTGTTTCCTTCACTTTTTGGAGCTTTGGTAGGGGCTTACATTGCCACTCAAATCAATGAAAAAATATTTGAAAAATTTTTAGGATTTTTGATGATAGCAATGCTTATACTCATTTTACTAAAACCTGAAAAATGGTTGAGAGAAAAAATTGAAGTACATTTTTTAGAGAGAAAATGGTATAATTTATTGGCTCTTTTTGTGGTAGGTTTGTATGGAGGCTTTATACAAGCAGGTGTAGGTATTTTTTTGTTGATAGTTTTGGTGATGGGTTTGGGGAAAAATATGAAAATGGCTAATGCCTACAAACTAATTATAGTGGCTTTGTATGCCCTTCCTGTGTTTTTTGTGTTTTTGTGGCAAAACCAAATTCACTGGAAATGGGGGCTTATTACAGCTATGGGGCAGGCTTTAGGAGCTTATATAGCAGCTAATTTTGCCGCCAAACACCCTAAAGCCAACCTTTACACTTACTATTTTTTGATAGCTGTTTTGTTACTTTCTATTACTTATTTTTACGCATAAATCTTATTTTTTCTCCAATAAAGCCATATAAAAACCATCAAAGCCATACTCACTGGGGCGGAGATGTTGCTGAGAATGTAGATTAAATTCAGGGTGTTTTTGGAGAAAATCTTGCACTTGTTTTTCATTTTCCGAAGGTAATAAACTGCAAGTGGCATAAACCATAAAGCCACCCTTTTTAAGCATTTTGGAGTAGTTTTCTAAAATATCTTGCTGCGTTTTTTGTACATTCACAATAAAATCTTTTGATAACTTCCATTTGGCGTCTGGATTTCTTTTGAGCACGCCCAAACCTGAGCAAGGAACATCTAAAAGCAGCCTATCTGCACTGTTTTCTAATCTTTTGATAGTTTTGGAAGACTCTATCAGGCGGGTTTCTATATTGTTGGAGCCTGCTCTACGGCTTCTTTTTTTCAGTTCTTCTAATTTCCAAAGTTCTGTATCTAAGGCAATTATTTTACCTTTATTTTGCATTAGAGAAGAAATATGTAATGTTTTACCACCTGCCCCAGCACAAGCATCAATTACTCTTAGGTTATTGCTTTCTAATGGAAGCATCTCTGCTATTTTTTGCGAACCAAGGTCTTGAATTTCAAATAAGCCTTCTTTAAACAAAGTCGTCTTGAAAATATTTTGTCTTTCTTTGAGGATAAGGGCATTTTCAGCAAGAGGAGAATTTTGGGCTAAAATTCCCGTTTGTTCTAAAAGTGTTTTCAGGTCTTGTTTGTTGGTTTTCAGGGTATTAGTGCGTAATACAACCTGAGCTGTTGTATTGGAGGCTTTGAGTTCTTTTTCCCAAATTTCTTTTCCCAATTCGGCTTCTCCTAATGCATCTAACCAATCAGGAATGGATTCTCGTATTTTGCGAGGCATTTCTTTTTGGCTATTTTCCTTGATTTTCTTTTCATTTACCTTTTCAAACTCTTCCCAAAGAGGTAAAGTAGTTTTTTGAAGCACGAGCCAAGTTCCTAAGGCTTTCCAGAAAGTAGTAGTATGGTAGATTGCCTTATCAGCGTATTTTTCATCACATAAAAACAGTAATCTACGCCACCAACGTACAATTTCGTAAGTGTTTTCAGCGATAAAGCCACGGTCTCTTGCTCCCCATTTGGGATTACTCTTTAGGGTATGTTCTATTACTTTATCAGCATACTTGCCCTCATTGAATATCTCTTCCAGACTCTCTACAATGGCTATACAAAGGTTTTTATGAATTTTTTGCACAGTTTTTTTCCGCAATTTAAGATTTTTTTACTAAAAAATGAATTTCCTTCTTTTTGACAGACAACAGATAGTTAAGTATAAAACTATAAATAGCTATTTATCAGTATTTTATTCTGTTTTTTTTGAAAAAAACTATTTTTTTTGAATTTTTTGGTTACTTTTTGATTTTTTTTTGTATATATTACTATAAAGTTATCAAAATATAAACAATTATGAGGAATCTCTATCTTTCTTTTTCTATTCTATTTTTTAGTGGTTTGGCAGAGGCTCAGGTGCTAAGAAACACCAGCGGAACTACAATGTCTGTAACAGGGGGAACTACAGTTACTCTTAGCGGAGTAAATCTACAAAATGATGGAGGGGCAACTATTAACCATGCGGGTACTTTGGTGATGGCAGGTGATGCTACTGCCAGAGATATTATCAATGATGGAGTCTTTGATGGTACTGCCGTAGGAGCAGTTATCCGAATGACAGGAACCACCGAACAACAAATAGCAGGAAGTGCAGTTGTTGATATATATGATTTTCAGGTAAATAATGGCGGAAACGGAACAAGTGTAAGCAATACGGGTGCTTTGCGTATTCATCACGATTTGCTGCTTTTACTGATGGCGAGCTTTTTACAGCAGACGCAAGCCCGGTGCGTTTTACCACGACAGCGAATAATCCAACTGAAAATAATGCTAATCATATCATCGGGACAGCCATTATGGAGGCAAGGACTGTAAATGCGGCGGCTTTCAATACATTTCTGAATTTTTCTATGGCTGCGGGGGCAAATGTTGGAAATCTTACCCTTACTCGCCGTTCTGGACACGGGACAGCGACAGGTCGTGGCTTTACACCTACGCAAGGCTATGCAGTGCCTATTGGCTTTGAAAGCATAGACGCTCATTGGGTCGCTGATGTAAGCAATAATGTAAGTCGTGATATAACCATTTCTTGGCTTTCTGCTTGGGATAATGGTAAAAACCTGACGCAGATGCAGTTATGGCGTACCAATGCACCTTTTACGATTGGCTCGCCTTGGGTACTCAAAACTACGGGTACTGTGGATATGAGTGCAAGAACACATACAGCTACGGCTCCTGCTGGCGAACTAAGAAATGCTTGGACGGTTTCAGATTTGACAAATCCGCTGCCTGTGGAGTTACTTAGTTTTGATGCTAAACTTAAAAATGAAAAAGATGTAGAACTGACTTGGTATGCTAAAAATGAAATAAACTTGGCTCTCTACGAATTGGAGAGAAGCATAGATAATATTCATTTTGAGACTATAAATACTACCAACGCTAAAAATCAGGCTGAAAATAGCTATGCCTATCTTGATATAAATGCTAAAGCCTTAGGTAAAGACGTTTTGTATTACCGTTTGAAGCAAATAAACCTTGATGCAACTTCCAAAATTACACCTGCTAAAGCGGTTTATTTCAGAAAATCTTTGGTAGTAGGGATTTATCCCAATCCTTACAGAGATATATTGAATGTGCAGATTACTAATCCTGAAAAGCAAGAGATAGAACTTTCTATCATGGATAATTTGGGCAAAATATATTTGCAAAACAAGTTTTCTGATTCGTACATAGACTTCAAGCCCTCTACTTTTTTACCTCAATTAGCCAATGGAACATATATTCTTAGGCTAAAAACTAATACACAAACAGAATTTTTTAAAATTGTAAAACAATAAAAATCAAACCTTAAAAACTATACAAAATTATGAGAAAGTTTATCGCTTTTTTCTTATTCACAGCTTTGCCTGCCCTTTCTTTCGGGCAAGGGGTGGGGGTGAATAATGATGGTTCTGCTCCTGATAACTCTGCGATGTTAGATGTAAAATCTACCACAAAAGGGCTTTTAGCCCCCCGTATGACACTCGCTCAGCGTGGAGCGATTGGCTCGCCTGCCAATGGTTTGCTTATCTACCAAACAGATGGAAATGTGGGCTTTTGGTACTACGATTTGCCTACCACTACTTGGAAACAACTTACTTCTGGAGGCTGGTTGCTAACAGGAAACGCTGGTACTACCGCAGGCACCAACTTTTTAGGTACAACCGATGCCCAAGACTTAGTTTTTAAGACAAATAACACAGAAAGAGCAAGAGTACTTTCTGGGGGAAATACTTTATTTAATAGAACAACCGCCTTGTATGCAACTGATTTGGTGGAAGTACAAGCTGATGCTACTTTTCCTTATGCTATAAATGCTTATGCTACTACAGGAATTGGCGTTTATGGCAGCGCTACCTCTGGATATGGGGTACTTGGAGAGGCTACCTCTGGATTTGGTGTTTATGGTGGGGCTACCAATGCCTTGGGCTACGGGGTTGTTGGAGAAAATACCGCCTCAGGTGGGATAGCTATCTACGGTGTAGCTGCTGTGGGGGGGGCTACGGGGGTTTTGGGTGAAACTTCTTCTACTACTAATGGTGCGAGAGGAGTTAGAGGGTATGCTTCAGGTGCTTCGGGTAATACTTTTGGTGTCTGGGGAATAACAGCTTCTTCTACAGGTGTAGGAGTGATAGGACGTTCTGGAGGTGGAGCAAGCACCTACTTGCCAAACACAGGTGGTTCTTTTAGTAGTGCCACAGGAACAGGAGTAGTTGGGCAATCCAACTCAACAACAGGAACAGGTGGAACTTTTGCAGGAAATAACATAACAACTTTTAATACTTTGGTTGATGGAAGTGGTGTAGCTGGTAATAGTAGTGAAATAGGGGTTTATGGTTATTCAACGAATAATGGTAATGACAAATGGGGAGGATATTTCTTAACTGCTCGTTCAGGTACAGAAACTTATGTTGGAGGTAGAACAGGTGGAACTAATTACAAAATAAATGGTACAGGTACAGTATCAACAATGGTTAAAGACTTAGATAATGAATATGTAAATATGTTTTGTCCAGAGTCGCCAGAGATACTTTTTCAGGATTATGGAACAGGGAAATTAGTAAATGGGAGAGCCTATATAACGATAGACCCTATTTTAGCAAAAAATATTCACATAGATGAGAAGCATCCTTTAAAGGTTTTCATTCAGCTGGAAGGAGATTGCAAGGGGGTATATGTAACCAATAAGTCTAAAAATGGTTTTGAAGTTGTGGAGTTGCAACAAGGTACTTCTAATGTAGATTTTTCTTGGACAGTGGTAGCAAACAGAATCAATACTTATGATGAAAATGGGGAGCTTAATTCTAAATTTCAAGACGTAAGATTTCCCAAGTCTCCTATAAAACCTAAAACGATTTCTCAAACTGTAGACACCCAAAAAGAAGATAAGGGTTCTTCAATAGATATCAATAAAAAGAAAAAAACTAAATAAATTTAAAGGCTTGGGAAACCAAGCCTTTTGTTTGTTAGTGATATTTTTTTCTTCGGGGAGTAGAGGTTTTAGGAGGAGTCTTTTTTGTTTTTACAGCCTCAGTTTTTTCAAAACTGACTAATTCCAAATCAATAGTACGTCTGAGAAGGTTTGCTTCCAAAACTTTTACTTGTAGTTTATCGCCAAAAGCAATGGTTTTGCCTGTATGTTTGCCTACAATTCTATAATTTTCTGCATCTAATTGGTAATAATCATCTTTCAAATCACTCATACGTATCATTCCTTCGGATTTAGTTTCAATGATTTCCACATAAATACCAAAATCGGTAACTCCCGTAACAATCCCTTCCCAAGCTCTACCATCATCTCGGAGCTTCATAAATTCCACTTGTTTGTATTTAATAGAGGCTCTTTCTGCTTCGGCGGCTCGGCGTTCTCTATCAGAGGAATGTTGGCATTTTTCTTCATAAAGCTCTTTAGGCACACTTTTACCACCTTGTAAGTAATGTTCCAAGAGTCTATGTACCATTACATCTGGGTAACGCCTAATAGGAGAAGTAAAATGTGTATAATGCTTGAAAGCCAAACCAAAATGCCCCAATGCGTCCGTTGTATACTTGGCTTTAGACATTGTACGTACCGCCAAATTTTGTAAAACATCTTGTTCGGGTTTTCCTTCCAATTCATTAGTCATTTTATTGAAAGAAGCCGACATTTTTTTACCTTGCGTTTCTATTTTATAGCCCAAACGAGCTACAAACTTAGCGAATGTATTGAGTCTTTCTTCGTTAGGGGCTTCGTGAATCCTGTACACCATGGTCGTTTTTTTTGACCCTTTCCCCAAATTATAGATAAACTCTGCCACACGTTTGTTGGCTAATAGCATAAATTCTTCAATAAGTTTGTGGGCTTGCTGGCGAATTTTGGGCTTTACTGTGAGAGGTTTCCCTTTTTCATCAAGCACAAAACGAACTTCTGGGGTTTCAAAACTAATAGCCCCATTTTTGAACCGTTCAGCGGTAAGTTGTTGAGCCAATGTGTTCAAAATATTGATTTCTTCGGCAAAATCTCCCTTTTTGGTTTCAATTCTTTCTTGAGCTTCCTCATAAGTAAACCTTCTATCCGAGTGAATAACAGTTCTTCCAAACCACTCACTAATAATTTTTGCTTTTTCGTTTAGTTCAAAAACTGCCGCAAATGTTAGTCTATCCACATCAGGATTCAGGGAGCAAAGCTCGTTGGAGAGTCTTTCTGGTAACATAGGTATAGTTCTATCTACCAAATAAACCGAAGTAGCTCTTTCATAGGCTTCTTTATCCAAAACGCTATTTGCTTTTACGTAATGGCTTACATCTGCGATGTGTACGCCTACTTCCCAATTTCCGTTTTCTAATTTTCTTAGAGAGAGGGCATCGTCAAAGTCTTTGGCGGTTTCGGGGTCAATGGTGAAAGTGGTAATTTCCCTGAAATCACGGCGTTTGTTTATTTCTTCTGGGCTAATATCATCTTTGATGCGTTTGGCAGCTTGTTCTATACTTTTGGAAAAACTGAAAGGAAGGTTGTATTCTGCCATAATAGCGTGCATTTCTGTTTCGTGTTCGCCAGGTTTGCCCAAAACTCTTACTACCTTTCCAACAGGTTTTTTCCCCATTTTATGCCATTCTGTAATTTTTACGAGTACTTTATCTCCGTTGCTGGCTTTACCCAAGGCATCAAGGGGAATATAAATATCAACGTGCATTTTTTTGTTATCAGTAACTACAAAAGCGTGATTTTTAGCTATTTGGATAACCCCCCCAAATTCATCTGTTTTTCTTCTAACGATTTCCAATACTTCACCTTCCATTTTATTGCCGTAGGGGCTTGGGTATATGGCTACTTTTACTGTATCGCCATCTAAGGCATTGCCTGCATCTTTGGCGTCTATACGTACATCATCAGCCAATTTCTCTGAAACAAAATAGGCATAACGGCTATTGACAAAATCTATTGTACCTAATACTGTATCGGGGTGTTCTTCTTGCGATTTGTAACGCCCTTGTTCGTTGAGGTAGATAAATCCATCTTGCAATAAATCCTCTAAAATTTGTTCTACTTCTTTCTTGATATGTTTACCTTCCAAATGTAGTTCTCTTACAACCGTACGAGCCGAATAGCCCCAAAGTTTTGGGCGGCGTAAAAGTTCTTTGATACGTTCTGTGAGATTGGTGGGGCTACTTTCTGTATGCTTCTTTCTTTTACCACCTTCTTTTTCTGTGTGTCTTTTCATTTTTAATAATTTTAATTTTATTTTCCTATCATTACGAAAGCTGCCCAATAATAGGGATGTGGATATTTTTTTCTTAATAAAGTTTGAGCCATTCTAAAAGATTTTTGTTTGCTGTAATTTTGCAACCAATTAGCATAAAAATCCGTCATTAAATTCTTAGTAGCTTCGTCATCTACTTTCCAGAGGCTCATTAGCACGGCATTTGCTCCTGCAATCTGGAAAGCTCTTTGCAAACCGTAAACACCTTCCCCTGTTTTTACTTCTCCCAAACCCGTTTCACAAGCCGATAGTACAACGAGTTCAGTTTTTTGCAAATCAAGCATAGTAGCTTCGTAAGCTGTAAGAATACCATTTTCCGCAAATTGTGTTTGCTTTTGGTTCTGATTTTTCAAGTAGCTCTCTGCTCCAGCCAGCATCAAACCCGAGCGAAAAAGACTGTTTTGTTCTAAGACCTTTTTCTGTATGCCTAAAACTCTATCATAAAAATTCAGATGCTTCAAGTCAGCCAAGAAGTAGCCGTGTGTAGCTATATGTAAAATTTTTGGGTTTTTAATGGCTTTCAGGTTAGATTCAGTGGCGTCATTCTCCAGAAACTTTTCCGTTTTCATACCGTTTCTCTGTAAAAGATTTTCTATGCCTTCTACTTCTTCTTTGGTTCCTGGCAAAGAGCTAATATTCAGGGTACTAAATTCACGTGTATTTTGATTTTCTCGGGTATTTTCCTCATTTAATTTGTCATTTTTTTCTTTTGGCATATCCAACTGATAGTTAGGAAAGGCAAAAAAAACGGCTTTCCCTGATATATTTTTAATCGGACTATCAGCTAACTGCTTTAAATTATTGAGCAGAGAAATCTCCAACTCATCAATCAAATATTTTCTGTTTGCAGGATTTTGGAGGCTATACAAACTAATCTGGTTATAGACATTATCTGGTGAGAAATAAATGTGTTCTATGCCCTTCAGCTTTTCAGAAATGGCTGACCAATATAGTTTGTAGGAGTTTTTGTCTTCTTTTCTGTATTTTATTGCGTTAATATAGTACTGCAACGCTTCTTTTTCCAAAAGAGTTCCATTACTGAGCAAAACACTTTCTATATAATTTTGATTAGGCTTAATAATCAGAAATAAATAATAAGTGTCACTACTATCTTTGCTATTTCTGAAAAATCTAATTACCTCAACAGCAGCTTCTTTGGGTTTGAGTCGGGCTTGAATATCTTGCCAGCTCAGTTTTGTATCTTTTTTGCTTTTTCTGTTGAACAGCATAAAATTCAAATTTTGCTCCAAGTCATTCACGATTTTTTCTTGTTGCTCAATGGAAACAGGACTTTGAGAAAGCTCTTTTTGGGGCAACGTATAGAGTTTATTTAGTAAATCTTTGGCTTTTAAGTAGTTATGATAATAATTTAGCATAGAAGTATCTTGGCTATTTATTTCAATTTTTTTACTTGCGTCCATTAAAAGTAAAGACTTGGTAGCCAGTCTGAAATCAAATAAATCGCCTAAAATAGTAGGTTTTTTGGGAGCATATTGCCAAGCGAAATGAATAAAATTGTAATAATAATCATAAAAGTGGGCAAGAAAGTCAGTTCTGGCTTTTTCCGACATATAGGGCAAAAACTTATGAATAAGCTCTATGCTAAGTTGGTTAGCTTCTTGGAAATACTCATGGGCTTTTTGTAAATCATTAGTTTGTTGATAAAAAGAGGCTAAGTTGCTGATGGAGAGCAAGTAAGACAAGTGTTTTTTTCCATAAACTTCTTCTTTAAGTTTCTTGGATTGTAAAAAATATTTTTCTGCACTTTTGAAATCTTTATTTTTTTGATAAAAGTTCGCTATATTGTTCAGATAGGCAGGATAGAATTGCGATTTTGGGTTGGCTTGCTTGAGTAGTTTTAGATAATATTCTTCTGCCTTAGCTTTTTGTCCTTGTTTTTGATAAATGATGGCTTTATCATTCAGGGCATTCAGGTAGAGTAGGCTTGTTGTATCTTTTCTGTTAGTGATTTTATCATAAATAGGGCTTGCCTTTGAATAATCTTCTTGCTCGAGGTGTACATCTGCCAAATAGGCAAGTGTAGCTAAGTAGCTGGGGTGTTTTTCGCCAAAAATTCTCTTTTTTAGTTGCAGAGCTTCGCTGAGTGTTTGTTCGGCTTCTTTGTATCGGCTGGTTTGAAGATACAATACTCCCAAATTGCTCAGAAAAATAGCTTTGTTGCGAGGCTCTATCTGAGGAAGGACATAGTCTTTATACAAAAACTCTCCCAAACTATATTCTCCTAAGGCTACTAATACATCAGCATAATTACCTATCAATACCAAGTGGCTGTTAGCTTCATAAGCTGAATTGTTACCTTGATTTTGCATTATCGCTAAAGAATTTTTGTAGACCTCTTTTGCTTCATTAAGTCTTCCCAAATCTTGGAGTAAATTTGCCCAATCGCTGAGGGCGTAAGCGTATTCTAAGCTTTCTTTTCCCGCTAATTTTTCGCTTAGTTGCAGTCTTTGCTCAAGAAAAAAAGTAGCTTTTTCATAAAAACCTGCCAAATAGTAGCTATTACCCAATTTGGCTGAAAGGTTTAGCAAGTCCCAAGTAGTTGCTTGCGTAGGCGAAACTTTTTGGTATACTTCCGCATAAATCTCAACAGCTTTGCTGTATTCGCCTTGTACAAAAAAATTATCACCAAGACTTATTTGTGTTTTCGTAATTTGCGGAGAATTTATTTTTTTTCTTATTTCAAGACTTTTTTCGTAATCTTTTTGTGCTTGGGCATAGTTTTTTTGCATTTTATGGAGTTCGGCTAAGTTGAACAAAGCACTTGCATATTCCTCACTTTGTTGGCTATACTTGCTATCTACAAAATTTAGAGCTTGCTTCAAAACCTCTTCAGCTTTCTCTATTTTATTTTGGTTGTAGTATCTTACTGCTTCCTGATTGAGCTTTTGCCATTCATCAGGTTCTTGGTATTCGTTATTTTTTAGATAATTGATAACTTCGTTTAATTTTCTGCTTTCTGCCAAATCTAAGGCAGATTTTTTTTGTTTATTGATAATGCTTTTATCAGCACCTTTTTCTATCAATAATTTACATATACGCAATTGACCATTGTAGGCAGCGTACATTAAAGGCGTATTTCCGTATTTATCAATTTGGCTAATTACTTTTTTATTTTTGAGTAAGAGTTTCACTAAGTCTTCATAACCATTTTTACAGGCTTGATGAATGGCATACGTACTATCACTGAAAGGGCTTAGTATTTCGTATTTATTTTTGATAAGAAAAGCTGCAATTTCCACATTGCCATCTTTTATAGCAGTTTCTAAAAGCCCTTTTTCCATAGATTTTTTCTGCTTTTTCCAGAGCATTTCTACGGTTTGGGGGAGGTCATAAAAAGTAGCTAAATATAAACTTGATAAACCTTGTTGATTTTTTTTATTTACATTGGCTCCGCTTTTGATGAGTAGGTTGGCAATATTTTGTTTTTTTTGGATAATACTTAGGTGCAAAGGTGTTTCATCATTGTCATAGCTCTCCAGATAGGCTTTTTGAGAAATGAGGTAATTTACTACCTCATAATGCCCTCTGTAACTTGCCCATTGTAGGGCAGTCCAGCCTGTGTATTGGTTATCTTGTGGGTTGTACTCACGTAAATTAAGGGGCATTTTGTATTTTTCTACCAAAAGTTTGAGCAAGTCTAACTTATTTTCACCAGCAGCGATAGCCATTAAACTCCCATAATAGTTTATTCCTCTGTCATCTAACCAAATAATGCCTTCTTGCTCTCTTATTTTAGCTCCTTTACTAACAAGTAGCTCAAAAGTAGCTGTATCCATTTTAAAAGCAACCCACATCAAAAAAGAAGCATTATGCGTGTCTGTATGGTTTGGATTTGCTCCTTTATCGAGTAATTTTTTAACAGATTCAGTATTTTTATTTTCAATAGCTTCCAAAAGTTGCTCTTCCAAACTTTGTGCTTGTGTTATCTGAGAAAAAACAAAGAAAAACAGAGAAAGGATAAGATTTTTTTTTAGACTCATTTTGATAAATAAATTTTTCAGCACACAAAACTTTTTAGCAAAATAAGAGTTTTAATAGAGAAAACCTAAATCTTTTTAAATGATGTTCAAGTTTTTATTACTTCCTCTCACTTTACTCTCGGCTTGTATGGGAGCAAAATCTATCAAATCTAAACCCGAAACAGCTATGGCACAAGAAAACAACACAAAAAAATCTTTCTATGACTTTCAAATGAAAAGTATAGATGGAAAAATGATTGATTTCAGCCAATATAAAGGTAAAAAAATCCTCTTGGTAAATGTGGCTTCTAAATGTGGCTACACTCCCCAATACGAACAACTACAAGAGTTACACGAAAAATATGGTGATAAAATTGTAATATTAGGCTTTCCAGCTAATAATTTTATGGGACAAGAACCTGGCTCCAACGAAGAAATTGCCACGTTTTGTCAAAAAAATTATGGAGTAACTTTTCAAATGTTTGAAAAGATATCTGTAAAGGGTTCAGACGCTCACCCCCTTTATCAATGGCTAAGCGATAAATCGCAAAACGGATGGAATGAGCAAGCTCCTTCTTGGAATTTCTGCAAATACCTCATTAATGAGCAAGGCGAATTGCTTAAATTTTACGGTTCGGGGGTAAGCCCTATGGGTGAGGAAATTCTCTCAGCTATTAAGAGCTAAGCATAAATAGAAAAATAACTAATTGATTGTCAAGTTTTATATATTAGTACAAGAATAATTTTGTTCAATAAAAACACTCCAAAAAGATTTTTTCTCTTTTTAGAGTGTTTTTTGTTTACTTTGCTATCTTTGTGAGGTTAGTGGCTTGAAATTTGCGGCTATTTTGCAAAACCTAAATTCAAATTTTATGAAAAAACTATTCAAAACCTCGCTTTTTTTCGCTGTTTTCTTTTTGGCAGCCCTATTATCCTCTGCTCAAAGCAAAAAAGTAGATATTCCTGTTGCTAACTTGCCCAAAGAGGTAAAAGGGGTTTTGGAGCAATACGTAGAAATTCTCAGAAACGCAAAAGATGTAGATGATTGTGCTAACCAATTTACAGCCATAGCAGGAGGCAGCTTGGTAAATGAAGATGTGGAAAATATTAGTCTGAGGCAAACCGTTAAGCCTTTTTCTCTGAAAAAAGACTACAATGATATTAAATTTTATGCTTATCCAATTAAAATTACACGTGTAAACGTTTCAAATACTTCTGGAACAGGCTATGGAGCTTCAGCAGTGGCAGGAAAAATCTATAAGGTTTGGATTGAGAAAGCAAATAAAAATAACGGAATGCCTGCACCCATTAGCATTATAGTTCCCGAAAATCACCCAACTATCAAAACTCCCAAAGTAGTAGGGATTGGTAGTCTGTAAAAATTTAGAAATTTGATAGGTTTATAGTTCTTGTCCAAAACTAATTTTGATGAAGCATAGCAATATTTTCTAAGAAAAAATATTACATTTGCCTTTAGAATCATAATGCTATGCTTTTTTTGTTATTATTACTATTGCTGATTCCCTTAGCGAGCTTTTTCATTTTATTTCTCAACCAAAAAAATAAAAGACTCGGATTTATTGGAGGCTTATTGAGTTTTGGTGCAATTTTATCTCTTTCCTTTTATCTTTTTTTCTCTTTAGAATCTAAGGGTTTTTTCTTTGACACTTCTTGGGTACAGTTTTCTCGCTTACGTTTTGGCTTTCAAGTTCATTTTTTTGAAAGTTTGATGGGGATTTTAGTAATTCTTATTGCGACTTTGGTGCACATTTTTTCAGGGCTTTATATGCGTGAGGAGCGTAATTATACACGTTATTTCGCTTATTTACAGCTTTTTGTCTTTGCAATGCTTGCCTTGCTTTTCTCTTCCAATCTCTTACAAACCTATGTTTTTTGGGAGGTAGTGGGTTTTTCTTCTTATTTGCTGATAGGTTTTTGGCAAGAACGTCCAGAGGCTTTATTAGCTTCTAGGAAAGCTTTTTTGGTGAATAGAGTGGGAGATGTTGGCTTTTTGATAGCTATACTACTTGTTTTGGCTAATTTTGAAACACTGACGTTTTCGGAATTAGAGCTGTTAAGTCCAAAAATGGATAATTCTTTATTACTTTTGATAGGTTTAGGAATATTTTTGGGAGCAATGGCAAAATCGGCTCAGTTTCCCTTGCATATTTGGTTGCCAAATGCGATGGAAGGACCAACGCCAGCTTCGGCACTCATACACGCTGCTACTATGGTGGCAGCAGGGGTATTTTTGGTGGCTAAAATGAGTTTTATTTTTGTAATGGAAGTAAAATATGTGGTAATACTTATAGGTTCTATCAGTATGTTGTTAGGTGCTTACAAAGCTGTTTTTCAGAGAGATATAAAAAAAGTTTTGGCATATTCCACCATTTCTCAGTTAGGATTGATGATGTTAGGCTTAGGAATAGGGGCTACGCAAGAAAGTTTATTGCATTTATTTACACATGCTTTCTTCAAGGCTGGGTTATTTCTTTCGGTTGGGGCAATTATTTACACTTTACATCATTTACAAGATCATTATCACTTAGATTTTGATGCACAAGATATGCATAAAATGGGTGGGCTAAGAAAAAAAATGCCCTTAGTTTTTTTGGTTTATACATTTAATATGCTTGCTTTGGCGGGTTTCCCATTTTTTTCAGGTTTTTTATCCAAAGACGCTATTTTGCTCAAAACATTTGCTTGGGCAAGCGTGGAAACTATAGGAGTAGGCTGGCTGGTATTGATTGTATTAGTTTTTTCTTCTTTCCTGACGGCTTTTTATATGGCAAAGCAATGGTATTTGGTGTTTTTTGGTGAATTTAGGGGGGGGAATAAGCAACATAACTATGATTTTGAGCCTATCGCTTGGCAATTTAGCATTCCCTTGCTTTTTTTTGCGATAGCTTCCTTAGCTTTTCTTTTTTCTTTGAATCCCTTTGCAGCAGAAAAATCTTGGCTTTGGAACTATTTACCTGCAAGTACAGAGATAAAAATTCACTTATCTCATATATTCCCAATTTCAGTAGTAATTTTGGCAGCCTTGGCGGGCTTATTTTTAGGTTTTTGGAAAAAAACAGCCACTTGGATAAGTAATTTCTTAGCTTTATCTTATATTTTTAGATTTAAAATCGTGTTATATAGGCTTTTGAGGGGGCTGACGCAGACTCAAAAACACCCTCAAACGAGCATATCTTCAGAAAAAAACCTTGCACTTATACAACCTATTGTGTGGTTGGCAGACTTGAGTACAAAAGTAGATGTATATATAGATACTATTATCAATTTTTTACCTAAGTTAAAAGTGGTTTTAGCCCATATTCTTGCTTGGATTGATAGAAAAATACTTGATAACTTCATTCATTTATTCTTGTGGATAGGAAGAAGCCTTGGTAATTTTTTGAGGTCTACGCAGGGAAGTTACATTCAAGCCTATTTTAGTTTTGTTCTTATTTTATTTTTGATATTTATTTTTTGGCTTTTAAAAATTGCATAGATGAAATACTTAGATACAATTTTGCTTTCAGCTTCTGTGGGTTTCCTGATAATTAGCATTTATGAAATAATGATAGGAAATTTTACTAAAAACTATTGGGTATTGATGTTAATGCTTATCACTTTATTTTGGTATGGATACAGAAAAAATAAAAGAATAGAAAATGAACAGAAGCAAAAAAATAAAACAAAAAAATAATATGGGTATTATTTGGAAATATTGATTTTTTATTTGTAATTTTCTCAAAAAAACTCACTTAAAAAAATTACAATTATGTTTGACTTAAATGAAATGGCTCAAGAAGCTCTAAGAAAAAGAGTTGAAGAAGTAATAGGCGACCGTGTGGACAACTTGGAGGTAGAAGTTGACGGCACGGAAGTTACGGTTCGTGGTGAGGTACAAAGTGAAGAGGATAAAGACGAAGTCCTTGCTGACGTACAAGATATTGAGGGGATTTCTAAAATCGTAACGGGAATAACGGTACTAGATGAAGAGGAAGAAGATGAAGAGGAGTATGATGAAGAAGAAAGCGAAGATGTGTACGTTGTACAACCTGGTGATACACTTTGGGGGATTGCCGAAAAACTTTTAGGGAATGGAGCTTTATACACTCAAATTTATGAAGCTAATAAAGATGTGATTGGCTCAAACCCAGACCTTATCAAAGTTGGAATGGAGTTGGTAATACCTGAGTAGTCTTTCAAGCCTATAAACTATAAAAATTAAACTTTGAATATTGTATATTGAATTACAAGTTTTACTTCAACGAGCCTTTTGGTATGAAAGGCTCGTTTTTATGAATAATCTTGGTGACAAAACCTAATAAAGCCCAAAAAATACCTGATGCTGTTGGGCTTTCTAACAGTAAATTAAAGCAACCTATGATTGTAACTACAATAAACGCTATAAAAAAAGAGCCTTCTATATGTTGAAATAGAAATTCTCTGCGTTTATAGAAATTGCGAAAAACTTCTCTGTAAATACCTAACATTATCAAAATAAAGCCAATCCCCAAACGACTATGCAGGGTGATAAACGTATTATGACAACCTGTTACATGAGCATCATGCTCATCATTAAATGAGCTATCTGCGGTATCAAAACCTTCTTTATAATATATGAGAGGAGTACCAAAGCCAATTCCAATGAAATTCTTTGGGAAATTTTCACTAATAACTCTGTACCAAAAAACAGTTCGCCACGTGGTATTGTAGTCTAAACTTAAAAGGAAGTTACTAGCAACAACTTTGTTCATACCTGTACCCTGTCCGTATAACTGATATTCTCCGTCTTTATATAACTTTAGTGAGGGGCTTAAATATATGGATAGTGTGATGATAAAAACTGAAATACCTATAAGTATAATTTTAAATTGGCTATAGGTTCTAATGAGTATAAAAAATGATACAAGTAAAGCAATGATTGTTACTGTTAGAGAGGAGTATTGTATAGCTAAAATTACATTTAAAATAACTAATATAATGATATTATTGATATTGATTCTTTTTAAAAATAAAGGAAAGAAAAAAGAAGTTGTAAAACGCTCCAAAAATACGTAAGAAGGGTATATAAGAAAAACACCTATGTAATATAATAAAATTCTTTTTACTTTTAGTAAAAGTAAGAGAAATGCTTCATAAAAATAAAAAGCCCAGAAAAACACAAATATAGAATAGAAAATAACGCTATTTCTTAGATAATAATATAAATTAGTTTTAAAGTAAAAAGAAGTTATTAAGTGAAATATATTTAATAATAAAAAAAATAAAACATATTTAAAAATGGGTGATTTAGGTAGTATAATTTTGAAATTTTTCTTAAAATATACAATGAAAAAAGTTACGAAACCAACTAAGGATAGGATTTCGTTGAAGAATAGTTTTCTCTCAAATATCTCGGCACTAAGTCCATAAAGAATAAACATCAACGAAAATAAATAACCTGATAGATAGTATATTTTATTCATAATATTGATATATTTTTTTGTGAGATGCGGCTAATTTATACCAATTATCGTCACCCTCTGTATATTTTTTTCCTAACTGTTGTTGTAAATAAAAAATTATTCCTTTTTTTAGTTCATCAATATTGTTAGTTGAAGCATAATAAGTATGCTCATCACTTTGATACCCTCTTAAACTTTCATGTGTGGTTATACAGTAAGTACCTTGCAGTTGGGCAGCTGAAAAAGATGCATTTCTGTTCTTTTTGCCATCTTTAAATGGAAAAATACAAATATCTGATACATGTAATAAATCAGCAACGGCTTCGGCAGGTATAAATCCTGTACAGAAACTGCTATTCAGCCATTTTGGTGAATTGATGATATTCTTTATATTTTCGGAGTAAGGACTCGCAAAAGTCTCAAAGTTGCTAATTATTAGAATAAAATCTCTTGTGGGCTCGCATACTTCAAAAATATCAGATACGCCTTTATGCTCTACCAAAAAGCCAAAATAGGTAATTAGTAGTTGGTGATTTTTCATATATTTAGCCCTCAAAGCTTTTATTTCTTCATCTTTTTGCTGAAGTGTACTTTTGGGTATATTAGATGGAGTGCTTACAAAAGTAATTTCCTTCTTTTTTAGAAAAAATATACTTTTAAAAATAGGTATATACTCCTTTTCTTGGACAATGATATGATGGCAAAAAAACATACTTAATAGATTAGCTAACTTGCCCACTTTAGTTTTTGTTGTGTGTTCGTGTATGGTAATGATTACTTTTGCTTTTGTAAGTAATCTTATAAACAAAGGAATAATATAGTAATATATGTTCTTTGTGCTTGTATTTTGGATATGAGTTATTTGTATTTTCTGTTTTTTTAATGATTTTATTATTCTGAAAGTAGAGGTAATGCCCCATGTTGAGAATTTGAGTAAACCTCTTAAGAAAGTTTTTTTTGTTTGTTCTTCCCAATGAGGAGTGATAATATAAACTTCATTGTCTTCGTAAGTGGCTAAAGAATTTGCTAAATTATAGGCATAATCACCTACTCCGCAAGGATATGGAGGAAACTTATTAGATATTAGAGCTATTTTTAGCATAAAATTTATTTTCTTGTTTCTGGATAAGCCATGAAGTAAAATTCTTTTTCCGAATTATATAACTCTAAAAAAGCATCTTTTGATAGACTTGGGCTCTGTTCAAGCCAATTTTTCATAGTACTTACCTTATAGAATTTAGAATCAAAGAAATTAAAAAGTAGAACAGGGTCGGTATTTTCATATACGCTAGCTGCTTTTTTTTCAAATTCAAAGATAATGATAGGACGTACTCTTTCAATGAGTTTCTCCGCACCCAATATGACACCCATTTCTGCTCCTTCTGTATCTATTTTCACCAAATCTATACTTGTTTCTTCAGGAATGCTGCTATCTAATGTTGTTACATTTACTTTTATTTCTTCTATATCAGGGTTTTCTGTAAGATAGGGGCGTTTTTTTAGCCCGCTAAATCCATTATTAGAGATGACATGAAAGAAAGATAAGGTACCTGGTTTGTCACTGAGTGCTTCATTAAATACTGTTACTTGAGGAAACCGCATCTTTAATTTTTCATACAGACTGGGTATTGGTTCAAAAGCAAAGTGTTTTCCTTCTGGTGCAAACTCGTACATCATTTGTAATATTTCGCCTTGATTAGCTCCAACATCTATACAATTTGAGTTTTTGTGTAATATTTTTTGAAATACGATTTTTGTTTGTTGGTCGTACTTTTTTCCTTTTCTCAACTGTGGGTATCTCAAGTAGTACCACATAGAATTGAGTTGCATAATGGGCTTCTCTATAATAGTTCCCTTAATTAATTTTTTTATATGCTTTTTTATGCTCATTTTATTTATATTTTAAAACTTTTTTTACATACAAAGGAAGTATAATACTTAAAATAAACAAAGGAATTACCAAAGCTGCTACTATCCCGTATAATTTAAAGTAGGTTGTGAGATAAAACTCTAATAAGATGCTTATTACACCTACAAAGGTATAAAATATTATTAAATAATGTAATTTACTAACACTTTGTAAAAATGTAGAAAAAGTATCTACCCAAACCCTTAAAATAAAATATACCCCAAAAAAGGCAATCCAGATGGTATCGCTTAAAAAAATAAATTCAGGAGCAAGAATTTTTAGAATAAAAGCTGCTAAAACAGATAAAAGAGCTGTAGCTAAAATGAGTAGAGTCATACCAATAAGAATATTTTTTCTTATTTTTTCTATAATTTTTCTATAATCTTTTTGAATATATAGTTGAGTAAAAACTACCCAAGAAGATAAAAGAATAGCGTTATACATAAAAGAAGGTATTTCATATAATCGCTTCAGTAAATTATAGAATACAATATCTTTGGAGGATAAGAATTTACCTAAGACCCAGTATTCGGTGAAAAAGGGTAAGTATAGAGCGATACTATATAGCCAAAATAAAAAGCCCCTACTCAGAATTTGTCTTGTTACTGACTTGGAAAATAGTGATAAGCTGGCAATGTGGAAAAATCTGTAGCCATAGTATAAAAAACTAATCATTGCAGATGGAGATAAACTTATCAATATATATGTAATAACTGAGTGTTGTTGAGAAGATAGGGAGAGTAACACGATACCAATAAATCCTAAAATGCGACCAACAGAGTATATAATTATCCCTTTATAACCTTCTTCTTCCCCATATTTAACTTTATAGATGGTTTCATTTAGAAATGTTATGCTTAATAATAGAAAAACTAAAGTAACATAACTGATTTTTTCTGAAATAGATATAGATATTTCACTTAAATAACTACTTGCCAAAGGTACTCTCAATATACTGAAAATTACAGAGAATATTATAAATAGTCCCCAACTAAGTATATAACCATTGTAAAGGTATATATCATAGTTTTTTTTATTAGCTCTTTGTTCTACAACATAATTTTGTATGCTACTTCCTACTCCTAAGTCTATCAGCACTAACCAAGACTGTAATCCCATTAAAAGTATAAAGAGGGCATAATCTTGTTCGGATAACTTCTGACTTAGTATTCTTATAGAGTAAAGGTTTATGAATATGGTAAGTCCTTTACTACCCCAATTACTTAGCGTAGTAAGTGTATGGGTGTTCAAATAAGTGTTTATTTTTTTTAGAAACATTATAGCTTTATCAAGTTAATAACTTCTGAAACTTCTATACTTGCCATACAATTTTTGAGGGGAAAATGACAAATTGTTTGCAGGCAAGGGCTACAGCCAAAAAGTTCTTTTTTATGAATAAACGAACTTCCTTCACTAAGTGGGTGCCACATCTCCGAATCGCCAGGACCAAAAAGAGCAAGTACAGGTGTATTTAAACATACGGCTAAATTCATAGGACCACTATCCAAACCTACAAACAAATCAGTATGGTTAATAAGACTAATAAGTTCCTCCAAGGAAGTAATTTTGAATACTAAATTATCACTAATCACAGATTTCTCTTGGATAGCCTCCACTACAGAACGCTCACCCTCACCACCTACCACCACCACTTTTTTGTTTTTGGAAAGCAGAAAATCTATTAAAGATAACCATTTCTTTTCTTGCCAGCGTTTGTACTCCCAACCGCCGCCAATATGCAAAACTATATAATTATTGAAAACAGACGAAGGTTTGCTTTTATCAGGAACAAAACTTGGCAAACTAAGTTTTAACTTTTGTACGCCAAGAAGTGATAAAAGCTCAATATTCCACAAATAACGATGCTTTTCAGAGGATTTTTTTAATTTTTTATCCAATAACAAGCCCCATAAAAATATATTAGAGTGTAGATAATTGGTATAACCAATAACAGAGGAACATTGAAGATAATTCAGTACAATTTGAGAGCGTACATCACCACGCGTATCTATGCCTACATCAAAATGATAAGATTTAAGTTTTTGAAGGCTACGCCACAGACTTAACCAGCGTTGTAGTTTACTTTTTTTGAACCCATAATCAGACCAAGGAAAATCTGCAAAAAATACTTCACTTACTCTGCTATCAAAATGAAGAATACTTCCGCTACTTTTTTTAGTAAGTACAAAAATTTTAGCCTCTGCGAAATGCTCTTTTAGCAAATTTAACAGAGGGGTAAGCGAAAGCACGTCGCCCATTTGGAAAGGCTCTATAAGCAGAATATTTTTTGGTCTTGAAGTTTGCTTTTTCCTAAAAATTCTGAAAAAAAGAAGGAAAATAAAGCTAAAAAGCTCCAATAACTTTGTAAGAAAAATCTTTTTTTCGGGATATGAGTAAGCCATACATTTTTTGCTCTACATTCTTTCGGGTACATCAATTCCCAATAAAAACATGCCTTCTTTGAGTGTTTGGGCAGTGAGTTCGGAGAGAGCCAATCTGAAATTGGCAGCCTCAGAACTTTCTGCCTTCAAAATGGAGCATTCTGCATAAAAACTGCTATACAATTTACTCAAATCGTAGAGATATTGAGCTAATAAATAAGGAGCGTAACGTTCGGCAGCAGCAGTTATCACCTCCAAATATTGATGCAAAGCTCTGATAAGCATAACTTCAACTTGCTGTAAATTACGGAAATAGCCTTGCCAATTTTTTTCTTGCTCTTGTGCAGCTTTTCGCAAAACAGATTTAATGCGAGCGTGTGTGTATTGGATAAAAGGAGCAGCATCACCTTCAAAACTTACACTTTCTTCTGGGTTAAAAAGCATTTTTTTCTGAGCATCTATTTTTAAAAGAAAGTATTTGAGAGAACCTAAGCCAATGATTTCAAATAATGTATCTTTTTCTTCTTCTGTGAAGGTTTCGTAAGTGCCCGCAGATAGCATTTTTTCTTCCGTTTTTTGTTTTGCCATAGCAATTACTTCTGCTACCAAATCATCAGCATCTACGACAGTTCCCTCTCTGGACTTCATTTTTCCTGTGGGCAGCTCTACCATTCCATAACTTAGGTGATGCAAACCTTCGGCGTAATTTCTACCCAATTTTTTTAAAATCAGAAACAAGACCTTAAAGTGATAATCTTGCTCATTTCCTACCACATAGACCATTTTTTGCATCATTTGGTCTTTGTAACGAAGCTCTGCTGTGCCTATATCTTGGGTAATATACACCGAAGTTCCATCGCTGCGAAGTATCAATTTGTTGTCCAAACCCTCAGCGGTTAAATCTATCCAAACAGAATTGTCTTCTTTTCTATAAAAAACTTTTTTGGCTAAGCCTTCTTCTACAATATCTTTTCCGAGTAAATAGGTATTAGATTCATAATAAATGGAGTCGAAGTGGACACCAATTTTTTTGTAAGTTTCGTCAAAGCCTTCAAAAACCCAACTATTCATTTTTTTCCAAAGTTGCACGACTTCCTCTTTACCGTTTTCCCAATCAAGCAGCATTTTTTGAGCTTCTTGGATAGCTGGTGCTTCTTTTTCAGCTTCTTCTGGGCTCAAGCCCGCATTTTTTAGCTCTGCTATCTGGGATTTGTACAATTTATCAAATTCTACATAGTATTTTCCAACGAGATGGTCGCCTTTTATGCCACTACTTTCAGGGGTTTCGTTATTACCAAATTTTTGGTAAGCCAACATAGACTTACAAATATGGATACCCCTGTCATTCACGATTTGGGTTTTATGCACTTCATAACCATTGGCTTTCAGGATATTAGCCAATGAGAAGCCCAAAAAATTATTACGCAAATGCCCTAAATGTAGTGGTTTGTTGGTGTTAGGCGAAGAGTACTCTACAACTACTTTTTCATTGGTGGCTTCTTTCTGAAATCTTGGTTTTTTCCAAATTTCCTCAAAAATTTGCAACCAAGCCGTATTTGCCAGACTGAGATTCAGAAAGCCTTGAACAACGTTGTATTTTTCTACCAAAGCAGTCTTTTCTACTAAATAATCGCCTATTTTTTGGGCTATATCGCTGGGTTTTTCACTTAGGAGCTTGGTATAAGGAAAAACTACCAAGGTATGTGTACCTTCAAATTCCTTTTTAGTTTCCTGTAAGCTTATATTTTGTATCGATTGCTGATAGATGGCTAAAAAAGCATCTTCAATAGATTTGATGAGTTCTTTTTCTAAGGGCATTTTATCTATTTTTGAAAATTGTGCTGCAAATTAGCAAAAAAACGAAAAAATACAAAACCTAAAAATTTTACAAAAAGTTAGAATACAAAAAAAGTACAGCTATGAAACATATTTTGGTTTGGCTCAGAAATGACCTTAGGCTTCATGATAATGAACTGATTTACAGAGCTTCAAAAAAAGCAGAGAAGGTTTATGTGGCTTATTGTTTGGATATTCGTTCTTGGCAAAAGACTTTTTTGGATTTTCCTAAAACAGACAGTTTCAGAACAAGATTTTTAATAGAAACCTTGGCTAATTTGAGGGCTTCTCTGCGAAAAATAGGTGGGGATTTGATTGTGAGATGCGGAAAACCCGAAGAGGAAATCTGTAAAATAGCTGAAAAATTAAATGTACAGGCTGTTTTTGCTTCCAAAGAAAGCACTTTTGAGGAATTGGCAGTGGAAAAAAGTTTGGAGCAAAATTTAAAAAGTAAGAAGATAGAAATTCAATATTTCTGGACTTACACACTTTATCACTTAGAAGATTTACCTTTTCCAGTGGCAAAAGTTCCAGATATTTTCACTGATTTTAGAAAAGCTGTAGAAAAAAACAGCGAGATACGAGCAACTTATCCCACTATTACCCAAACTAACCCTCTTCCTAATGATTTTTTTGCAGGAGAAATTCCGACACTCAAAGAATTAGGTTTGGAAGTACATAAAACAAATTTTAAAACCTCAATGCAGTGGAAAGGTGGCGAAACAGCAGCTTTAGAACGTCTTAATCATTATTTTTGGCAGAGCAATAACCTCAGAAACTATAAAGAAACACGCAACGGCTTACTTGGTGCGGAGTATTCCTCCAAATTTTCAGCTTGGCTCGCTTTAGGGGCAATTTCTCCGCGTTACATTTATGAAGAAGTACAAAAATATGAAAAGAAAGTAATTAAAAATCAATCTACATATTGGCTTATTTTTGAGCTAATTTGGCGAGATTACTTTCGTTTTATTGCCAAAAAGTATGGAAATCTTATTTTTAAGGAAGAAGGTATCAAAAAGGAAGGTTTAGGTTTGAAAAACAACAGAAAAATTTTTGAGAAATGGGCAACAGGAGAAACAGGTGTACCTTTCATTGATGCCAATATGCGAGAACTCAACGAAACGGGTTTTATGAGCAATAGAGGTAGACAAAACGTGGCAAGTTTTTTAGTAAAAGACTTAAAAATAAATTGGATTTGGGGGGCAATGTACTTTGAGAGCAAACTCATAGATTATGATGTATGCAGCAACTGGGGAAATTGGCTATATGTGGCTGGGGTAGGAAACGACCCCAGAGAAAATAGGTATTTCAACATAGTTAGTCAGGCGAAGCAATATGACCCCAACGCCGACTTTGTGAAGTTCTGGCTGCCCAAATTTAGAGATTTACCAAGTACCCAAATCTATAAAGATTTTTCAATAGCGGACTTAATATTCTCATAATCAATGCCATAATGAGATTCGTCATAAATACAATGCCCTTTTTTGAGAAGTAAAATCTGAGGCGATTGGTGCTCTACGCCAAATGTTTGAGCTATGGCGTTGGAAATATCTCTATGATTGACAAGGTCTAAGAAATATAATTTGAGCTGCGGTAGCTCCGCCGACTTCCATTGTCTTGTGAGTCTGCTCAGAGCTGTCGCACTGATAGAACAACGAATACTATGTTTGAAGATAAGAGCATTTTCTTGTTCTTTTACTTCTTCCAATTGGTTGATATTTTCTAAATGTGTCCAATTCATTTTTTATGGGATTGCGTGAGAAATAATTTTACAAAATTATGAAATAAACTTGAGTATTTGCCATAAAATTAGCTTTTCAGCCCAATGCCAAGCCCGAAAAGTATAATAAATATTAAAGCGGAAAGTGCCAT
Organism: Thermonemataceae bacterium; assembly: GCA_033762275.1. Taxonomy (GTDB): domain Bacteria; phylum Bacteroidota; class Bacteroidia; order Cytophagales; family Thermonemataceae; genus Raineya. Next base: position 2,616 of record JANRLU010000049.1, on the reverse strand, counting down.
TTGCTTCAGATAGGGGTCTAAAGCAATGCCCCGTAGATTGGTAACAGCTTTTGCATTTTTGATAAATAAGGGCGTGCTTAGTAAAAAAATATATTGAAACCACTCCCAATGGCTCAAAAAAGCATACACACTTGTAAAAACATACACCATTCCTAAGATAACATAGTGATAAGCCACCGCCTTATTTCTACCCAAACGCACAGGAATAGAATTTTTACCAGCTTTTTTATCAGATTCTATGTCTCTGATATTATTCACATTAAGTACAGCTACTGAAAGTAAGCCACAAGCCGTAGCAGGTAAAATTAGAGAAATTTCTAAAAAGCGTGTGTAAAGAAAAAAAGAACCCAAAACACCTACCCAGCCAAAGAATGCCATTACCGAAATATCTCCAAGACCTATGTAGCCATAAGGTTTTTTACCTATGGTATAGGTAATGGCTGCTATAATTGCTAAAACCCCTAAGCCTAAGAAGGTTAAAAAGTAAAGTATTAGATGCTCACTTTGGGCAAAGGATACATATAGTAAGCCCAGACCTGATAGAAAACTTAGCAATACGAACAGTATAATAGCTTTTTTCATAGTTTTTGCTGAGATAAGCCCTGTTTGTACGGCTCGGCTCGGACCTTCTCTTTCGGAGTTATCTACGCCACTCTGAGCGTCTCCATAGTCATTGGCAAGATTTGATAAAATCTGTAAAAAGATAGTGGTAAGTACGCTTAATCCAAAAATCAAGCTATTAAATTTTTGGTAAGAAAAAGCTAACACGGCACCCATACCCACGCTACTAAGAGCTAAAGGCAAGGTTCTTAGCCTGAACGCTTTGAGCCAATGTTTCATTTTTTGTTTTTTTTTCTGCAAAAATACTATATTTTTCTTGTATTCAAATCTAAATTTTTCAGCTCAAATACTTGTTTTTTTTATATTTTTTTACATTTTTTGCATAAAAATTCTTAAAATAAAAAAGGAGGTCTTATTAACCCTAAAACAAATTTTCGGAAGGGCAAAGAGGAAGAGCTATTCCGAGTGAATGAAAAAATACGCGTTTCGCAAGTAAGATTAGTAGGCGAAAATATAGAAGTGGGCATTTATGACATCAAAGAAGCCCTGCGTATAGCCGAAGAACAAGGATTAGATTTAGTAGAAATTAATGCAAAGTCTGACCCGCCAATCTGCCGTGTGGTAGATTACTCCAAGTTTAAGTATGAGCAGAAGAAAAAGCAGAAAGAAATGAAGTCTAAAGCTCAGAAAACAATACTTAAAGAGATTAGATTTGGACCAAATACAGACGACCACGACTTTAATTTCAAGGTTAAACACGCTGAAAACTTTCTGAAAGAAGGTTCAAAGGTGAAAGCCTATGTGCAGTTTCACGGTCGTAGTATTGTGTTTAAGGAGCGGGGAGAGGAAATTTTACATAAATTCATCGAATTACTTAGCGAGGTAGGAAAAGTAGAGCAAGCCTTACAAATGGAAGGTAAAAAAATGCTCGTTACTTTAGTTCCTAATCTCAAGAAGAAATAAAAAAAGGAGAAGAAATTCTCCTTTTTTTATTCTGCTTCAATCATTTTAGCCAATACAGCTTTAGGCACTACGCCTACTTGCTTAGCAACAATTTTTCCTCCTTTAAAAACTAAAAGTGTAGGTATGCTTCTGATGCCCAGCATAGCAGAGACATTAGGATTAGCATCTACATCTAATTTTCCAATGATAGCTTTGCCCTCATATTCATCAGCAAGTTCTTCTACGGCAGGGGCTATCATCAAGCAAGGACCACACCAAGCCGCCCAACAGTCAATAAATAAAGGCTTATCAGATTTTAATAATTCTTCAAAGTTTGCGTCTGTGATTTCAACGGTTTTTTTAGACATACTAATAAGGTATTTTGTTAAACAGAAAACTAATTCTTTACTTTATACATTTTTTGTAATCATAAAGTTCATTTTCAGATGCCAAACTTCTCTATAAGTTCTTCGGAAAGTCTTGTAAGCCCTATACTTGCTTTTTCTTGGACAAATTGCAAATTTTTATACCTATTGGTTTGTATATTAGGAATTTGCACATCTACCACATACTTCAAACTTTCGCGTTGGGTGTGGTCTATCAGTCCTGCGGCAGGGTATACGACCATAGAAGTACCTACTACAATGAAAATATCAGCACTAAGGGTTTCCTCTATGGCTTGCTCCATCAAAGGAACATCTTCATAGAACCAAACAATATGCGGACGTAATTGAGAGCCTTTTTCACAAGTATCTCCTAAGTTTAGTTGCCAATCTTTTAGCTCATATACCAAGTTTTTGTCTTTGGTGCTTCTTGCCTTAAAAAGCTCTCCGTGTAAATGAATAACCTTTGAAGAGCCTGCTTTCTCGTGTAAATTATCTACGTTTTGGGTGATGATACTGACATCAAAGAAGTTTTCTAAATGTGCTAAGGCTTTATGTCCTGCGTTAGGTTGGGCATAAATTGCTTGTTTGCGGCGTTCGTTATAGAAATCCAAAACTAATTGTGGGTTTTTTTCCCAGCCCATTGGGCTTGCTACCTCCATTACGTCATATCCTTCCCATAAGCCGCCCATATCCCTGAAAGTGGCAATGCCACTTTCAGCACTGATAC
>JANRLU010000048.1:0-4952 GCA_033762275.1 Thermonemataceae bacterium | reverse complement strand
CCTTGTATTTATCAAAGAAAGCTTTAAGTTCCACTGAGTTAGAAAACTTTTCATCAATGTTATCAGTAACCTCAAACATAATGATTTGCTTTTTATCGCTGCTAAGCTCTATTTTATGGAAATAGTATTTGTTTTCTTCTTCATCTTTAAGATTAAGGAACTGCACATTGCCAAGTGTAGTGATATGTCCTGTATAAGTTTTCTTTTCATATAGCTTTTTCTCTGTGCTATATTCATTTTTTTCAAAAACGTAAGCATTTGCATCTTTCTTGGATATTACAAAGTAAGCGGGATTTTCAAAAGAGGATTCTTCAGACCAAGTGCCTATGTATGAGGAGTTTATTCTTTCTTTGGGGCTGTCCAAAGAAAACTCGGCAGAGTAAGGGCAGGCTGTAAGCACAAACAACATTGCCAGTATACTGAAAGTTGAAACTATTTTTCTCATTTTTTTATGATTTTGAAAGTGGAACGATGAACCAAAAGTAACTTTTTTTAGCATCTCAAACACAAATATTGTACGAAACACTATTTATTTTTTATGAATGTACATTATTCTTGTACTAAATGCTTCTACCTTCTTTTTTTCTTTCTTCTTTCATCACCTACTCTTTCTACTTTTGCATCCATCAACTCGCAATTAAGTTCATCCATATCCAAATCTCCAGGTTTCTCAAAAGGTCTTTGTTTGTAGGGAAGACTGCCATCTGCGTATACTTTTTGCATAAATATGGCAAAAGCAGGTAAAGCAAGTACAGCTCCTTGCCCTTCAAACATACTCAAAAAACGAACTGCTTTATCATCACCGCCTACCCATACCCCTGTGATAAGGTCTTGTGTAACACCCACATACAAAGCATCAGCTTGGTTCTGGGTTGTGCCTGTTTTACCGCCTATTTGGTTACGGTTGGCAAAAAGAATGGGGTAGCCATGTAGGGCAGCGGAAGTGCCACCTCTTTCCGTACCTGCCATCAGCATATCAAGCATCATATAGGCTTTTCTTTCACTCATTACTTCTTTTACTTCTGGAGCAAATTCTTCTAAGACTTTCCCATTTTTATCTGTAATTTTTGTGATCATCATTGTCTGGTTGCGATAACCCCTATTAGGGAAAATGGTATAAGCTCCTAACAAATCATACATACTCATAGCGTGCGAACCCAGACAGATGGAGGCTACACGAGGCAACTCTGTTTCAACGCCCATTTCTTTGGCATAACGTATGATACCATCTACACCAATATCCTTGGTAAGCCCTGCGGCAATGGTATTGATAGAGTAGCCCATTGCTTTGCGTAAAGGGTACATTCCACCGGAGTATCCACCATCTTGTTTGGGTATCCAGCCTGGGAATACCACTGGCACATCAGGCATTTTATGGCAAGGCGTATAGCCTGCATCAACGGCAGTAGCATATACAATAGGCTTAAAAGTAGAACCGGGTTGATGTTTGGCTTGTCTTACTTGGTCATATTGAAAATGCCTATAATTGATACCACCTACCCAAGCCTTGATATGCCCAGTTTTAGGCTCTATGGACATCATACCTGTTTGTAAAAAGTGTTTGTAATGCCTGATAGAGTCCATTGGAGACATCAGCGTATCTTTTTCGCCCTGCCAAGTAAATACACGCATCTGCTTGGGCTTATTCATTTCATTGAAAATAGCTACTTCATCTTTTCCATATTTGGCTTTCAGGCGGCTGTATAAAAGCGTTCTACGGGCGTTTTGCTCAATATATCCAACCTTTTCTCTGCCATAATCATCTACCCAAGGGTCTCTACCTATAGCTTTCCAATGAGCATAAAACCTGCGTTGTTTTTCTTTCATGTGCTGTTGCATAGCATCTTCGGCTAATTTTTGCAAACGGCTATCAATCGTTGTATAGACTCGTAAGCCTGCTGTATAGATAAATTCTTTAGCCTCTTTTTCATTCTTAGCATAGCCTTTTTTTATAGCCCATTGGATAACCTCTTTGAAAGCCTCATTTCTAAAATAAGGAGCTATTCCTTCGCTGTTATCTTGTGGGTGGAAATTGATACGTAGAGGTTCTTTTTTGGTTTTTTGAAAATCATCTTCAGTAATAAATTTATAGGTTTTTAACTGCCCCAAAACAATATTTCTTCTTTCTATAGCAGCACTTTGTTTTTGTGGGTTTATAGGGTCATATTTGCTGGGAGCTTGCAACATTCCCACCAACATAGCCGACTCGCCTAAGTCTAATTCAGAAGCATTTTTATTAAAATAAGTTTTTGCCGCAGCTTGTATGCCAAAAGCATTGTGTCCAAACTCGCACTCATTTAAGTACATTGTAATAATTTCTTTCTTGGTATAACTTCTTTCCAAACGAACTGCCGTTATCCATTCTTTAAATTTTATTATGGCTAATCCTATATATGGAGTTTTACTAAGAGCTCCTCTGTTATCTTTTGCTCTGGTATCAAATAAGTTTTTGGCTAATTGCTGGGTAAGGGTACTACCACCACCTGCTCCACCCATACGAAAAAGTACCCTACCAATAGCTTTGGCATCTATACCAGCGTGTTGCTCGAAGCGTACATCTTCAGTAGCTATAAGAGCATTGATGACATAGGGGGAAATTTCCTCAAAATCAATGGGCTGCCTATCTACTGTAAAATATTTTCCCATTAGTTTTCCATCGGCAGTGTAAAGTTCAGAGGCTTGCTCACTTTTGGGATTTTCCAAGGCTTTTAGGCTTGGCATTCCACCAAAAAGTCCCAAAAAATCTATACTAATAGCCCAAATAAACAAGAAAATAAATACAAGACCACTAAAAAAGCTAATCCAAATCCAACGAATGAGATTAGCATATTTGCCCTTTTCTAATCTAATCATAGTTTTTTTTGACAAAAATACAAATTTTTACGAAAAATATGGCAATATTTATTCAAATAATAAATAAAAACTGGGTAAGCCAGACAAGCAAACAAGGATTGCAAGCAAATATATGCAATCCTTGTTTGGGAGTCGAAATTATATTTTCGGTGGGGTAGTGTCTTTGCTATTTGCCAAGAGCTTTCAATACCATAGCACCAATATCAGCAGGGGAATGTACTACATGAATTCCACAACTTTCCATAATAGCCATTTTTGCTTGAGCTGTATCATCTTTCCCTCCTACAATAGCTCCAGCGTGTCCCATACGGCGACCTTTAGGGGCTGTTTGTCCAGCTATAAAGCCAATAACAGGCTTTTTATTTCCCGTTGATTTGATGTATTCTGAGGCGAGAGCTTCATAATTGCCACCGATTTCACCTATCATCACGATTGCATCAGTTTCGGGGTCATTCATCAAAAGTTCCACAGCTTCTTTGGTAGGAGTTCCGATGATAGGGTCGCCACCAATGCCGATAGCTGTGGAAACGCCCAAACCAGCCTTTGCAATTTGGTCAGCAGCTTCGTAGGTGAGCGTACCAGATTTAGAAACAATTCCAATTCTACCAGATTTGAAAACAAAACCAGGCATAATTCCCACTTTTGCTTCTCCAGGGGTGATTACACCAGGGCAATTAGGTCCGATAAGCCTTGATTTTTTATTTTTGAGATACTCTTTAGCAAGCATCATATCTTTCACGGGGATACCCTCTGTGATACAAACTATCAGCTCTATGCCTGCATCGGCTGCCTCCATAATGGCATCAGCAGCAAAAGCAGGTGGAACAAAAATGATAGATACATTGGCTCCGGCTTGCTCTACGGCATCTTTCACCGTGTTGAATACATCACGGTCTAAGTGTTTTTGCCCACCTTTTCCTGGGGTTACACCACCAACTACGTTGGTTCCGTATTCAATCATTTGTTGGGCGTGAAAAGAACCTTCTGAGCCTGTAAAGCCCTGAACAATTACACGAGAGTCTTTATTTACTAAAACAGCCATTTTAATAGATTTTTATTGATAAAACGTTTTCCCTAATGCACAAAAATACAACATTTTGGAGCTTATCCAAACTTTTTATGAAATCTTTATTGGTAATATGATATAGTTTCAGAAACTAAAGAGGATTAAAAAATAGTGAAATGTATCAAATAGAGTCAAAATAGCTTTGCAAGCTCAACATATCCAAAATGACGAATATTTTTTCACCGTTGGGCGTATAGTTAGGATTGGAGGAGGCAAAAAGTTGTGCGAGTAAAGTTTGAATTTCGGCAGGTAGCAAACGAGTACCATAGGTGATGGCAGCTCTTTGAGCCATTAAGCGGGCGATTTTTTCTTGTGTATAAGTGTTTATATTTTCTTGGTTATGAGATACTTGCTCCAAAAAAGTCCCTAAAATATTTTTTTCTTGTTCCTTGGGCAAGTCGGGCGGAACGGCATACAAAGTAACTCCACTTTCATTGGTATCAAATACAAACCCTAAGTTTTGTAGAGCGGATTCCAATTCGCCTAATAGCGTAATTTCCGTTGGATTGAAGGGGATTTGTATAGGAAATAGCAGTTGTTGGGAAATAATACCGTTTTTTTGTTGTAAATTTTTCAAAAACTTATCATGCAAAATTCTTTCGTGAGCAAGATGCTGGTCTATAATCATCAAGCCAGACTTTACTTGTGCGATTATATAGCGTTGATGGAGCTGAAAGGTTTTGTTCTCTAAATATTGCTCTTGGCTATTAGAGTTATCCTCAAAAAGTTTGTTTTTTTCTTGTTCAAAACTTTCTGTAAGATTTTGCTGATGTAAACCTGCAAAAATACTTTCCCAATTTTTTAAGTTATTTTTTTCTCTATAACTTTTATTGTAACTATTTATAGTGTAGCTGTTGTGTTGGGCTATTTTTTCTTCCTCTTTACTAAAAGGCTTGTCATTGAGAAAGCTTAGTTTTTCCGAATTAAAATCCTCTAAGGCAAATTTTGTAGGTTGCTCTTCAAAATCCAAACCCAAATGATGCGAACCTAATGATTTTCTTACCGAAGCGTTGATGATGGCATAAATAGTTTT
>JANRLU010000047.1:0-3113 GCA_033762275.1 Thermonemataceae bacterium | reverse complement strand
AGTAAAATTAGCCATCACTGATTGCTACAAACGCTTATTGAAGCCCTCAATGGAAACTGAAATCCGCTTGCTTTCCAAGAAAAAAGCTGATGAAGAGGCTATCAATGTATTTGCAGGAAACGTTAGGGAGCTTTTAATGGCTTCACCACTTGGTGAAAAAAATATCCTCGCCTTAGACCCTGGATTCAGAACAGGTTGTAAGTTGGTGATTTTGGATAAAAGTGGTAAACTTTTACACAATGAAACTATCTACCCTAACGACCCCCAAAGAGAGGTGGCAAAGTCTGGCTCTATCCTCAAAAAGTTGTGCCAAGATTACCAAATAGAAGCAATAGCCATAGGTAATGGAACTGCCAGCCGAGAAACTGAAAGTTTTGTAAAAAGCCTTCATATTACAGACGTACAAATTTTAATGGTAAACGAAAGCGGAGCCTCTATTTATTCAGCTTCTGAAGTTGCCCGCGATGAATTTCCTGATAAAGATGTAACCGTCAGAGGAGCCGTCTCTATTGGTAGAAGGTTGCAAGACCCTTTAGCAGAACTCGTAAAAATAGACCCAAAATCTATTGGCGTAGGGCAATACCAGTATGATGTAGACCAAAATTCTCTGAAAAGAAGCCTTGATGATGTAGTAATAAGTTGCGTGAATAAAGTGGGTGTAGAACTTAACACTGCCAGCAAACAACTGCTTACTTACGTTTCGGGCTTGGGAGAAAGTTTAGCTCAAAATATTATCAATTATAGAAACGAAAATGGTTCGTTTAAAAGCAGAAGCGAACTCAAAAAAGTAAGCAGACTTGGCGAAAAAGCCTTCGAGCAAGCAGCGGGTTTCTTGAGAATTAGGGAAGCTGAAAACCCCTTGGATAGCAGTGCTGTACACCCCGAAGCCTATCCAATAGTAGAGCAAATGGCAAAAGACCTACATTGTAGCGTAATGGATTTGATGAAAAAAAGTGATTTACGCCAGCAAATAGACCTAAAAAAGTATGTAACTGATAAATTTGGTTTGCCAACTTTACAGGACATTATGCAAGAACTTGCTAAACCTGGCAGAGACCCCCGCCAAAACTTCGAGGCTTTCTCTTTCGCTGACGGTATCCACGAGATTACTGACTTACGTATCGGAATGAAACTACCTGGTATTGTTACCAATGTTACCAAATTTGGAGCATTTGTAGATATTGGCGTACACCAAGACGGCTTGGTACATATCAGCGAAGTAGCCGATAAGTTTGTAAGCGATCCCGCTGAAGTGCTAAAAGTAGGACAAAAAGTAGAGGTTACTGTCTTAGAAGTAGATACCGAACGCAGAAGAATAGCACTTTCACTGAAAAAAGAAGCAAAACCAGAATTGAAAAAATCTGAGAAAAAACAACAAAAAGAAAGCAAACAACAAGCAAAGCAAGAATCTTGGGAAGATAAACTTGCCGCCCTTAAAGCTAAATTTGGATAAAACCACAGTTTTTTCATTGTTTCAGTTATTTTGCTGTGTACAAAAAGGGCTTAGTAAAAAACTAAGCCCTTCTGTATTTTCTTGACTAACAAGCTACATATTCTACACCTTTTCTTTGTTGCTGAAGAACACCAATAAAGGCAGAGAAGTTCACCTTAATATAACTCGCTAAAACCAAGCTACCAATAAATATATTTTTCCATCTTTATCAAAGAAAGACCAACCAGGAGCAACCCAATCAGTGGGGTTAGGAACTTCATCATCATAATTCCATAGAGTTCCTTCTCTCATAGTAAAACCTTGACAATCTGATGGATTATAAATTGCATATTTTTCATAAGCTAACGCATTTCCTGCTAATTGTGAAAAGCAAATTTGCTGAAATTTTAATTTATAACTTTTACCTTTTTCAAGTTCAGCATACATTGTACTACCATAATCCAGATAAATTTTACCATCTTCTATAAAACCTGATTTTACATAATATATATCAAATTCATGGGGTCTTCTATCATTTGTTAATGCACAAACTCCTAAATGGTTAATTTTTATTTCTGTTCCTTGTGGGGTTAAAAAAAGAAATTCTATTCTCCCCATATCAGTGGGTTTGCCATATCCAAGCGGATAAGCCTTGATACTAAGTAACCTTCCTTCTATCTCTAACCTCTCTAAGTTTTGAGCTGAAACAGATACGCTCAATATTGCAAATAATAATACAAATAGCTTTTTCATAACTTTATTTTTTTCATAAAAATATTTACTTATGGCAGCAAAATTATAAAAAATTACTAAAAACAAAACCCCTCCGAATTTGGAGGGGGGAAGAATATCAGCTACTAACAAGAAAAACCAAATTATACATGAGATTTTCTATTTGGTATATAAAAAGCATAAATGAGGTTCATTTTATTCACTTATTTATATAAACATGTCTATATTTGATACTCCAAATTTTAATGCCGCTATGATCCTTGGTGCAAGATAAAAATCCTCGCAGTCTTCAAAAAGGCGTAATACTAAATGGAAAATAAGATATTCATCTTCCTTTTTTTTTCCATATATATAAGGGATATAGCTAGAAATCTTGATATCGCCCACTGAGAAATGATATTCTTCTTTTTTTAGAACCCAATTTCCCTTAGTTGCTTTTATCACTACTTCCCCAGCATAGGCTATCATACCCCAAACCACATTTTTTGGTATGTCTAAAAATAATAAATATTTTATAAATAAATTAGGAAATTTAACTATTTTGTTATTAGCCTTCTCATAAATTTCATCTAAGGCATAGAGGCTTTCCATAGTATAATTTAATACATCAGCATCAAAGCCACAGTAATCCATTAACTCTTTTATATAAGCATCTTTATTATCAATAAACTCTTTATCTACACCATAATAGCAGCTATAAATAATTGAAAAGTTACTTTCTACATCTTGGTTATTATCCCTTTTTCTAAAATGCGTAATCATAAAATTATCTTTGACAATTATATCAAAATCGCTTTGGTGTAAAATCTCATAAGTCATAACAAGAGTTGGGAAATTTTTGAAAAAAATCAAAATAGATTAAAATATACCGTAGAGAAAATAACCTACGATATAGCCGTAGAGGATAGTTACTTCATATTTGACAAAACCAAACACGCTAACGTAGAAG
>JANRLU010000046.1:0-6985 GCA_033762275.1 Thermonemataceae bacterium | reverse complement strand
AAGCAGAAAAACTTATTACAGAGAAAAATTTTGTATTGATAGAAGAAAAAGAAGACATAGAGGCAATTACCGTACAAGCCAAAGCTATCAATTATGCCGATGAGGTTATCAAAAATGCCCAAGCGAAAAGGAAATTATATTTAGAGCAAAGCTCTGATTATCAGTGTGTAGTATATATAAAAGGTTTGGCAGAACTCACCAAAAAGCCCAAACAAATAATGGGGCAAACCGTAACAGGCGTAGATACGGGCATCGTGTATCTTTCAGAAAGTATTTCTGAGGTGAGTTATCGCAGAAAGCCCAAAGCCTATCAAGAAAAAATGATAGCCTCCAAAGTGAGTGGTGATAGTAAGGGTTTTAGTTTTAATCAGGTAGCAGGTTGGAGTTTTAATTTTTACGAAAATCTTACTGGTAAAGGACTTTCGGCAAGGGGCTTTGTTTCCCCTATTGCCAATGTGGCTTTTTTATATTACAATTACAAATGGGAAGGGCAAATTAGAGAGGATAGTCTGATAATCAATAAAATAAAAGTGATTCCTAAACGAAAAACCGACCCTGTTTGGGAAGGTTATATCTATATTACAGAGGGAGATTGGCGTATTCATAGCGTAGACTTATCTTTTGATAAAAACAGACCTGTAGATTTTGTGAATTCGGGAAGTATAAAACAAGTTTTTACGCAAGAAATCAATCAGAAAGATTGGCTTTTGCTATCACAAACTTTTCATTTTGGCTTTTATTTATTTGGTTTTGAGGGAAAAGGGGATTTTACGAAGGTTTATACAACTTATGAAACTAATCCTAAGTTTTCGGAAAAACATTTTGGAAAGGACTTAGTAATTGTTGAGAAGGAATCAAATCAAAAAGATACTAATTTCTGGCAAAAAAACCGCCCCATTCCCCTATTGAACTCCGAAAAGTTGGATTATATAAAAAAGGATAGTTTAGAACTTATCAAAAACTCGCAGAGCTATAAAGATTCTTTGGATAAAATCAATAATAAGTTCAAAATCAATAATTTATTGTTTGGTTATACTTACCAAAACTCTTTTAAAAAGTATGCTTTGAGTTTTTCTTCGCCACTCAACGAAATAACTTTCAATACAGTAGAAGGTTGGGCAGCCAACTTGCGTATCTCGTATCAGAAAGAACTTAAAGAACGTAAGAAAATTGAGATAACACCTACATTTCGGTATGGCTTTAGCAGTCAAACATTCTATTCTTCGTTAAAAATTTCGTATTTGGCTAATCCCAAGTATTTTAGAAGATGGACGCTTGAAGGTGGCAAATACATTGAGCAGTTCCAAACGGGCAGTATAGAGCCTTTCATAAATACTTTTACAAGTCTGTATCAGAAGTTAAACTTTATGAAATTGTATGAGAAAGTTTTTACAAAACTCTCTTTTAATAGCGAACTTTTTGCAGGTTTTAGCCTAAATTCTCATTTGGAATATGCTTACAGAAATACACTACAAAATACTACTGATTTTACTTGGAGCAAAAACGAACAACGTTTTTATACTTCTAATACACCTTTGAATAGTGAAATTTCCGATATTTACTTTAATGATAATCAGGTGATTATAGCTGATATAAACCTTACATTTACCCCCAAACAAAGGTATATCAATCGCCCTGATATACGCTTAAAAGTTGCTTCTAAATACCCTTCTTTTTACCTATCTTACAAAAAAGGTTTTGGACAAGTAAATTTTGACCATTTGGAGTTGGGATTAAGTGATAATTATCGTTGGGGATTGCTGGGGCAGGGTTCTTACAGGCTTTTTGCAGGAGATTTTCTCAATGCTGAGCAACTTACTTTTGCTGACTACAAGCACTTCAACGGTAATAGGGTTGCTCTCGCTTTTCCCATTTATCGCCCTTACCAATTGCTTGATTATTACGTATTTAGCACAACAAAAAAGTACGCAGGTGCTTATTACGAACATCACTTTGATGGCTTTTTTCTAAATGGCATACCCCTACTCAAGAAAACTCGTATGCAAGAGGTTTTTTCTTGCAATTATCTCTGGAGCGAAACTAATGGAAATTATGTGGAGTTGGGATTTGGTTTGGAACATATTTTTAAGTTTTTGAGGGTAGATTATTTTTGGGCTTTCTCAGAAGGAAAAACTTATCATAACGCCTTACGCTTCGGTTTGGGCTTTTAAGAAAAAAACCTCAAAATTTTGTTTTTTAGAAGAAAGCGAATAAATTTGCACAAAGATTCACAAAAATGCTCTTATATCAATCACATATCACCAGCCTAATAGCCCAAAACACAGGAAAGTGTTTGGACAGCAAGCCTATTGGGTTTTGGTTTAATGGTTTGGGTAAGGGATATAAACAGATTCCTAATTTCTAAAAAGCATATCTATTTTAGCTTATATAGAAAGCCCAAACTGAAAAGTTTGGGCTTTTATTTTTTATATTTTTAACAACTTTAATCCAAGTAGTATGGAAAATTTCAACAACACCGGTACAAAATGCCCTACTTTGTGGCAAGGAAAAGACCTAATGGTACAAAACAGAAGCAGATGTGAAGAACACGTCTATACGCCTCGTCCTGATAATGAGCAATCTCGAAACGAAGATGAGGTAAAGAAAAAAGATAATGAATATGAAGACAACTTCTTTATTGTGTTCAAGAAATGGCTTAGTATTGCTATTAGTGTGGCTATGAGTTATTTATTTCTTTCGGGCTAAAGCCTGAAAGAAATATTTTTTATGTTTTCCTAAAAAAAAATTTTAGATTTGAAACTCCATAAACCTTCAAAACAATTTATGAAAGCATATATTTTTCCTGGGCAAGGCTCACAATTCAGTGGAATGGGCAAAGAACTTTACCAAAACAACCCACAAGCTAAAGAGATTTTTGAAAAAGCTAATGAAATATTGGGGTTTCGTCTTACTGATATAATGTTTGAGGGAACAGATGAACAGCTCAAACAAACCAATGTAACGCAACCCGCTATTTTTGTGCATTCTGTGGTTACGGCTTTGGTATTAGGTTTGCCCGAAGTAGCAATGGTAGCAGGGCATTCTTTAGGCGAGTTTTCGGCTCTGGTAGCTAATCAAACGCTATCTTTTGAAGATGCTTTGCGTTTGGTAGCCAAAAGAGCGGAAGCAATGCAAAGAGCTTGTGAATTGAATCCATCTACCATGGCAGCCGTTTTGGGAATAGACGATGAAAAAGTAGAGCAAATCTGTCAGCAAATTACAGAAGAAAATCCTGCTCACTTGGTAGTACCTGCTAACTATAACTGTTTTGGTCAATTAGTTATTTCAGGAACGACAGTGGGCGTTGAGATAGCTTGTCAGAAACTCAAAGAAGCGGGTGCTAAAAGAGCTTTGGTTTTGCAAGTAGGGGGGGCTTTTCACTCACCTTTAATGGAGCCTGCTCGTCAGGATTTGCAAAAAGCCATAGAAGAAACGAGTTTTCATCAGCCTATATGTCCTATTTATCAAAATGTTACGGCATCTGCTACGCAAAATCCTGAAGAAATAAAGCTTAATCTTATTGCTCAACTGACAGCTCCCGTACGCTGGACACAGTCAGTGCAAGCAATGAGCCAAGCAGGAGCAAAAGAATTTATAGAGTGCGGACCTGGTAAAGTTTTACAAGGTTTGGTAAAAAAAATTAATTCGGAAGCTATTGTAGCAAGTCTCTAAACTAAATGAAGAATGGCAGCTATCTATTTGCCTATTCACCCACAAAATCCTGAAGAACGCAAAATAAAGCAAGTAATCAGTGTTTTGAAAGAAGGGGGAGTGATTATCTATCCTACGGATACTGTTTATGGTTTGGGTTGTGATTTACACAACCCAAGAGCCATAGAGCGAATAGCCCAAATAAAAGGTATAAAAGCTAAAAAGGCCAATTTTGCCTTTATCTGCCACGACCTTAGTCATATTTCGGAATACACTCGTGGCGTAAGTAACGCTACTTTCAGACTAATGAAAAAAGCCTTACCAGGTGCTTTTACCTTTGTATTGCAAGCCAGCAGCAAAGTACCCAAAATATTAGATAATAACCGAAAAACAGTAGGGATTCGCGTGCCAAATCATCCAATACCAAGAGCTATCGTAGAGCATTTGGGGAATCCTATTATTACGACTTCTATACATCACGAAGCAGATTTGGTGGAGTATCTCACAGACCCTGAGTTAATTTATGAAAATTTTAAATACCAAGTTGATATAGTTATTGATGGAGGCGTTGGAGGCTTTGTCCCCTCTACGATTGTAGATTGTACAGATGATACCTTTGAGGTATTGAGAAGCGGGGCGGGAAACTTGGAAGATTTTGTATAAGCAAAGTATCTAAAATTCTAAAAACTAAAAAATTTCATTTTTAACGGCAAATTTTAGTAAAATTTTTCTTGGAATTACCTCAAGGGCTTTTTCGTTGGTAGCTTCTAAATCTATGAAAGGAGCTTTTCCTGCTTGATAGGCTTCAAGCCAACGAGAAGCACACAAACACCAGCGGTCGCCAGGAACTAAGCCCGAAAATTGATATATCGGACGTGCTGTGATAAGGTCATTACCTTTTAGATATGAAAATTCTAAAAATTCTTGTGTAACTACCGCACAGACCGTATGCGAACCAATGTCATTTTTGCCAGTGCTACAATAGCCATCACGGAAAAATCCTGTGAGTGGGGTTTTGTTACAAGTTTTGAGTTTTTCGCCAAAAATATTTAGATTTTCCATAGATTATTAGCTTAGAATTGAAATAAAATTGACTTCGGCTTTATTTAAAGGATATTTAAATTTTAGTTTGTTAGCATTGTCTTCTCAAGATGAGCTGTGTACCATTCTTTCATTTTTTCGTACACTTCTATTTTTATTTGTATTTTAAAATGATTAGTTTGTGGAAATTCGTAGCAATTTTGGGGGGAAAACTTAATGTGTCTATGTTCTCTTGCACTTTCAGGGTGCACCAAAATATCTCCGAAGAGCTGTGTAAGCCAATGTGCTTCTTTTTTGCTAAGCCTACCAGAAATAATGTAGTAATCTACTTCGGTCAATTTTTCTATTTGAGTTTGTCCATTTTCAAGCAAGGTGTCAGTTTCTTTATTATGCCAATCTTCATCTTTCAAATAGGCAAATCGCAGGTCTTTGATGCCCGCACTCCTTAGGTTGATGATACGTCCTACTAATCTTGTATGCCAATTAGGCACACGTGAAAGTACATTGGTAGTAAGATTGGCGAATTGCTCAAGAAAAGACCCTTTGTGTGGGGTCGCAATCAGAAAAACTGTTTGTAGCTTTCTTTGCCAATGATACTGCCATTGATTAGCATAGTGGCAAGCACTATGAGTGATGAGCCCGCCCATACTGTGAGCTATGATGGATATTTCTTCTATAGGAATTGGATAATTTTTGTAGAATTCTTCTAAGAGAGATGCCAACTTTTTGCCATTTTCCGAAATATGTAATCCTGTATTGTAACGAAGAGAAAAGGAGGAAAAATTAAAGTCTCTTTCAAAGAAGGTTCCATAGTTGGTTTTATCAGGAAAATCCCAAGCAGTCTCATTATGGGTAAGTCCGTGTATGAGCAGGCATACTTTAGGGCTCGCTTGGCTTTCTTTACCTGAGAAATAAGTTTTTATGGATGAGGCATCTATGTGTATTTCTTCGCCTTGATGATAAAAGCCCATTTTTACTTCTAAAAAGCTGTTGGCTAAGTTATCTCCAAACAAACCATTCAAAATACTTTGGCTTGTGCTGATTACTTTTTTTAATTTTTTCATAGTAATTTTTAGTGCTTATTAGAAGCAGTGTTTTTTATCACTACCAATTCTAACAAATAAACATAGGCAAATGTTATATTAAAAATTTGATTTTTAAGCTATAAAGTAGAAAACACAAAGTTTTTACTCAAATTTTGTGAGTTGTTGAGAAACAAGACAGGTAAATATTTTTATTCTGTATCATTTTGAGCCTCTATTTTTTGTATTCGCATCAACGAGTCTTGTATTTTAAGTAGGCGTATTTGTTCAATTTTTTGTTTTAGTAAATATAAAGCTCCTCTATAACTCTGATTTTCAGGCTCTTTTTCTACAGCTTTCTGATAAAATCGTAAGGCTAAGTCATTTTTGTTTTGGATATCATAGCAATTTGCCAAATAATACCAAACTTTATGTGTTTCTGGTGCATAATGATATACATTTTCAAAATAAGTAAGAGATTTGGTGTAATTGCCTAATTTCCAATAAAATAATCCTATTTGGTAAGAAGCCTCATACATACTTGGATTGAGCTGATATACTTTCTGATAGTAAGTGACGGCACTATCCACTTCTTTTAGCTTTCGGTAGGCTTCTGCTTTCTGAAATAGCAGGCTATCTTTATTATTTTGAAAAGTTAAACCTTGGTTAGCCCATATCAAAGCTTTTTTAGGTTGTTCGTATTCATTGAATAGTTCGCTCATAGATAAATAAACGGGTACAGCGGATTTATCCATTGCTAAGGCTTTGGTATAAAAATAAATAGCTTTACTTGTATCGGCTTTATTTTTTGCCCATTTACCCTGCCAATAATATAGATTAGCTTCATTAGTATAGGATTTTTGCATTGTATTGATAATAGCAGTATATAGCTGCTCATCGTTTTGCTCTACGGCATAACGCAAGCCCCACATAAGTACAGTTAAAGCCTTATTATTCAATTGATAAGCCCTTTTCCAAAAAGCTCTGGCTTGTGTGTATTGAGCAAGTTTTTCTTTGTTGAGAGCTGCTAAGAGGTAATACTGCCATTTTTCTTCTTTTTTGATGGCTTTCTCTATCAATTCTTGTGTTCTGGGATAATCTTTTTTTGCGTAGTACCAACGAGCAAGCATATAGAGTACGTGGGCATCTTCAGAATCATCTTCCAAAGCAGATTGTAGTGTCTGTAAACTGCTGGCAGCATAAAGGGCTTCTGTATCAGTATTTTCTTGTATGGGTGTTAGTTGGCTTCTTTCTTGGCAGGCAAAAAGCAA
>JANRLU010000045.1:0-2201 GCA_033762275.1 Thermonemataceae bacterium | reverse complement strand
GATGGCTTTTTGCTGTTTGGAAGCCGAATCTGCTTCTACTGGCTTAACTCCTTATTCCATACGCCGTTCCTTATTTCCTGGGGCTGTTCCCACACAATCCCATTTAATTCAATACTTTATACACGCTGCGTAAGATCAGTTCTGAGTTTACATACTTTTTAGAAGGCATTGCTGCACGTGTTCCACTACTTTGACCTCCAGATGAATAGGGCGGATCAGTGATTATTGCGTCTATACTCTCATCTTCTAATGTAGGTAATATTTTTAGACAATCACCTTGGTATATTTGATAGTTTTTTGGGCTTCGGTCATCGTTTGGGCCAAAAGAGCTAAGAAGCCAAAGCTAAAAGAGAGCGTTTTTGAGAAGGACGAGCAGGGAAAGAAACCTTATCAAGAAGCCAAGAAAATAAATCTCTGGGTTTTTGACCAAAAAAGCGGAGAGCAGCAGTAGAGCCATCATTACGTTTGATAAAAAAATTATGAATAGTGGTAAGAGCCAAAAGTTTAGAATTGCTGAGTTTATGCAAAGAGTGATGGCGTAAAGAAAGTTGACCATTACGACCTTCAACACAAGAACTAGAACGTTGAAAAAGTTGAGAACATTCTTTAGCTAAAGAAAATAAATTAAGTTGTTCTTTGTCAGATAGTAAGCTGAAAGAATAGTGCTTAGACGTAGCTAAGACAAGTAAAATGGTAGCAGTAGCCAAAGCTGATTGCTTTTCTTTAGAGTTTTTTAACTTTGTGTAAGAAATTTTTATATAAAAAGCAGGGATAAGTAATTGGTACATAACTTCTTCTAATTCTGAAGTCAAAGATTGTGCTTGAACAAGTTGCTCACACATCTGGAAAAAAAAGTTAAAGCTAGAACACATTTGAGGCAGTAATTTACGAGCCTTGGCAATTTTTTTGATAGATTGGTCTGAAACTCCAGCATCCTTGGCGACTTGCTCTATTTCTCTAAATTGATTAAGTAAAATAGATTCTAGCTTTTGAGTAGATAGTTTTGCTCCACTGTCCAAATCAAACGGATGATAAGCCTTAGATATTGCTTTAATGGCTGATTTAGCCCTGGATTGATTTGAGAGTTTTTGCTCTAATTGTTTATGGGCTGAAAGTTTTGATTCTTGAGCCTCAAATACTGCTCGCTCAAAATACATCAAATTATTGGTGTTATTTGCCGAAGTTTCTTTATACTCAGATAAAGATTTTAGTCTTTCTTCAAGCTTTTCATTTGCCTTTAGATAAGTCTCTTGAGCCTTTCTCACTTGAGAAGCAAGACTAGCAGAAGTGGCTTTTGTTAACTCTCTTTGTATGTGAAACAAATCTGGAGAATGGTGTACTCCTAGTCCATTATTTACGTGTGATAATAATGCTTTGGCCTCATCGCTTGTTGATTGGATTACTTCTACTTTCATCTCTTCTATTGCTTGATTCATTACTTTATCCCAGCTTTGTTTATCTCTATTTTCTTCATACTTTTCTACCAAGATAAAATTTGATACTGGCTCTATTGCCACTAAACACGTTTCTGGATGGAATGTTTCATCCTGACATATACTTATCTTTTTGGGCTGCATGTCTTGGCTTAATCTTTTGGTTTCTACTTTAGAATACTCTGCTATAGATTGTTGCATTTCTTGATTTGCTTTTTGCTGACTTCCATATGAACTTGCTACATATTTGTCTAACCCGCTTAGTTCTAAAAACTCACATACTAATCTGATTCCTCCTACTCCTACTTGCGTTATTACAAAATGCGCTGCCATTACCACTTGATGTAAAAATACTAATCCCACTGGACTTTCTAGTAACTCTACTATAGCTTTTTCTCCTGCTATATTTTCTTTTCTTTTTACCCAATGTTGCAACGTTGTTCTGGCTACTCCTATTTCTTCTGCTACCTGCCTTTGGCTTACACCTTCTTTTTTGTTTCGCTCCATTTTCGCTATGTTTTCTACTACTTCTTTTCTATCCCATTTTTTCTTGCTTGGTTGTTCTGCTATTATTTCTCTCATGGCTCAACTCTGATTTTTAAGATGAATTTCGTTAATCTACATTTCCAGATTGAGCCTTTTTTGTCTACCTTCTATTGCTTTGGCCCAAACGATGACCAAAGCCGAAATATTAATATGTGTGGATGGGCTAATCTCTTATATAAGAGCAAGTTACATAGCGTTTAGAGATAAAGAAAAAGAAACTCA
>JANRLU010000044.1:0-1567 GCA_033762275.1 Thermonemataceae bacterium | reverse complement strand
TGTTGTGTTTATTGGCAAAAATAGTAAAAAAATATGAATTTTTCGGGTTGGGGAAACAAAAAATCAAAATGTAATAAATTAGGTGATGGCGACTATTACTTAAATGAGCAAGGTTTGATGGTCTTCACAGAGCAATACCATTTGAAAAGAGGGTATTGCTGCCAGAGTGGTTGCAAGCATTGCCCCTACGATTTTCATAAAAAATCAAAAAAATAATTTTGCTTTTTGTTTGTAAAATCATAATTTTGCGTTCCAAAAAATTTAATAAAGCGTTTTATGTCAAGAATTTGTCAGATTACAGGAAAAAAGCCCCGTGTAGGAAACAATGTTTCTCACGCTAACAATAAAACTAAGAGAAGATTTGACATTAATCTTCAAAAGAAAAAGTTTTATTTGGCTGATGCAGGCGTTTGGGTTACTTTGAAAGTAAGTACCAAAGCACTTCGTACCATCAACAAAAAAGGAATAGAAAAGGCTATCAACGAAGCCGCCCAAAAAGGTACACTAAGTATATAAGCACTTTTTTGATACCAAGAAAGCTCTTGTGGGTTATCACAAGAGCTTTTGCTCTTTAGTATAATGCTATTTCCTCATTTTCAAAGATGTTATTTAAGTTGATAGAGGCTAAAAAGTCTTCCTCCAATAAATCAGACCAAGCCTTCAGATAGATAATCACGTCCTCACGTTTATTTTTTTGAAGTTCCCTTAGCTGAGTCTGGGGTATCCTCTTTAGTACTTTTTCATCAGAAAGCCTCTCAAGGTGAATAAGGTCATCAGTATCCAAGCCGGCTTCCAACATTGTACTGATTACCATATCTAATGGTAGTTTGCTTTCTCCACAAAACGCTGAAGTTTGGTCAGCCCAATCGCCCATACGGCTTTCTAAAGCATAGGCGTGAATTTGCTCCTTGGTGTAATGAGTAAGCTCTTGAGCAAGATTGCCGCAATTACAGCTTCCCATGTGTCCCCATTGGTACTTAGCTCCTTTTTCGAGTTTTTCGGCAGTACGCCTCAAAGCCCTGATTAGTTCAAGATTTGCTTTTGCCATAATTTTTTATTTTTGAGACAAATTGTAAGTAATAAATGTTTGCAAGAAAGGGGTTAAAATAAAGATTTTTTTTAACTTTATCCAGAAAAACAAACTTAATTTTTTCACGAGTTTTTATACAAAACCTTTTTTTTTTACAAAACGTTAAAATATAAAAGTACTCTTAAAACATACCTATATGACCCAAGCAGAATTGTTGACATTAGAGCCTTTGCTCCAAGAAAACAAAAATCGCTTCGTGATTTTCCCCATCAAACATCACGATATTTGGCAAATGTACAAAAAAGCTGAAGCGAGTTTTTGGACTGCTGAAGAAATTGATTTGAACCCCGATTTGCAAGATTGGGAAAACAAGCTCAATGATGATGAAAAACACTTCATCAAACATGTACTTGCTTTTTTTGCTGCCAGCGATGGAATTGTAAACGAAAACCTTGCTGTTAACTTTATGAACGAAGTACAGTATCCGGAAGCACGTTGCTTTTATGGTTTCCAAATTATGATGGAAAACATTCACTC
>JANRLU010000043.1:0-2098 GCA_033762275.1 Thermonemataceae bacterium | reverse complement strand
TACAAACGCATCTACTTTTTGCCCTAATAAATTACTTGGCACTCCACGTTGTCGGCCAACGCAAGATAGACAAAGAGGCCGTCTCAAAAGCAATTTTGGGGCGGCTTTTGATTTTAAGCAGCAAGCGGCAGATTTTGTCTGATTTTTTGTTGGGATAAGCATAAAATGGTTGTTTTTTGCGATTTCGACTGTTTTTGTGGTTTATTTTTCACTTTTTCAGTCTTTTGGGCATCTTTGCAGGCTTTTTTCCTCAGATTATGGGCAATACAAGCCAGACCAACTTCAATTTCTACCTTAGCTAAGCCTTTCAGACGTAGCCTTTTGAAGTTGTGATTGGATTTTATCTGCCCGAAGGTTGCCTCTACATCTTGGGGGCGTTGTTTTCGATGTTTGATACCTTCTTCTGAATGTAGTTTTTCTCTGATTTTTTGTTTGTGAAGTCTTAGTTTCATATTGACCTCGATGATTCGGTTGCCCGTTTGTTTGTGACAAGTTCCTCTAAGTGGACAGCCTTCACAATTTTTAGCTTGGTATTTGGTGATAGTTTGTTGAAAATTGTTATCTGTTTTCTTTGTAAAAGTGCCTATATTAGTCATTTTCTGACCCATCGGGCAGTAAAAACAATTTTGCTCTTGATTGTAAAAAAGGTTATCTATTTTATTGATTTGAGCTTTAAACTTATCTGTTTGTTCATGATGGAATAAATTAAACTTCACAAAAGACTCAATCTTATTTTCCTGTAAAAAATCATAGTTTTCCTCACTCCCGTAACCAGCATCGGCAGTGATGCTTTCAGGCATTTGTTGATATTGCTCTTGAAAACCACTTAAATGTTCTTTCAATAAGGTCGTATCAGTAGTAGTTTGATGGATACTATAATGGGTAACATATTGGTTGGCAGTACTTATCTGCCAATTATAGGCAGGTTTTAACTGACCATTTTGCATATGGTCATCTTTGAGCCTCATGAAAGTCGCATCGGGGTCGGTTTTACTGTATGAACTTCTTTGACCTAAAATCTCTTCTGATTTTGTATAGTCTTTCCATTTCGACGACCAATTTCGTTGGGCATACCTTGCTTTAGCTTGGACTTTTTTTTTCTCAGCCTTTTGACTTTCTTCCACATGAGTTTGTTTTAAAACTTGATGGATTTGGTCTACTGTTTTGGCTATCTTTTCACTATCAATAGCCTCGAAACTTGGTAAGTCTATTGATTTTGATTCTTCCGAAGCTATTTTTTGGGTATAACTCCACAACTCTTCTAATTGACTATACATCTTCTTCTTATTGGTTTCGATGGCTCGTCCCCAAACAAAACTATATCGATTAGCTACCGATTCCAACTTTGTCCCATCGGTATAAATCTCTTTCAAACTCACATGACCACTCTCAACCAACAACAGCACCACTTGCCGAAATATCTCTTTGAGGTGGTCTTTTAATCGCTGACCTCTGAAACGATTGATAGTATTATGGTCGGGGCGACTCATACCCGACAACCACATCATGTAAATACTTTCCTTTGTGGCTGCCTCTAATTGTCTGGATGAGTAAATATTGCTCAGATAACCATACACCAACACTTTTAGAAGCATTCTTGGATGGAAACTTGATGTTCCACCTCCTTTATAATTTTGCTCTAATTGACTTAGTTCTAACTTATCTATCACTGAGTTTACCACTCGTACTGGATGATTAGGGGCTATCAACTCTTCTAAGCTCGGTGGTAATAAACTTAGTTGATTGGGGATGTAGGGCTTAAAAACTACCCGATTTCTTGGCTGTTTCATAGACCTAAGTTACTAAAAAATTCGCAAATAAAAAAGAGACTGCCCTTTTGAGACAGCCTCTTTTGCTTTTGAAGTATTAAATGATATTTTTGTTACTGCTTCATCATTTAATCATTTAAACCGTGAAAAAGAGCTTAACTTTCCTTGCTTTCCTTAGCTTAAATTTCTCAATATTCGCACAAACATCCAAAGAAGATAAGGTTTTGCAAAATAAACTGCAAGAAACGCTTGTAGGCTTTAATGGCGTTGTGGGAGTTTATGTAAAAAACTTGAAAACCAACAAGTTTGCAGCTATCAATGCTGATACT
>JANRLU010000042.1:0-4279 GCA_033762275.1 Thermonemataceae bacterium | reverse complement strand
GGGAAATTTGTTAGATAAATTCTTGGAAACGTGGAAATTATTGGCGTAACGCACCAAGCTATCCAAGTCGTTGAGCGTAAATTCTCTGAGTTTGAAATCCATCACGATTATATGTTAATTGATTGAATTACAGCACTTTTTCGTAGTCATTCATTTGCTATAAAATTTCTACTGAGTATGAAATAGTGTATTAAGATAGAAAAAATAACCCCTTTTTGCATTATTTCAAAGAAATTAGCAAAAAGGGATTGATGTTTATAAAGTTTTAAATAAACTTTAATACTGTTTCGTTACACCTGCGGGATTTCGGCTGGGGCTGTTAGCGGCTATGCGAAGAGTATTGTATTCATCCGCATTTTCCGGTAGCGTAAAAGAAACCACTAAATTCGTTTTACTTTTTGCCACAGAGAAGTTTTCTATGACTTCATCTCCTATTTTTAGTTCTGTGATGCTGACGGAATTCGCATCCGAAAGATTAAATTTATGCAATGTGATGCTGGCACTACCCGATTTGCTTTTGAGGTCGGAGTTGATTTGCACTTCAAAGTACAGATTCGGTACAAACTCATATTCCTCACAAGCTAATACAAAAATAGAGAGGAATAAAAATACAAGAGGAAGACTCTTTTTCATAAGAACACTTTATTTGCTTTTTGTTAGAAACCTATTTCAGGTACTTATACTGCGTTTGGCTATGAAAAGATGTAGTAAAGTAAGAAAAAACCAATTTAAGTATTGGAATGAAAGAACCTTAAACTCCCAACTTGAAAACCTAAAATCTTAAATTAGCCCTATTTGACAAAAATATTTCGCCGTTTTAGCGTTATTTGTGTAGTTTTATCCTTATTTCATAAAAATTTAATTTTATAAGATGAATTTCAAACATTGTTTAATAGGCTTAGGGATTGCTTTTCAAGCGCACGCAGTCATAGCAGACCCGCCCAAACGCCTCCGATACGACCTTGACCAACATAAATTTGTAGAAGATACAGCCAAAAAAGCTCCTGAAAATTGGTTTAATAAAGATTTTGCGACTGATAAAATACGCGGAGTCAGCACCGAAAAAGCCTACCAAACTTTGCTGAAAGGCAAAAAATCTACTACAATTGTAGTGGCGGTGATAGATTCGGGTATAGACATCGAGCATGAAGACCTCAAAAGCAAAATCTGGAAAAACGAAAAAGAAATCGCAGGCAATGGCAAAGATGATGACAATAACGGCTACATCGATGACATACATGGGTGGGATTTTTTAGGGGGCAAAGATGGGAAAGATGTAACCCAAGACTCGTATGAAGTAACCCGCGAATTAGCAAGATTGCGAAAAAAATACGAAAATGCTGATGAGAGCAAACTCTCCGAAGTAGAGAAAAAAGAATATCAATATTTCCTCAAAGTAAAACAAACTTATACCGAAAAATCTGCGGAAATGAAGCAGTATTATCCTCAGTATCAGATGATTTACCCTATGTTCAAGGAAGCTATGAAAGTTGCCAAGAAAGAACTGCAAAAAGAGGAAATCACCAAAGAAGATATTGCGAAACTCAAAGATACAAACCCTGAAGTAAGTCAGGCAAAGCAACTTTTGGGCAATCTTTTCTCCAATCCGGGTTTTACGGAAAAAGCTTTTGATGCTGATTATGAGTATCTGAGAAGTGCTGTAGAATTCGGCTACAATGAAGACTTCAATCCACGCTCAATCATTGGGGATGACTACAATAACTTGACAGAAAAAGGCTATGGCAACAGTGAAGTGCGCGGACCTGATGCACAGCATGGTACACACGTAGCCGGCATCATTGGGGCTGACCGTAATAATAATAAAGGCGTAAAAGGGGTGGCGGATAATGTACGCATTATGGTATTGCGTGCTGTGCCGGATGGCGACGAGCGGGATAAGGACATTGCCAATGCTATCATTTATGCGGCAGATAATGGTGCAAAAATTATCAATATGAGTTTTGGGAAATCATTTTCACCCCAAAAATCTCGTGTGGATGAAGCCGTAAAATATGCCGAGAAAAAAGGTGTGCTACTTATTCACGCCGCAGGCAATGATGCCGAAAATATAGATGAAAAAGATAATTTCCCGACCAAAAAACTTTTGGATGGAAGCACTGCCAAAAACTGGATAGAAGTAGGGGCTTCGTCTTGGGGAGGCAATGATAATTTTGTCGGTAGTTTCTCTAATTACGGCAAAACCACAGTTGATATTTTTGCCCCCGGTGTAGATATCTATAACTCCGTACCTGACAGCAAATACGAAAACCTCAGCGGAACAAGTATGGCGGCTCCTGTAGTTTCGGGCGTGGCGGCATTGGTTTTGTCTTATTATCCCAAATTGACTGCGGAGCAACTCAAAGACATTTTGCTCAAATCTGCGGTAAAATATGGACAAGAAAAAGTGAATATGCCCGGCGAAGGCAATAAAACCGTTGCTTTTGGAGAATTGTCCGTAACAGGAGGCATTGTCAATGTGGTAGAGGCTCTGAATATGGCGGCGAAAGTAGCTAAGTAACTTTAAAATAAGTTTGTTGGAAAAGCGACTTTATCAAAAGGTCGCTTTTTTCATTTATAGGAAGATTCTTGTGCAAGGCATAAGTAGCAAGGCATTCACTACTAAGCGTAGGCACAATTGTCATTGTTTTTGAGGTTTATACACGACAAAAATAGGTACATAAATTTCAAAACTATAGAGTCATTTTGATAAGCCGCAGTGCATAATGCATTGCATTTTTTAAGAACTTGTTGGGAAATTCTTTACAACATAATGGTAGAGTTGGCTAATAATAACCGTATTTTAATGCTTACTCATTTATAGGAAAACACTATCAAGCATTGAGCCTATACTAATTATATCTGAAACCCAATCCATAAAATATCATCACGTTGGGTGGTGTTTTCCATATATTGATGCAGAGTTTCTTGAATTTTTTCTTTCTGTATCTCAAAACCTAATGAAGCTGTTTGCTCCAGACACTCTACCAGCCGTTTGAACCCAAATTTCTTTCTTTTTTCATTATTTTGGTCTTTGAGTCCGTCTGTACCTACATAGATAATCGTTCCTACAGGTACAGTCATAGTTTGATTTGTAAACTCCTTGGTTTCATTCTGAATCCCGCCAATAGACCTTCTATTACCAAATAAAGTAAATATTTTCTTTTCTTGTACTGAAAGACAGAGTAAATCTATTTTCGCACCTGAAAAAATAAGCTGAGTTTGATTTTCACTGAGTTTTTCCAAACAGACAATAGCTACATCCATTCCATAATTATTTTGCTCATTTTCTTGTTGCAAGACATTTCTGATTTCCCCATGCAGATCATTCAGAATCTTAGCAGGCTCCATAATGCCCCTTACTCGAATAATTTTGTCTAAGATCGTATTGCCAATCAAAGTCATAAAAGCACCCGGTATACCATGTCCAGTACAGTCTGCTACGATTAAGAATGTTTTTCCATTGACCTCATTTAGCCAGAAAAAATCCCCTGAAACGATGTCTTTGGGCTGATACAATATAAAATAGTTTTTGAGCAATTTATCCAGTTTATCTTTGTAAGGCAAAATAGCTTTTTGTATTGTTACAGCCGCTTGGAGGCTACTGTGAGTTTGTTGATTTTGATGTGCTAAGATTTTATTTTTTTGTTCAATATTATCTCTTTGTGCCAAAATTTCTTCGTGTTGTTGGTGCAATTCCTCATTTTGGGTCAGGATTTCTTCTTGTTGGGATTGAATTTGAATACTTTTTTCTAATAACAATTGATTTGCCTTTTTTTTCAGCTGATAACTTCTAAAAACAACCACACCTGAAATGATGGCAAATACTGCCAAGGCGAGAAATAAATAGACCAGAATTTGCTGATTTTTAATTTGAATCAATTGATTATTTAATACTTGTTTTTGCTTATTTATCTCCTTATCTTGTGTAGAAAGTGTTTCCCTTCCTTTGGCAAGTTCACTCGCTTGTTTTTGGAGTTTTTCTTCATAATAATTCAAAAAATTGACGATGCCACCTGCTTTTTGTGTACTTTGGATGATAGGCTCATAAACGGCTTCATTCGCAGGTACAAAACGAGTGATTTCATCTACATTCCAAATACCTTGGATGATTTTAAAGGTATCTTTGGGAATTTCATTGTGCATATTGAGCAAAATCGCTGTAATTTGTTTTTTTAAGGCATTGTCTAATTTGGTATGCGCTACCAAAGTAGCATGGGGTAGTGGATACGATTGCCAGAGAATTCGGATTTCATTTTTCAATTGTGGTTTTTTGGATAAT
>JANRLU010000041.1:0-2248 GCA_033762275.1 Thermonemataceae bacterium | reverse complement strand
GAGTTTGTGCCTTATCAGGTGTTATTTTTTCTAGAAATGATTAAATTTAGCTACAAAACATATCTTATATTTTTGTTTCTTTTTGGGCAAATAAACTATCTGCTTGCCCAAGAAATAACTATTACAGGAAAACTTTTAGATGCCAAAACTAAAGAAGCCATCATTGGAGCTAATATTTACTTGCAGAAAAACACTAAAATAGGTACAATTTCTGAAACTGATGGTTCTTTTAAGCTAACATTTTTATATCAGAAAGATTCCTTAGTTTTCAATTATACGGGTTATCAAATAAAGAAATTGGCTTTTAAAAAACAAGCTCAGCAGTATTTGGAAGTTTTGATAGAGGAAGATGTAGGAGAAATAGAAGCGATTTCGGTTACACCCGGCGAGAACCCCGCTTGGGAGATTATTAGGCAAGTAGTGAAAAATAAAAAAAAGAACGATAAAAGGCGTTTGGAATACTATGAGTGTGATAATTACAACAGAATAGAAGGCTATGTAACTGATAATCAGGCGGCTCTTAGCAAATTAAAAGTTGTAAAAGATATGGCTAAGGCAAGCCAAAAGTATGAAGCCCTCAGAAATACAAAGGGACAAATACTCGTACCTGTATTGGTAAGTGAGAGTTTTTCGGCTTTCTATTATATGCGTAATCCTTTGAAAGAGAAAGAAGAGGTAAAGGCTACTAATCTGACAGGGCTTGGTTTGGAAGATGCCAAAGGCATAGGGCAAATCTTTGCGGGAGCGAGGCTCAATGAGTATAATTTTTACAGAAATCAGCTCAATATTTTGGATAAATATTTTACCTCGCCTATTGCTGATGGTTGGCGTATAAAATATGATTATGACTTAATGGATAGTGTTTGGGTAGGAAAAGATTTTTGTTATGTATTGAATATTGTACCAAAAAATCCTCAAGATTTGGTTTTTCAGGGAAAAATGTGGATTACAAAGGAAGGTTATGCCCTGAAAAAAATAGAGGTAATGATGAGCCCGAAGGCAAATATAAATTTTATTAGTAATGTAAAAATTAAGCAAGAATTAGAAAGGTATGAGCAAGGTGCTTGGCTACCTGTTCAAGAGGATTTTCAGGTGGAAATTTCAGAATTCTCTAAATTGATACCTGATATTTTTTTCAGAATTCATAGCATACATCAAAATTATACTTTTGAACAAAAAAAGCCTAAAGATTTTTTTGATATACAAACCGAAAGTCAGTCAGAGGAAATAAAAGATAGTAATTATTGGCAAAAGTTCAGAGAGAAAGATAGTACCTTGTTGAATCAAGTGAATATTTATCAACTTATAGATTCCATCAAGACAATTCCTTCTGTAAAACGATACACAACCATTCTCACGGTACTAAGTACGGGTTATTACGAAACAAAAGCAGGTATAGATTATGGGCATTATGCTCGTTTTTACTCTTGGAATGATGTAGAAGGGCATCGTCCTGCTTTTGGTTTCAAGACCAATCACTATTTTAATAAAAATTTTATCTGGAGAGTACGAGGCGGTTATGGTACAATGGATAAAAAATTTAAGTATCATACGGAAGTTACGCAAGTAGTTTCTCGCAAATATTTCACGCAGATTGGTATTCGGAGAACTGAAGAAATAGAGCCTGTCATTCAGCTAAACCAATTAGATGACTTACCAGAGTTTTTTGTGGCTTCTAATCGTTTTTTTACCCTTTCCGAAAGAAAGCCTTTTATGAAAAAAGAAACTGCTTTTTGGGCAGAAAGAGACTTAAATGCTTCGTTTAAGCAAAAAATAACTTTTCAACATCGCATTTTATTGCCTGTGCATAATTTTGCGTATAAATATCCAGACAGCACCAATTACCAGACAGATATTACTACTTCGGAGTTGATTTTAAAAACAACTTGGCTGAAAGGAGGTAATAGAGTGAGGTTATTGGATAATACAGAAATGAATTTGGGTGGTAGTACCAAACCCAAACTAAGCCTTACGGGGGTTTTTGGGTTTAGTGGGCTTGGTGGCTCACAGTTTCAGTATCAAAAACTATTTTTGGATATTTCTCAAAGAAATGCTCGTTTGTTGGGTTTGGGACACGCTAACTACGCTCTGACAGCAGGGTATATTTTCGGGGAGCTACCCTTTCCTTTGCTGCAAATACATTTGGGCAATAATACGCCCATTCTGATTGAGAGAGCTTTTAATCAGATGAATGCCTTTGAGTTTGTAAGCGATCATTTTGTGGCTTTTCATTATACACATGATTTGG
>JANRLU010000040.1:0-6001 GCA_033762275.1 Thermonemataceae bacterium | reverse complement strand
GCGTTTTTGTTTAATTGTTCTGTTTTGAAAGTTCCAAATATGCAAGGTTTTCTTGGAAAAACAAAAAAACAGATAGACTTTTATTCGTAAATGTAATAAAAGAATTCATATTTTGAGTAAAGTAAATAAAAAATGCCGCTCTTAATTTCAAAGAAAGCAAACAATTTTCTTTAACTTTGTGTCCATAGTTCAAAATATATTCCGCTCTATGTCAATGAAAGTAAAGCTCTCACAATCCGAAAAATTTGAAAATCGCCATCACGGCTATTTCGCCCAAGATTTCCAAGAAATGCTCCAAAAAGTAGGGGTAAGTTCTTTAGACGAACTCATCTCTCAAACTGTTCCTGAAAATATCCGCCTCAAAGAGCCTTTGAAGGTTACCAAAGCCCAAAACGAACACGAATTTTTAAATAATTTCAAAAAAATTGCTCAAAAAAATAAAGTCTATAAGTCTTTTATAGGTATGGGCTACTACGACACCCATACGCCCAATGTCATTCTAAGAAATATTTTAGAAAACCCCGCTTGGTATACAGCTTACACCCCCTACCAAGCCGAAATTGCACAAGGACGTTTAGAAGCTCTCATCAATTACCAAACAATGGTCATTGACCTTACAGGTATGGAGATAGCCAATGCCTCTTTGCTTGACGAAGCCACCGCTGCCGCTGAAGCAATGGCAATGTTGCACAGCCTACGTAAGCCTTCCAAAAAAGAAGCACATACAATTTTTGTAGATGAAAATGTATTTCCCCAAACCCTTGACCTCATTTATACAAGAGCTTTGCCTTTGGGTATCAAAGTGGAAGTAGCTAACTTTCAGCACTTGGATATTACCCGCCCAGATTTATATGCAGTGGTAGTGCAATACCCCAATAAAATAGGGGAAACTTTTGACTATACTGACTTTATTGCTTCTGCTAAAGAGCAAGACGTTTTTGTGGCGGTAGGTGCTGATTTACTTGCTCTTACTTTGCTCAAATCACCTGGGGAGATGGGGGCTGATGTTGTTTTCGGAAGTTCTCAACGTTTTGGCGTACAAATGGGCTATGGAGGACCTCACGCTGCTTTTTTTGCAACTAAAGAAGACTATAAAAGGCAAATTCCTGGACGTATCATAGGAGTATCAATTGATGCTAAAGGAAATAAAGCCTATAGAATGGCTCTACAAACACGAGAACAACACATTCGTAGAGAAAAAGCTACTTCTAACATTTGTACAGCTCAAGTACTGCTTTCTGTAATGGCGAGTATGTATGCAGTCTACCACGGAGCTGAAGGCTTAAGCCAAATTGCCCAGAAAATATACGGGCTTGCAAGCTTTCTTAAAAAAGGTTTACAGCATTTGGGCTATACCATCAGCAATGAAACACACTTTGATACGATTTGCGTGGAAATAGAAAATAAAGAGCAACTCCAGCATATTGCAGAAAGTAGAGAAGTTAACTTTAATTATTTTCATAAAGGTAATAAAGTATCCATTGCTCTTGATGAAACTACCCAGTTAAGTGATATTTCCTTAATTTTGGATATTTTTGCTCTTCATAGCAACCAAAGTAATACTTACTCTCTTGATGAAACGATAGAGATAGAATTACCCACCTCACTTGCCAGAAAATCAACTTTCCTCACTCATCCAGTATTTAATAGTCATCATACCGAACATGATATGCTTCGTTATATGAAATACCTGGAAAACAAAGACTTATCATTAGTACACTCTATGATTTCTTTGGGTAGTTGCACAATGAAACTCAATGCTACCGCAGAAATGATACCCGTTACTTGGGCAGAAATGGCAAAAATTCACCCATTTGCACCCAAAAACCAAACAGAAGGGTACCAACAAATAATAGCTACCCTAAGCACTTGGCTTGCGGAAATAACGGGCTTTGATGCGGTAAGTATGCAACCCAACTCGGGAGCTCAAGGAGAGTATGCAGGCTTGATGGTTATTAGAGCTTATCACGAAAGTCGTGGCGAAGGATATAGAAATATTGCTTTAATTCCTGCTTCCGCCCACGGAACAAACCCAGCCTCTGCTGTAATGGCAGGTATGGAAGTAATTGTAACCAAAACAGATGAAAAAGGAAATATAGATGTAGCAGACCTCCAAGCAAAGGCAGAACAGTATAAAGACAGACTTTCTTGTTTGATGGTTACTTATCCTTCTACTCATGGTGTTTTTGAAGAATCTATCCAAGAAATCTGCCGAATTATTCACGAAAATGGCGGTCAGGTGTATATGGACGGAGCAAATATGAACGCTCAAGTAGGTCTTACCTCTCCTGCCACTATTGGAGCTGACGTTTGCCATCTCAATCTACACAAAACCTTTAGCATTCCACATGGAGGAGGAGGACCTGGTATGGGTCCCATTTGTATGAAAGCTCATTTAGCTCCCTTTATGGCAGGTCATTTTACACTTTCTGAAGAAGAAAAAACTTATTACGGAGCCATTTCTGCTGCTCCTTTCGGAAGTGCTTCTATATTGGCTATATCTTATGCTTATATTGCAATGATGGGCGGTGATGGCTTGATGAGAGCTACACAAATGGCTATTTTGAATGCCAACTACATTAAAGAACGTTTGGCAGGACATTATGAAGTACTTTATACCGGCACCAAAGGCAGAGCAGCCCACGAAATGATCTTAGATTGCCGCCCTTTCAAAACAGCAGGCATAGAAGCAGAAGATATTGCCAAAAGGTTGATGGATTATGGTTTTCACGCTCCTACACTTTCTTTTCCTGTAGCAGGTACACTGATGGTAGAGCCTACTGAAAGTGAAAGTAAAGCAGCTTTAGACTTATTCTGTGATGCAATGATTGAAATAAGAAACGAAATCAGGGAGATAAAGGAGGCAAAATTTGACGCTAAGAATAACGTACTCAAAAATGCTCCTCACACAGCACAAGTAGCCTTAGCAGAAGATTGGACTTTGCCTTATACCCGCGAAAAAGCAGTGTTTCCTTTGCCTTATCTCAAAAAAGCGAAGTTTTGGCCCACGGTAAGTCGTATTGATAGTGCTTATGGTGATAGAAACTTGGTGTGTAGCTGTATCCCAATTGAGGAATACGCAAACTCCTAAAATAAAAAAGTCTCTGTAACAGAGGCTTTTTTATTTTAGACTCTTAAAGTGTACACATCTTTTTTATTATTTAAAAAAATATATTTTTCAGATTAAACGAATTTTCACAAATAAAAATCTGTGCTTATCAGCCTAATATGTATCATC
Source organism: Thermonemataceae bacterium (assembly GCA_033762275.1). Classification (GTDB taxonomy): domain Bacteria; phylum Bacteroidota; class Bacteroidia; order Cytophagales; family Thermonemataceae; genus Raineya. The sequence continues at coordinate 2,763 of JANRLU010000040.1, read as the reverse complement.
TATGTTCCAAATTATTTTGCTTTCAAGTGAAAAATAACTTTTTAATATACCACCTTATCCGCTTTGTTTAATACGGATCTTTTGTTTTTATTAACATTGCAACCCGCCTAAGTATTTGATCATTTACTCAAAAATACCTCCTTTATACCCATAAATAGGGCATCTATCCCCAACCCAAAAATAATACCGAAACCAAAACCATAATTGATGAGTTGCTTAAAATACATACCCGCAAAGCTATTAAAAAGTTCCTCTATTTCTTTGGGGTGCATAGCCTCTATTTCTTCTACCACCACTCTTTTCAAATCAATGGACTGCAATATCTTAGCCAAATTATTTTCCAAAGTAGCAAGCATTGTATCAATAATTTCTTTTGTGATAACCTCTTTTGTTTCTACTGCCAAAGAGCCAAGCAGATTAGGCACAAGTGAATCAAATATATCTGAAAAAACTTTCTGTAAAGTATTTCGGAAAGTAGAACTCAATAAAATGGTTTGTAATTTTTTGTTGAAGGTAAGTAAATTTTCTTCCGAGAGAAAATCTTGTATCTTTTGTTGCTTAAAAATATAAAAAGTTTCTTGCAATTTTTTCTGTATTTGCTCCTGAAATACAGCATTTTGCCCTATATAATTACTAATTTTCTTCAAAATTTCTTTTGTATCTGTGTGTATCCAATCTTGTTGGTAATTGGTAGCAAAAATATAGAGTTGCTTTGCAAAAAAATCACTCAAATAAGTAAATATAAAGTGGTTTTTATCTGATAAAATCTCTTGTAGCTGGCGATAAAACAATTTTATTTCATTACTTAATATCTGCTCCAAATTATTTATTTTCAGCAAATTATCATCAGAAAAATCCCGTAATTGTTTAGCAAGAATACTATGCTCTAAAAATACCTCTGTAACTCCTTGCAGGCTTTGCCGAACGGCTTGCTTTCTAAGAAAATTATGTAACCATTCATTTAAGTTGTTATCATTTATTTCTGTACCTAACAAACCTACCCGTAACTCTCCGATTTTTTGTATTTTTTCAGATATAATATACTGTAATTCAGGAATTTGCGACTTAAAAAAATCAGGAATGCCATAGGTTGCTAATTCTAAAACGGTTTCTTTGATAGTTTTTTTATAGATAAAAGCAGCTTTGTTTTCTTGATAAGCTTTTTCGTAGACTTCCTCAGCTAAATTCTGTTTATTATTCTCAAGCCACATGATACCCTTTTCCAGAAGCCCATCAATCAAAGAAAGAGCATTTTTTTGTAGAAAATTTAGTAATTTTCCACCCAAAAGTTGAGCGATTTTTTTATCTGGAGCTATTTCTTTTTCCAAACGCCCCCTAATCCCAATAAGAATTTTATCCTCATATACAAGTAGTTGCTGATAAGCCCACTCCACAAAGTTTTGTAGTAATTTATCAGCTTTTTCATTTCCTATAATTTCTCGTACAGGCTTTTCTTTCAGTTCATTATATTTTTTTTCTGCCCAAGAGCTTAGCTGTTTTAATAAGACTTTACCTTGTTGATGGCTCTCAAAGAGTTTTTGAGTTTCTTTATACAAAAAGTTGTGCAACGTGGTAGGTAATTTTACCCACAAACTCTCTGGTAAAATATCCGCAAGATGTTTTAATTCTTGCTTTGCAAATACCTGATTTACAATATTTTGCTCTATTAAATGACTAATTTTATCAGAAAATAAATAATCGGCAATACGTCTTTCTATATTTTGGGTATCTACACTTGCCAAGTTTTTATATAGGATTTCTCTGAGTTTTTTTTCTGTGAAATGGTGCAAATTGTGTTGCTCTCGTGCCCAATAACTATCTAACTCTTTTTCTAAAAAATGCTTTATTTTTACTTCTTGATTCAATATATTTTCCTGCAAAAAATAATAATTGTCTCTACTGACAAAATCAAATATTTGCAAACCTAAGGTATTTTTATTACTATAAAATTGTTGGACTATGCTATCACTTTGCAATAATTTTTCTCCAACAAACTTACCCATATTCTGAGCAAAACGCTTTTTATTTTTGGTAATAATGCCTGGTGTAAAAGGTAAGGGCATTTTCCCTAATTTTTTTTGTTGGTAAGGTCTAAAAATCATTTTAAGAGCAAGCCAATTAGTCGCATACCCCGTTACCCCGTAAGTCAAACCATTGATAGCAGTACCTATGTATGGATTTTCCATAGTTGGCATAGTAAGCAAAGCTCCTCCTACCAAAGCTCCAAGCAAAGCCCCTAAAGCATTGATAGGAGCTAACTCCTTACCCATAAAATTTTCTACCATATCACGTATACGCTCAGGAGGCAAACTTGATAAATTTCTCTTTACAATCGCCTCTATTCGTCCCGAAAGCAGATTTTCCAACTCATCAATTAGCTTTTTTTGTAGAAAATCAGCAGTTAAGTTCTCTAATTTTTGGGTACGCTTAAAATCTATCAAATAGCCTAAAGGCTGATAAGCATAATTTTGCCATACTTTGGGGCTTAGTTTTTGACTCTCTTGCAAAATAAAATGGGCTATATCCTCTTTCTGTGATGAACTAAGCAAGTCCCATAGATTTTTATCTTTGATTTTTTGCTCAAAAAGTTGAAAAATATTGTTTTGTAAGTTATTTGTCAAATCTTCCCTTTCTAAATAGTTTTTTATTTGCTTGTTGAGCCAAGGGCTAAGAGCCTGAAAATCTGTATCAGAAAAAATACTATGTAAGGCATTTTTTTTAAAAATATCTGCCTTATCTTTGACTTTATCCTTTATAAAACTT
>JANRLU010000039.1:0-10685 GCA_033762275.1 Thermonemataceae bacterium | reverse complement strand
GGCTCAAAATTGGCTGTATAGAAGAAATAGCTTTTAGAAGTGGCTTTATTGATGCCGAACAACTACAAAAGATAGCTCAACCACTCACCAAAAGCGGCTATGGGCAATATTTACTCAATATTCTCAAACAAACAAATTGATTTTGTGTGATTAATTTTTTTCGTAGCAATACTATTTTTGGATTGATTGTTCTTGGGGTTTTGTTTTTTTCGCTGAGACTTTTTATGTTTTTGCAAGCCTCAGAACTCCAGATTTGGGAAATAAAATTCTTGGCTTTGGCAGAACAAATAAATCAGGGTAAATGGTTATACGTAGACATTTGGGATAATACGGCTCCCCTTTCCGCCTTAGTATACGCTTTTTTATACATGCTTTTTGGCAAAACAAACGAAGTTTATTGGGCATTAAGTGCTCTTTTAGTTTTTATTCAGGCTTTACAATGGAATTATTGGCTAATAAAAACCAAAATGTATCAGGAGCGTAATCAAGTACCAATTATTATTTATCTACTTTTGGCTTCTGTATGGATTGATAGTTACTCTTTAAGCCCTATTTTATTAGCAAACAGCTTCTTGATAGGAGCCCTGGGGAACTTGTTGTTACACATCAACGACCAAGATAGCAGGGAAAAATCTTTTGAAATAGGTTTGCTTGTGGGGGTAGCTTCGATGTTTCATTTACCTTCGGTTTTGTTTTTAGTAGCTTTTGTACTCATATTTTTGCTTTTATCAGCCACAAAACTAAAGGGATACGTTTTATTATTGCTGGGGGCTATTTTACCTTTTGTATTGTTGGGGCTTATTTTTTACTTCAAAAATGCTTTTCAGACCTTCGTTCAATACTTCGTTTTGGGTTATTTTAGCACTACACAATTCGCTCTTCTTGATATTCTCAATTTTTTACTCTTGCTTGCTTTTCCTGCTTTTCTTACTATTTTGGGTATTTTGGCTTTGTTGCAGAGTGCTGCTTTCATCAATTACCAAGTACGTTGCCAGCAAGCCCTTATTTTTGCTTTGCTTTTTGGCTTGCTGGCTTTCGTTTTTGATAAATCTTTAGGAATTTTCAGTTCTGCGGTTATTTGGAGTATAATGAGTTTTTTTGTGGCTCATTTTTTCCTCCTTTTCAAAAAAAGATGGCTTCGTAATAGTGTGTTTGTTGTATTTGCTTTCATAACAACTTTTGTGGGAAATGCCTTCTTTTTCAAGGTGTACCCCAAAGAATTTTTTACCTATCTCAGCCCCCCCAACAAAATTACTTATCCCAATATCCGCAACAAAAAAATATGGATTTTGGGTGAGAAATGGGAGTGGTACGCTCATAATCAGGCGATAAGTCCATTTTTTGATTGGCAACTTTCCAAATACTATCTTGAAAATATAGATTATTATGAGGTACAAATTTTTATTTATGAGAAAATAACCAAAGAAAGCCCTGATATGATTGTGGGGAATAGAAATGTAATAGAAAACATAATGCAAAAAATACCAGCTTTGGCTGCTTTGTATCAGAGAAAAGACGCTTATTGGGAAAAAATTAAATAAATCTATGTTCTTTATTCTTTCTAAAACACTGTTTTACCTCTTAATGCCACTGACTTGGATTTTATTAAGCTTTGGCTTGAGTTTATGGCTGAAATCGCCTGCAAAAAAAAGCTTATTCAGGCGTTTGGGCTTTGGTTTTTTACTTTTTTTTAGCAATCCTTTATTTATAAATGAAGCTCTTTTACTTTGGGAAGTTCCACCAACTAAAGTAGCAAATTTGCCCAATTATGATGTTGGAATTTTACTTACAGGGATTTCCAATGCTCAGAAAAAACCTGCTGATAGGCTTTATCTCAATAAAGGTGGAGACCGACTTACACATACCTTGATGCTTTACAAAATGGGAAAAATCAAAAAAATACTTATCTCGGGCGGGCATTATCTTTCCACAGATATTCCAGAGGCTCAGGAAATCAGGAGAATACTGCTTTGGGCAGGCGTAGCCGAGCGGGATATTATTCTGGAAACAAAATCATTGAACACCCGAGAGAATGCCAAATTCTCAGCCGAAATTCTACAAAAAAACTTTCCCAAACAATCGTATGTACTCATTACTTCGGCATTTCATTTGAGAAGAGCAAAAGGCTGTTTCCAGCAAGCAGGCATACAAACAGATGCTTTTTCTGTGGACTTTTACAGCCAAAACCGCTCTTTGATGCCTACTTATTGGCTTATACCTAATGAGAAATCATTGTATTATTGGTATGTACTTTCTCACGAGGTACTAGGTTATGTAGTGTACAAGATTTTGGGATATGCCTAATAGTTTAGTAAAGTGATTATTTTTTCTTTAATTCTTTGTATAGGCAAAAAATCTTGTTCCAAACTACGCACAAAAGGTACAGGCGTATCCAAACTACCCTCTCTCATTACGGGAGCATCTAAATACTTAAATAAATTTTCCGTTATCCAAGCGGCTATTTCTGCTCCAATACCACCTGTAAGTGTATCTTCATGGACTATCAGCACTTTTCCCGTTTTTTTCACAGATAGGGCTACTGTTTCGGTATCCCAAGGAAGCAAGGTTCTTAAATCAATCAAATCAGCGGAAACATTCAGTTCCTCAATATATTGCTTAGCCCAATGAACCGCCAAACCATAGGTTACGATTGTTATATCTTCACCTTCGGTTACTAAGCGAGCTTTTCCGATAGGGCAAGTGTAGTATTCATCTGGAATTTCTTCTGTAATAGAGCGATATAAATATTTATGCTCAAAAAACATCACAGGGTTAGGGTCTTCTATGGCTGCATTCAGCAAGCCTTTTGCATCATAAGGCGAAGAAGGGTAAACAATTTTTAATCCAGGTGTATGAAAAAACCAAGCCTCATTGGATTGTGAGTGGAAAGGTCCTGCTGAGGTATTAGCTCCTGTTGGCATTCTGATAACAACATCTGCGTTTGCTCCCCATCTGTAATGTACTTTTGCCAAATAATTGATAATTTGATTGAAAGCACAACTCACAAAGTCTGCAAATTGCATTTCTACCATACTTTTGTAGCCTTTCAAGGAAAGCCCCATAGCCGTTCCTACAATAGCAGATTCACAGAGAGGTGTATTACGAACCCTATCTTTACCAAATTCTTTTACAAAACCTTCTGTAATCTTGAAAGCTCCCCCGTACTCGGCTATATCTTGTCCCATTAGGATTAGCTGTGGGTACTTTTGCATAGATTGGCGAAGACCGTCAGCAATAGCATCTATAAATCTTTTGCTCGTTTTGCTCGAGTTTTTTGCTTCTTGCGGATTTTGTTGGAAGGGGAAATATACATCAGCTAACTCTCTTTGTCTATCAACTTGAGGAGCTTGCTCTGCGAAAGCTATTTCTAATGCTTCTTCTATTTCTCTTTTGTAGCTTACTTTGAGGTCAAGAATTAAATCTTGTGTGAGCACGCCTTCTTCAAGTAAGAAGTTTTCATAATTAGCAATAGGATCTTTTTGTGCCCACATATCCATCAGTTCTTGAGGAACGTATTTCGTGCCAGATGCCTCCTCGTGTCCTCTCATTCGGAAGGTGAGAGCCTCTACAAGTACAGGACGTGGATTATTTCTTATTTCTTTTGTTATTTTACTGATTAAATCATATACTGCTATAATATTGTTTCCATCAACTTGATAACCTTCTATGCCATAGCCTAAGGCTTTATCCACCAGAGCCTCACAGCGATATTGCTCGTTGGTGGGCGTGGATAAACCATATCCATTATTTTCTATCAAGAAGATAATAGGCAAATCCCAAACGGCAGCTACATTGATAGCTTCGTGGAACTCCCCTTCGCTGGTAGCCCCATCGCCTGTATAAGCCAAACTAACTTTATTTTCACCAGAGAGCTTATGAGCTAAAGCGACACCATCAGCCACCGACATTTGAGGACCTAAATGCGAAATCATTCCTACAATGTGATGTTCCATCGTTCCAAAATGAAAAGAACGGTCTCTTCCTTTTGTATAACCACTTTCTTTACCTTGCCATTGGGCAAATAAGCGAGCTAAAGGCATCTTACGAGTAGTAAAAACGCCTAAATTTCTATGTAAAGGAAAAATTATTTCGTCTGCTTCCAAAGCCATTGTAGAGCCTACAGCAATTGCTTCTTGCCCAATACCCGAAAACCACTTACTGATACGCCCCTGACGCAGTAAAATCAACATTTTCTCCTCTATCATACGAGGTTTGAGCAAGGCTTTGTATAATTCTAAAAGCTCTGCGTTACTATAATTGAGTCTATTCCATTCCATTGTGTTGTCTTAGGTTTTATGGAAGCAAAGGTATAAAAAGGCATTGAATTTGAAAATCTTTTTGCTTTTCAAAATTTTGCTAATCGCATTTTTTTTCGCACCTTTGTTAGTAGTAAAATCTTAAACTTCAATTTTCTATGAAAAAAATAAGCCTTATTATATTTTGTATTTTTACAGGATTTTTGTCTTTTGCTCAAAAATGGGACGAACTCAACAAGCAAGGCAGTGAGCTTCGTAAAGCGGGCAAATATCCAGAAGCTATCAAAACATTTTTGGAGGCAAAGCAAGCTGTAGAAAAAAAATACGGAAAAACTCACAAAAATTATGCTATTGTGCTCAATAATTTGGCTTTAGCCTATGATGAATCGCGAGATTACCCGCAAGCCGAAGCTAGCTATAAAGAAGCTATTGAAGCCTATAGAGTTTCTTTAGGCGAAAAAAGTGAGTTTTGTGTTGTAACAATGGAAAATTTGGGCTTACTCTACCAACAACAAGGCAAATATAAAGATGCCGAAGCTTTGTATAGCAAATCTTTGGCTATCAATAAAGAAATTCTCGGTACGAAAAACCCTGCCTACGCTGCTTCTTTAGAGAATCTCGCTCAATTAGCAGAAAAAAGTGGGAATCGGAAAAAAGCAGAAGAATTATATTTGGAACTTTTGGGCTTACAAAGGGATAATTTGGGTGAAAAAAATCCAGCTTATGCCAATGCTTTAGAAAATATGGCAAAATTTTATCAAAATGAAGGTCAATTTACACTTGCTGAGGATTTCTTTCAACAAACACTGAAAATAAGAAAGAAAAATGTAGGCGATAAACACCCTGATTATGCCAACACACTCAATAATCTTGCTTTGATGTATAAAGTTGCTGGCAAAGCCGAGAAAGCTCAACTTACTTACGAAGAAGCTCTTACTATCTACAAAACTACTTTAGGCAATAGAAGTAATGCTTATGCGGTTACCGTCAAGAACTTAGCCGATTTGTATTTTAGTCAGGCTAAATATGCTAAAGCTGAGCAATATTATGCGGAGTCTCGTGATATTATCAAAACAAATATGGGTGATAAGCATCCCGACTATGCTCTTGCCCTTTGCGACTTGGCAAAAATACATTACAATAAAAACGAATATGGTAAAGCAGAACCCTTGTATGTGGAGGCTCTTGGAATTCTTCAAACACAAGGAAAAAATAATCCTCAATATGCTTTGATTGTCAATAATTTAGCTTCTTTGTATCGTATGCAAGGGAACTTTGATAAAGCTGAACCTTTATTTGAGGAATCCTTGAAAATCAATAAAGAAGTATTAGGCGATAAGCACCCTAAATATGCTTTAGCTTTGTATAATCTGGCTGTGTTGTACAACCAAAAAGGGAAATATGATAAAGTAGAAGCCATGTATAAAGAAGTGGTGGAGATTTGCCGAGCTAACCCTTCTGATGCTAATTTGTTTGGAAATTCTTTGAATAGCTTAGCAAATCTATACAACAACAAAGGAGAGTTTGATAAAGCTGAACCTCTCTACAAAGAAGCTATTAAAGTTTTGAGAACTAATCTTGGGAAAAAACACCCTGCTTATGCCAAAGCCTTGAGTAATTTAGCAATTTTATACCGCCAAAAAGGGAAATATGATAAAGCTTTAGAGATGCTTCAAGAAGTAGCCGATATAAGAAAAGAAGTATTGGGAGAGCAACACGTAGAGTATGCCAAAGCCTTGCTTAATATAGCTCAAATTTATTACCTTAATAAAGATTATGTAAAGGCAGAGCCTTTGTATATACAAGTAAATCATATCTATATCAACCAGATTTTCAGAAATTTTGCTACACTTTCTGAAAAAGAAAAGGAAATTTATTTCAAAACTTTTAGTAATACATTCAATAAATTCAACTCTTTTATGCTTTTGCGTAAAGATGCTAATCCAGCGATTATCACGGAAGCCTATAATAACCAGTTGGTAATCAAGGGTTTGATGCTTTCGGAGCAAAATCGCTTGCGGAAAACAATTTTAGCGAGCAAAAATGAAGAACTTATCAAGACTTATCAGGATTGGCAGGCTCTTAAAAATGAATTAGCACAAATCACGATGCAAGGAGGAGATAATGAAGTTTCGGCTGACAGCATCAAAAAATTGGAAACAGAAATAGAAAGTTTGGAAAAAACGCTTTCTCTGAAGTCTGCTTCTTTTTCTGATGCCCTCCAAAAGAAACCTATTACCTTTGAAGATATAAAAAATGCTTTAGCGGAAGGGGAAATAGCTTTAGAGCTTGTTCGCTTCAATAAATATGAATATAAATATACTGATAGCGTTTATTATGCAATTTTCTTAGTAAGTAAAAATACTGCTGTACCAGAATTGATACTTTTGCCCAGCAGCAATAACTTAGAAAAAGAATATTTGGCTTATTATAGAAATATGATTAGAAGTCGCAAAACTGACGTGAAATCTTATCAGAACTTATGGAAAACGATTGATGATAAAATAAAGGTACATAACGCCAAAAAAATATATTTTGCTAGCGATGGAATTTATTATCTTATCAACCCTGCCACATTGCAAGAGCCTCAAAGTAAAAAATACGTGGCTGATGAAATAGATTTACACCTGCTTACAAGTACGCGTGATATTATAGAAATCAAAAGTGATGATAAAACTAAACCACTTTCATCTGCTTTTTTGGTGGGCAGCCCCAATTTTGAGCAAGATGATACCGATAATACTATTACAAATACGTATAAAGACACAAGTAGTGTAAGTTTTGAGGAGATGAACTATCAGGGGGTTATTTCCTCCTTGCCTGGTACCAAAAAAGAAGTAGAAAATATTGAAAATATTTTAAAAGTTAAAAATTTTGAGATAGAAAAGCTCACAGATACCCAAGCCAGTGAAAGCACCATTAAAAACATCAATAACCCTTCTATTTTGCATATTGCTACACATGGCTATTTTATGAGTGATGTAGAAAATAATGATGAAGAAGAAGGTCAGAAAGAAAAAAAACAAGGAAATGTATTGATGCGTTCGGGTTTGCTATTGGCGGGCTCTCAAAAGACGCTTAATAAAGAGCGTAAAGGTAACGAAGATGGAATTTTGACGGCTTACGAAGCTCAAACTTTAGACCTCAACGAAACCTCTTTGGTAATTCTTTCGGCTTGCGAAACGGCTACAGGCGAGCTAAAAAATGGTGAAGGTGTTTTTGGCTTACAGAGAGCTTTCCAAGTAGCTGGAGCCAAATCGGTGGTTACAAGTCTATGGAAAGTAGATGATACAGCGACACAAATTTTAATGACAAGTTTTTACAATAATTTATTAAAAGGCGAAAGCAAAAGGCAAGCAATGCAGACGGCTCAAAAAGAAATAAGAGCAAAATACCCGCAACCTTATTATTGGGGTGCTTTTGTAATGGTTGGTGATTAAATATTGATGTTTTTAATTTGATTTTCAAAAAAATTAAGATACCAACTTTCTATTTCATTTCTGCTATTGGGGTGTAGAGAAAGCATCTCAATGGCTTCCTGATAGGTTTTTTTTACCTTTTCGTACTTTTGTAGATAAGTATAACAAGTAGCCAATTGGCTATAAGCAAACCAGTAGTCATTTTTTTTACGTATTACTTTTTCGTAATGCGTAATTGCCTCCTCATACAATTCTTGCTCAAAATAGAAATCTGCAATGTCTGAAACATAGATATTTTCTTCTATTTTTTCAAAATCTATAAAATCTGTTAGTTGCTCTATTTGAGTTTTTGATAAGAAAAAGACCAAAATAAAACTATCTTCGGATAAACTTGTATGAATAAAATTTTTATCTGAACCTTCCAAAAAATTGTTAAGTTCAGAAAGCCAATGAAGCGATAAAACATCAGAATCTCCACAGAATAGCAATGTTTTTAGCTGGTTTTTGTACGTAAAGCAAATCTCCCAACGTTCAGAACGCCCACTACAAAACCCTTTTTGCTTTACAGATAGATTCTCAGGTGAAAAATAATAGTCAGAAATGAGGGATAAATGCTCTATACATTTCTCATACATACGGGCTCTATCCTGAAAATCACCTCCAAATCTTGTGTAATCTTCAATAAACCATACTTTTTGTTTATCTAAAGAAAGAATAATTTTGTCTGTGTCTTCTGTATTTTCATCTATATCACCCCAATAACTATTTTCTGACTGAATTTTGACGAAGACACAAAGCTCTTCAAAAGAATAGTCTGCGTATTGCTCCAAAAAGCCTAAATTTCTGTAAAATAAAACTTTTTGTTCCCAAAAACGCATAAGTTTTAAAGTTTTTCCCAAGTACCAGCACTTATAAAAAGTTCAAAATGCCAAACCTCAAAAACTTCTCTCAAAAAAACTTTATGCTCTATATCAAAAGTCGTAACTAAAAGATAGCCCTCGTTTCTTAGCTTATTTTGTACTTTTCCGTACACCAAGCCTTGCTTTTGTGTAAGTAACAAATAGACTTCATTATTTTGAAGTTGATACCAATTTTTTACATAAGCTCCCACTGAGATTGATTTATCCATTGGAAAGTTTTTATCCATTTCAAAGGCTCTGTACTCTTTATGGTTTGGCAACAAACTAATTTTTAATTTGGGAAGTTGTTCTACAAACTTTTTTTCGTTGTAATTCGCCAAATAATTCAGTAAATTACTTTGCTTTACAAAAGGAATATCTCCTTTCTCAACGGCATTCGTGCTTTCTGAATGACTATCCACTGAAAACAAACCTTCTTCGATAGTGGGGTACAAATTTTCTTCGTTTACTTCTTGGTGCTTCTCTTTTCTTCTAAAATTTTGTTCTTCGGGTTTTATCTTCTCTTTTTCTAAAGCTCGCCAATCGTTTTTACTTTCTATGTCAGTGTTTTTTTCTGAAAAATTTTCTTCCAATAAATCAGATTCTAAATTGCTGGTTTCTAAGGGCTTACTTGTTTTTCCATTTTGCTCTTGAGCTACCAAAAATAATGCTTTTTCCACTGGGGCAGTGAGTACTTGTGTCAGGTCTCCAGAAACAATTTGCTCTAAACTTACACCAAATATTTTCCCTAATTGCATCAAAATTGTAAAGTTTGGTGTAGCTCTGCCTTCTTCGTATGCTCCCAGAGAAGACCTTTTGATACCTAAAAGTTCCGAAAATTCTTCTTGTGTGTAGTCGTGTAGACGTCTGAGGTAACGAATATTTTTACTTATTTGGCTCATTTTGGCTTAAAAATCTCTTTTGTGTAAAAATAGGTAAAATGTGCGAACTTTTGAATAAAATTAAAGTAGATTTTTCTATTTTAATTTTGTTGGAATAAAAAATATAACTACCTTACATTCGACTTTAATCCATAATTATATGAAAAAAAACAAACTGTTTTTCGCCTTTTTCTTCGCTTTTGTATTGTTTTTGCAAGCACAAGTTACTTTTGCTCAGATACATGTTGCTGGCAAGTGGAAATCTGATTCAGGTAATATTTTCTTCATTGTTGATACACAAGAAGGTTTTAAATACCAAAATACTACTACAAAGACTTGGTTTTTTGCAAAATGGCAAAATAATTATGATTACAACAAGTATGTTGTGTATGCGGCTTCTGATAATTCCAAAGTAGAGTCTTATGTTACTGTAAAACAAGAAAACGGAAGCTCAATCATAAATATCTATAATGCACTTACAGGGAAATCAAACAAATGGACAAAGATAGAAGATTAAAATTATAGCCTCAAAATAGCTGAGGCTATAATTTTAATGTTTTATATAAAACTTATTCAATGTTATTTTTCAAGAACCAGTCTTCTTCAGAAACTCCTTTTTGCTCATTTTTCACTTTCTCGCTTAGCTTCTTTTTCGCTTCTTTTATAGATTTGCTTACCAAAGGATGAGAAATACTTTCAGACTCTTTGATACCTATTTTTTTGAGAAGTTCTAAGAGCCTTGCTCCGCCAAATTTTTTCAATAACATAGACTCAAAATCTGTATGGGCTGATATTTTAGCTTTTAAAGTGATTTCAGCGGTTTTTATAGCGATATTTTCTTCTACAACATTGAGAGGGTAGTGCTCAGCAAAAATTATGAAAATATCTTCTTTTGCAAAAATAATTTTGAGAGTTTCATAAATTTCTTGGAATTTATCAGCAGAAAAAACAAGAATCTGTTTGTTTTTTTGCGCTTGTTCTTTGCTTTCTACAAAGATGTAGGGTTCTTGAGCTAATTTGAATACTTCTTTGAGTTGGTGTTGGGTGCGTTCAAAAAAATATATTACCCAAGTATTTTTTAGTTTACTTTGTATTTGGGCTTCTTGCAATAAACCTGTAAAGCGAGCATTAGTACTTATCCAAACGCTGTCTTCCGTTTTGGTGAGTATCTGTGGCGTTTTTTTTCCGAAAAAAGAGAACATAATTTATCGTGTTTTTATGGAATATTTT
>JANRLU010000038.1:0-4049 GCA_033762275.1 Thermonemataceae bacterium | reverse complement strand
ACTTCTTTGACTTTGTTCCCTTGTGGAATATTATTTATGATGTCCTGAGCACTTATTTGAATAGGTTCAAAGCCAATGTTATTGTGGTGCGTTATAAAGTATAATTTTGTATTTTTAGCTAAGCTAAAAATATTACTTTGCCATTCACGGAAATTTTTTAATCCATAAGAAGTAGAAACATCACCAAAAAATTTTGTTTTTATACCTTTTTTTAGTTTAATATTTAAAACTGTTTCTTTCCCATCTTTTACGAAGTTGGTGGGGGAATTCTCTTGATAATTTTCTATTATTTCTAAATTTCCAATAAGATTAGAGGGTATATTTTTTGTTCCAATACTATAGTTTCCACCAAATAAGTTACTACCTTCTATGAGAAGTTTATCTATTTTTTTATTGTTAAAATAAATGTTGCCATCGTCTTGCACGTCTAACCCAGGCATTTTTTGAAGTAAATCACCTAATGTTTTTTCTGAACCATTTTGGAAAGATGAAGCCTTATAAGTGATAGTATCGCCATTTTTTTTTATTGGGATATCAGCTTTTATTTCTATGCTTTCTATTTCGTTATCGGGTTTTAGTAAAAAGTCTTCCCGATAACTTCTATTGCCCTCTAAATTATTTATGGGTTTTCTTACACTTTTATGTCCTATGCTCATCACAGATATATCGTAAGTTGTAAGACTATCTGCTTGAAAATCAATGTTATATTTACCTAAAGAGTCTGTTTCTTGAAATGATACTATTTGCTTTTCTTTAGATTTATAGATAATCACATTGGCGAAGCTGATAGGGGTGAAGGTACTATCTTCTTTAACAACACCTTTAACTACCGTTTTTTGAGCGAGTAAATTATGTTGATAAATAAAAAAGAATATAAAAAATGCAAGATTGTATATTTTCATTTGTTTTAATAGGTTTTAAATACCAAAATATAGAAGTTTTTTATGAATTATCTAAAAAACTTCTATGCCAGGACTCACCGATGTGTTTTTTAATTCAAAGCCAGCCTCTGCTAATTTTTCATTAAACTTTCGTACTATCTCTAAACTAACTTGATAGCTTTCTTGTGGCGTTTTACGGGGTAGTGTTTCTACTTTAAAGAGATTATTTGTATCATCTTTCGTATTCTTTTCTATTTTTTTTGCTATAAATGAAAAGCCCCCTGAATTGTCTTGAGCAAATAAGATTAAACCTGGGAGACCTTGCAACTTCCAAGGTCCATCACCTACAGAAATTTCTGTAGTAAACCATGCCTCCCAAACTCTTCCTCTATGATTCTTACTGATGGCTTTGGTGCAAGTGTAGTTTCCTATTTTTTTTGTCTCTTTTGTTATTTCCCACTTAAAATCTATCCAAGTATCTTTTATATAATAATGGTAATCGTCCTGAAAAAACTCATCTAAGTATACTTTTTCTTTCTTTAGTTTATGTAATTTCGTGCTTTTCTTTTTTTCTTTTAGGGAAAAAGATTTTACTATAAAGTCAACTTTCTTTTCATTTTCAATAATGCCTTTGATTTGTGGATTAAGCACATACACACTTTCAGAAGACTTCACATATAAAATAGCTGGTTTTTTTTCAGCATTGCTGCTATTATTGAAATAAGTTTGCTCATATTCTACCTTTAAGGTATTTTGAGCCATCAGTGGAGAACTGAGTAATAAAAAAATAATTATTTTTTTCATAATATTAATTGATATAATAATGATTAAGAATAGGAGGGAACTCGCCCCCCTATTTCTAATAAAGGTTACCAACTAAGGATTGTAAGTGTATGAACCTAAATCTACAATTACGTCTGGACCTGGTACGTTTAAGGTTACAGTAATAGTACTACATACTTCAACATTTCCTAACACTACACAAACTGTGCCTGTAAGGGTAACCTTCTTTACATTGTTATCTTTTTTAATAGATAGTACGCTTTCCTTAGCTCCTTTCAATATAGGATTTTCTATTACGGAAATCTCTTTGCTTTTTGCGAATGAATTGAGGCTCAAAACAGAAAGAGCCAGCATAACAAATATTTTTTTCATTTTGATTATTTTTTATGTTTTGAAAATAAAACTCGAAATTTTGAGCTCAAAAAATTTCTTAATGCAAATAAATTACAAATGATTACTTTTTTCAAACTTTTTTCAAACTTTTTTCAAACTTTTTTCAAACTTTTTTCAAACTTTTTTCAAACTTTTTTCAAAAATTGCACAATTTTAATAAAAACGTATAAATATTCTTATAATAGCCGGAGCAAAAAAGCCCTAAAATCAGGGCTTTAAGTGGTTTTTTATTTCGTTGATATTTGTTTGTTTTGTGGGGTTACTTTCCAATACAGAAAGTACTAAAAATATTTCCTAAAATATCTTCGGTGCTGATATCGCCGGTGATAGCGGCTAAGTGGGCAATGGCTTCGCGTATATCCATGGCTACAAACTCCTGCGAAAGACCTGCCACCAAATTATTTTTGGCGTTCTCAAGGGCTCTCGTAGTTTTTTGTAGTGCTTCCAAATGGCGAGTATTACTAATGATACTTCCCGAATTTTGTAAGTCTTGTCCTTTGGTAGCCCATTGGTACAAACTTTCTTTGAGTTCTTCTAAATTAGTTTTCTCCTTGGCAGAAATAGCTACCAAGGCTGTTTTGCCCCCCCAAAGAATAGCGTCAAAACGTAGGTCTATTTTGTTGGCTACCAATACTACTTTGGCATGGGGAAATTGCTCCTGATAAATTTGGGCTTTTTTATCTGCTTCATAAGGGCTTTCTTGCTCATTATCAAAGGTTTCACCGCCATTGCACATATATAAAATGATAGCGGCTTCTTGCATTTTTTCTAAGGCTTTTTCTACCCCAATTTTTTCTATTAAATCATCAGTTTCTCGCAAGCCCGCTGTATCCATAAAACGAAAAGTTATTCCTTTGATGTTCAAGGTATCCTCAATTACATCACGTGTAGTTCCTGCAATAGGGGAAACAATCGCTTTATTTTCGCCTAAAAGGGCATTAAGCAAAGTGGATTTTCCTGCATTGGGTTTGCCCACAATCGCAACAGGAACCCCTTTTTTAATCACGTTCCCCAAACGAAAAGAACTAATAAGTCCTTGGATATGCTTTCTAATGCCTTCAATAAGCTCTAAAAGCTGTTTTCTATCTGCAAATTCTACGTCTTCCTCGCCAAAATCAAGTTCCAACTCCAATAAAGAAACGAAATGCAGCAAACGGGAGCGAAGTTCTCTGAGTTCGGAGGAGAAAGAGCCACGCATCTGACGAATGGCTATCTGGTGAGCAGCTTCTGTTTCAGCATTGATGAGGTCAGCAATCGCCTCAGCTTGTGCTAAATCGAAGCGACCATTTAAGAAAGCTCTTTGGCTAAACTCACCAGGTTTGGCAAGTCTTGCTCCTTTTTGTAGTAAAAGCTGTAAAATTTGCTCCACGATATACATAGAGCCGTGGCAGGCAATTTCTATACTATTTTCTTTGGTAAAAGAATGAGGCTCTCTGAAAATAGTTACTAAAACTTCATCGAGGATTTCTTGTTCATTTTTACGTATCGTACCAAAATGAACACTATGTGTGTTGGCTTGGCTCAGCTTTTTTCCATAAAAAACTTGCTCTACTAATGTAATAGATTCTTTTCCTGAAAGCCTAATAAGAGCAATCGCTCCGTTGCCTTGTGGCGTAGCCAAAGCAATGATAGTGTCATTCATTTTAGATATATTGGTTGATTTTTTGGGAGATAAGATGTAGAAATATGAAACAAAATATAATACATAGAGCACAAAGCATTTAGAGGAAATCTAAAAATCAAAAGTAACAGCGACACTTTCTTTAAATATTTCCTTTTTTCCACTTAAATCAAATATTTCAAAGCGAATGAGGTAGTAACCTCTTCGTACCCGACTACCATTTTCGTTGCTTCCGTCCCAAATAAGCGAACCTTCATTGGCGAGTGTCTGATTACGAGCTAAATATTTAATAAGTCTGCCCTGAGCATCGTAAATTTCTACATTGGCAACATTTCCTTTAATAAAATCAAAGGACATAAAAGTATATTCTG
>JANRLU010000037.1:0-28512 GCA_033762275.1 Thermonemataceae bacterium | reverse complement strand
TGATAAATATTGATGGGATGGTCTATGGGTTGAGTGAGTTGGTGAATAATACGAACATTTCTGCCAACATCAGCAGCTGCCCCAAAAACAATCTTTCTAAATAAATCTCTATCTATACTTCCTGAGCAAGAAAATGTAAAGAGTAAGCCACCACTTTTTATTTTTTTAAGGGCTTTCATATTGATTTCCTTGTAGCCTCTACTCGCATTAGGTACATTTTGGGCAGTTTTTGCAAAAGCGGGAGGATCTAAAACAATAATATCATAATAATTTTCAGGAATATCTTTGAGGTAGTTGAAACAATCTTGCATAACTATTTGATGCTCCTTGTAGTCAGGGAAGTTTAATAGCATATTTTTTTCAGCTTCTTGGCAGGCATCTTTGGCTATATCTACTGATACTACTTCCGTAGCTCCAGCAGCCACTGCATAAACACTAAAACCACCTGTATAAGCGAAAGTATTGAGAATTTTTTTTCCTGTAGCGTATTGTTTGAGCAACTGCCGATTATCTCTTTGGTCTATGAAAAAGCCTGTTTTTTGCCCTTTTTCTATGTTGATAGAAAACTTTATCCCGTTTTCTTCTACCAAAATGTCCTCTTCTTCTCTTGGAATAATCCAACCTTCCGGCAAATCAATTTTTTCAAGTCTTCGGCTATTTTCTTTAGTTTTTAAATAGATATAGCTTATGCCTATTTCTTTGAGGGTTTCTATAAGAATTTCATAAAAATGCTCTGCACCTTTATTAACTATCTGAATAGAAGCTGTATCCTTGTAGATATCTACAATCACACCAGGCAAAAAATCTCCTTCTGCGTGTAATAACCGATAAGTATTAGTTTGGCTAAAATCTATATAATTTTTTCTCAATGAATAAGCATTGTGAATTTTATTTTTCCAAAAATCTCTATTTAGTACAATTTCATCTTTGCCAAAATAAAACAAACGAGCCACAATCTGACTTTTAGGTGCATAAAAGCCAAAAGCCAAGAAAGCCCCTTTGTTATCTGTGATGCGTACAATATCACCTAATTGGGCATTTTCTGGAAATTCTTTGATAGCTCCCGAGTATATCCAAGCGTGTTGGTTCAGTACGGAGCGTTCTCTGCCAGATTTAAGAATAAGCGTAGGATAAGGCATTTTTTAGATTTTGAAGAGGAAGTTATATAAAATTTTTTCTCCTATATCACCACTTTTTTCGGGGTGAAACTGTACGGCATAAAAATTGTCTTTATGCAGAGCCGCACTAAAAGGATGTATATAGTCGGTTTGAGCAATACTATGGATAGAGGTTTCGGCATAAAAGCTATGAACATAATACACATAAGATTTTTCATCAATTCCTTCAAAAAGAGGGCTTTCTAATTTACTAATGGTATTCCAGCCCACATGAGGAACTTTAAAATCTGCTGAGGCTTCAAATTTACGAACATTTACTTCAAAAACACCTAAACAATCCGTATTATTTTCTTCGGAATGTTGGCAAAGTAATTGCAAGCCCAGACAAATCCCTAAAACAGGTTTTTGCAAGTTTTTCAGCACACAATCCAAGTTTTTTTCTTTCAAAAATCTCATGGCAGAGCTGGCTTCACCTACCCCCGGAAAAATAATTTTATCAGCGGTTTTTAGCTCCTCTTCCCTATCTGTAAGAATTGCTTTTATATTAAGTCGCTCAAGTGCATATATAACCGACTGCACATTCCCCGCATTGTATTTGACGATGGCTACTTGCATAGTTTTATTTTTTTATTTTTAGTTGGCAAAAAAACAACATATTTTTGTAAGTTAAAAACATAAATGCTTTAAAATCTGTTTAAAAAAGTCAAAAATAAATATTTAGATGATTAGCTTATACGAAACTAAAGATGGTTCAAAAACTTTATTAAACGTAGCCCTGAACGAAACTTATCATTCGCGTTTTGGGGCTATTCAGGAATCTATGCACGTATTTATAGAGGCTGGTTTGAGAGAATTTTTGAGAATAAACCCTGAAAAAAAAGAGCTGCACATTTTAGAGGTGGGTTTTGGTACAGGTTTAAATGCCATTCTTACGCTCCGAGAAGCTCAGGAGTGTAAGATAAAGATATACTACGAAAGTATAGAAGTTTATCCGCTTACCTACAAACAAGTGAGTGCTTTGGAGTATGTAGTGCAGTTGGGCGGGCAAGACTTACAAGACAATTTTAGAAAAATGCACACTTGCCCTTGGGATAAAGAGGAACATATCACAGATTTTTTTGTCTTACACAAAAAAGAAAAAAGTTTGTTAGAACTTGATAGCGATAAAATTTTTCAGTTGGTATTTTTTGATGCTTTCGCCGCCAATGTACAACCTGAAATGTGGACTTTGGAGGCTATAGGAAAGGCTACACAAAATCTTGAAAAAGGAGGAATTTTTGTTACTTATGCAGCCAAAGGGCAACTAAAAAGAGATTTGAGGAGTTTGGGATTTGAAATAGAAAGCATACCAGGTCCTCCAGGAAAGAGAGAAATGACCAGAGCTACAAAATCATAATAAGATTTTTAATAAATATATATCTTGTGTAAAATATCAACTTCTAAGCAAATATTTACTTTTGAAACGTTCTATAGCTTCATTTGTGCCCAAAATGATAAGTACTTGGTCTTCAGAAATAATGGTATTGTCATTAGGATTGAGAATGAAACCTCTGTTTTTATCCTTAAAAGCAATAATATTTACTTCGTGTTCTTCACGTCTCTGAAGGCTTTTGATGCTACAATTTTTGAACTCTTCTTTTACTTCGGAAAAAGCTATTTCCTCTAACTTGAGTTTTAATTTGTCCAAACCACTAATTAAGTCTAAAAACTCTACAATATAGGGTTTTACTACCAACTGAGCCATGTGAATACCGCCTAAGGCTTCTGGCATTACGACTTTGTTAGCTCCTGCCCTATACATTTTCTTTTCTGAGCTAAACTCTGAAGCTCTGGTAATAATAAACAAATTAGGGTTTAGCTCTTTGGCTGTCAGCGTAATAAATACATTATTCGCATCACTTGGCAACGTGATTATCATTGCTTTTGCCTTTTGTATATTGGCTTCTAAGAGGGTTTCTTCGGTGGTAGCATCACCAATAATTACTTGTCTTTGTTTGGAGCTAAGAAAATGTTGCAAATGGCTTTCGGTTTTTTCAATCAGTACATAAGACTCCTCCAAATGATTAAGTTCTTGGCAGACATTCATTCCATTTCTACCATAACCACATACGATAATATGATTTTCCATTTTTTTGATAATTTTTTGAATTTTATACTTACGGAAAGCCTTGCTAAGCTCTCCCTCAAATAAATAGCTGGTAAGTGTTGAGACCACAAAAGCCAGCAAGGTGAGATTACTAAGAATATAGAAAATATTAAATATTTTCCCTGCTTCTGAGAGCGGTTTTATTTCATGGTAACCAATCGTTGCTGCTGTGATGATACACATATAAAAGGCATCTAAAAAGCTATAATTTTCTATGAGTACAAAACCCAAAGTACCTATCAGAAAACTCAGAATTAGTAAAAATAAAGCCCAATATAATCTATTTAACTTTTGATGTAATGCTTTCGCCATTTATTTCCTTTATTAAAAGCCCCCAAGCAAGTTAATAAATTTTCAGAAATCTTCTTACAAAAAAATAAATTTGATATATTTGTGGAAGTTTGTAGGGAATAAATAAAAAACATGAATTACGAAAAAATATCAGAAAAAATTGAGCTTGAAATAGAGAAACTATTTGAAGAACTGCGTTCAGGTATTTCTGCAAGAGAAGACAGCAGAGCCTTTGGAGCAATGATTGAAAAAAGGATAACGGAGAATTGGGAAAATATTTGTTCTAATCTTGGTTATCAAGCCATTGACATACCTGGCAGAAGGACAATATTTGACTTCGCTTGCCATATTGAAAATAAACTTTTCGGATTTGATGTAAAAACCAAAGACCTTGATTCAACTAGGTATTCTGATGGTGGGGTGTGTGCGGTTGGAAATCTACTCAAGTTTCTAGCTAATGACAAGGGAGTCTTTATGATTGTTGAATTTGGACACGACAAATCAACAACAAAAAATAGTAGTCGGGATATTGAGTATATCCGAGTAGCCCCATTTCATTGCCTACCAGAAAATACATATCGTATTGAAAATTTGGGGACAGGACAAGTAAGGCTAAATTATACGATAAATCAGGTCTGGGACGAGATTGACTGGAATAGGTCTTACAGCGACTTCTTTCAAGATTTTACAAATATTGTCAACTTACATTTTAAGAGAGTAAATTTTTAAAACAATTGAAGAGTTTGTATGATTGATGATGTCATTACTTAACTTATAAGTATTTATAAATTCAAAAAGCTGATGAATTTTATCCGAACGCTCAAACTGATTTTGATAGATTCTGTCCCCGACGGGAGAGCTGTCATAGAATTGTCGAATTGGACAGGTAAAGCCTTCCGTATACCAAGAGATTATGTTGATTTGTGCGATGACAGACCAGAGTTAATGTATACAGGTGTCTATTTTCTTTTCGGTAAGAACCACGAAAACAACAATATTGTCTATGTTGGGGAAGCAGAGCAAATATTACCCCGATTGAAAACGCACGTCTCTGAAAAAAATTTCTGGACGCAAGCAGTAGTATTCGTCAGCCGGGAAAACAGCTTAAATAAAGCTCATGTAAAACATTTAGAAGCATCTCTCTTTACAATGATTAAAAATGCAAACAAATATATTCTTATCAACTCAAATAAGCCAACCAAGTCATCAGTATCTGAGGCTGAATATTCAGAGATACAGGAGTTTTTATACTACATAGGTTATGTTACAATTGCTCTTAATTTTCAAATTTTTCATACAACTAAAGAACAAGAAGATGCCGAGTCAGTAAAACAGACGTACTATATTTCCAATACAAAAGGGCTTACTGCGAAAAGTAAAAAAGTGCCCGAGGGCTTCTTAGTTGAAAAAGGTTCAAAAGCATCATTAACGACAGCTTCATCATATTATGCTCCGTATGAGAAACAAAGAAACAGGTTGATAGAACAGAAGATTCTTGTTCAGGAGGGAAATTTCTATATTTTTACAAAAAATTATTTGTTTAAGAGTGCATCGGCATCAGCATCAATTGTGCTCGGCACAACTGCAAACGGGAACCAGCATTGGTGTCGAGCTGACGGTACATTATTAAAGGATATTTGAGTTTCTTGCCTTACAATATCAAAAGAAAGTTACAGGAATGGAAGCAAATTCAAATATTCCCTGAACTTAGAAAATATCTTGAAGCAAACAAGGAGATATTACAAGGTAGAAAAGGAGTAATGTTAAATGCCATACTTAAGCGTGGGCAGTGGTGGGCTATGTTAGGTGTAGGTGAATACAACTTCTTTCCTTACAAAGTAGTATGGGAAGCATACGGCAAGACCAGTTTCAATCCAACAGTTTTTGAAGGAAATTGGCAAGCAAACCAATCATTGCAAGCCTTTATCCCAATTAAGACATTATCAGAAGCCAAAAGAATACAAGAAGAATTGTCTAACAAACAAATAGAAGATTATTTACTGTCTTTAAAAATGGAAGGGACAATGAATTGGGCACAACCAGGGAAAATAAAAAAAATATTAAAATATGAAGAGGATTCTTTAAGTTTGTTCTAAAAACAAATTGCTTATTATTCATTATACAAACTTTCTCTCTCATTTTTGGTATCTCTGCAAAATTAGACGAAATACTAAATATACTACATTTAATCACTTTGGAACATTTTTTGTGCAGAAAAAGAAGTTTTACGAATTGAAAATCAGCGAAACTAATTGTAAATAAAAATTTTAATGCAAATACATATAAATAACCCTTGCAAAGAGAATTTGGCAAACATACAAATAAATTCCGAAGGATTTTTTTGCCCGCAATGTGCCAAAAATGTAATTGACTTTTCTAAAAAATCAGATAAAGAAATTGTTGATTATATAGCAAATTCTCAGGAAGATAATATTTGTGGCTACTTTAGAAAAAACCAACTTCGTAGAGAGCTTCATACATCTTTGTCCTTACAAGAGAAAATTTTGAAGGATTACTTTCAATTTAGTAAAAAACCTAAAAAAAATATCTTTCAACTAATTTATATAGCTATTCTCTATCTTTTTATTAGCTTCTTTAGCCCTATCAGCGAACTAAAAGCTCAGGATAAAACCGAACTTGAGAAAAAAGATAAAAATCCTTACCAGATAGAAAACAACTCAATCGCTGAATTTGGGGGAATATCTACGGTTTCTTATGAAGGAGGCATCAATGCCCTAAGAAAAACCATACAAGAAAAATTAGATGAACGCCTCAAAACAGATAAAAAATACCAAAATAGTGTGATTGTTAGCTTTGTAATTGATGAAGAAGGAAAAATTACTAAGGTTCAGTTTCAGCCAAGTAGCAAAACTCCTCATCTCAATAAAGAGGTAAACAATATCATTGAATATATTTTACTCAATGAAACAAAAAGATTTTCTCCTGCCAAAGATGCTCGCGGAAACAAAGTAAAATCAAAAAAAACTTTGCCTATATCATACTAATTTGATTTTTTATGTATTTATCAGGACTTAAAGTCATAGAGTTAGCCTCCGTTTTGGCTGCCCCAAGCGTAGGGCAATTTTTAGCAGAACTTGGAGCTGAAGTAATTAAAATAGAAAACCCAATTACCAAAGGTGATGTTACACGCTCTTGGCGACTCTCTACCGAAAGCCCTCAAAATAGCATTTCTGCCTATTTTAGTGCCATAAATTGGGGGAAAACTTCCCTTTCTCTTAATATTTCAGAAGAAAATAACTTACAAAAACTCTACGAACTCGTCAGAAGTGCCGATATTATACTTGCCAGCTACAAACCCCAAGATGCCGAAAAACTCAAAGTGGATTATGCTACCTTGAGCCAAATAAACCCCACTATCATCTACGGGCACATCACAGGCTATGGCAACCAAAATCCAAAAGTAGGCTATGATGCCATTATACAAGCTGAAACAGGTTTTATGTTTATGAACGGAGAGCCAGAAAGCCCCCCTACCAAAATGCCTGTTGCTTTGATAGATGTGTTGGCTGGGCACCAACTCAAAGAAGGTATCTTAATTGCTCTCTTAGAAAAATACAAAACAGGCAAAGGAAGCTACGTGGAGGTTTCTCTTTTTGATTCAGCAGTTTCATCACTTGTAAATCAGGCTACTAACTGGCTCAATGCAGGGCATAATCCCTTGCGTATGGGCAGCGAGCACCCTAATATTGTTCCTTATGGTACAATTTTTAGTAGTAAAGATGAAAAACCGCTCACTATTGCCGTTGGTACAGACAAACACTTCGCCCTTTTATGCGAAGTATTAGGTATCCCCGAAGTAGCACAATCCCCTGATTATCAAAAAAATGCAGAAAGAGTAAAAAATAGAGAAAAACTAATAGCTATTTTGAGAGAAAAGATTTCAACTTGGCATAGAAGCGATTTTTTACAAGTTCTAGAAAAACTACAAATCCCTGCTGGTGCTATCCAAAGTATTGAGGAAGTATTTACTATGCCTGAAAGTCTCGCTCTTCTTTTTGAACAAAATGGACTCAGAGGCTTACGCCAATGGGCAGGAAAAATAAATGGTTTCAGAGGGCAAGAGCTTTCCGCCCCACCCACTTACGAAAATTTTCCCCATATAGATTGATAGGAAATCGCTAAAATGGCTAAAATGGCGACAAAAATACCCAATTTATTCTTCTTAGTAAGTGTTTCTTTGAAGAAAATAACTGCAAAAAACGTGGAAAATAAGATAATGGCAATGTTAAAAACAGGAAAGAAAAAAGCTCCGTTATCTCCAAACTCTACTTGCAAAGATTTTATCATAAAAATAACCGAGAAGTAATTCGTAACGCCCAATACCAAACCAGCCCATAGGCTTTTCAGTAAAAACTTCTCTTTATCCACAAGCATTTTTTTAAGTAAAATACTTGTACCCAAAATACCTGCCACAGCAAAAATAAGCATAGAAAATAAAGCCTGCGAAGTACTATCCTTCGCCGAAACCTTACTTACCCAATTGATACTCGTATCTATCGCTCCGCTCATCAAAAAAATAAGTAAAATAAGTAACATGTTTAGCCAAGACTTTTGCGTTTTTCCTTGCGTCTCCTCACTTTTTAGCCTATGAGAAGTAAGAAAAATAGCCAAAAACACCATCCCCAAACCCGTATAATTAACTATGTCAAAACTTGTATTTTCACTAATGAACAATAAATTAACCAACACAGGAATAATCAATGATATTTTAGCTGCTACCGAAGAGGCTGAAACACTGATATTTTGAGCCACAAAACCCATCAAATAAAAAGTACTTATGAATAAAATACCCAAACCTAAAGGAACTTTTACCCATAAATGCTCCCAAGAAATACTTTGTAGGGCTGTTATATCCTGCGTATAAAATAGAGCTGTAAGTACGCAAGTCCAATAATTAACTACAATAGCCTGAAAAGTATCTATTCCTAAACGATTAAAAGTTCTGAAAATAAGAAACAAACTCGCCGAAAGGCTTACCCCTACAATAAAAAACATATCTTTAGCTTATTTTTGCTCCGTTCCAAACACTTGCCGAAGGCTCTACAAACTTTAAGCTCCCATCTTTATCCTCAGCCATCAAAATCATTCCATTGGAGATTTCACCCATCATTTTACGAGGAGCAAGGTTACAAAGAACACAAACTTGTCTTCCTAGGATTTCTTCAGGAGAAAAATGTTTGGCAATTCCGCTCAAAACTACTCTCTCATCAATGCCCGTATCCAATAAGAGTTTGAGAAGTTTATCAGATTTAGGCATTTTTTCGGCTTTAAGAATGGTTGCCACACGCATATCTAATTTCGCAAAATCGTCGTACGTAATTTCTGAAGCCAAAGGCTGAGGTTTTTTGCTGTCTAATTCATTCATTTTTTTGCTATCCTCTAATTTTTGTAATTGTTTTTGTATAGTTTCGTCTTCAATTTTTTCAAATAACAAACCTACCTGCTCAATTTTCTGCCCCGAAATAAGCAAATCCTCTTTGCCAAGCTCATTCCAATAAAATTTACCCAATCTCAAGGCTTTTTGAAGTTTTTGAGCTGTAAAAGGCAAGAAAGGCTCTACCAAAAATGCCAGATTAGCCGTTAGTTGCAAAGCCAAATGTAATATATTTTCAATGCGTTTTTCGTTAGTTTTGAAGTCTTTGGCAAGTTTCCAAGGCTCATTTTCTTGGAAATATTTGTTTCCAACACTTGATAGCTCCATAATGTAGCCCAAAGCCTCACGAAAACGGTAATTTTCTATACTTTCACCTATTTTGTGAGGGTATATTTTTAGATTTTCCATCAAATCAATATCCACTTTTTCCAAATCGTTGAGTGGCGGTACAAGCCCCTCAAAGTATTTCTGTGTAAGCGTAAGCACTCTATTGACAAAATTGCCCAAATTCGCTACCAACTCATTATTATTCTTATCCTGAAAGTCTTTCCAAGTGAAATTATTATCCTTATTTTCAGGAGCATTGGCAGTAAGTACATAACGCAATACATCTTGTTTGCCTTCAAACTCCCTCAAATATTCATCTAACCAAACCGCCCAATTTCTTGAAGTAGAGATTTTTGCATCTTCTAAATTCAAAAACTCATTAGCAGGGACATTTTCTGGCAAAATATAAGAGCCTTCCGCTTTAAGAATAGCAGGGAAAATAATACAATGGAAAACAATATTATCTTTTCCGATAAAATGTACCAATTTTGTATTTTCATCTTGCCAATAAGCTTTCCAAGCCTCAACATCAGCGTTTTTCTGAGCAAAATAATCTTTGGTTGCCGAAATATAGCCAATAGGAGCATCAAACCAAACGTACATCACTTTGCCTTCGGTATGAGGAATGGGCAAGGGAATACCCCAATCTAAATCTCTTGTCATGGGGCGGGGCTGCAAACCTGCATCAAGCCAAGACTTACACTGACCATATACATTGGTTTTCCAGTCTTTATGCCCTTCCAAAATCCATTCTTTGAGCCAAGTCTCATATTTATCTAAAGGAAAATACCAATGTTTAGTTTCTTTTTTGGTAGGTATAGCATCAGAGAGTTTAGAGCGAGGATTGATAAGTTTATCAGGCGTTAGCGAAGTCCCACAATTTTCACATTGGTCGCCATAGGCATCGGTATTGTTACAAACGGGGCAAGTTCCTACAATGTATCTATCAGCTAAAAATTTATTGGCAATAGGGTCAAAATATTGTTCAGAAGTTTCTTCCAAAAAAACTTGCTTATCGTATAAATTCTTAAATATCTCTTGTGAAGTTTCGTAGTGAATAGGCTTTGATGTTCTTGAGTAGATATCAAAGCTAATCCCAAATTCCTTGAAAGAATCTCCAATAATTTTATCGTATTTATCTACCACTTCTTGTACCGTGATACCCTCTTTGGCTGCCCTGATAGTAACAGGTACGCCATGCTCATCAGAGCCACAAACAAACAAAACATCTTCACTTTTAAGCCTTAAATAACGGCAGTAAATATCGGCAGGGATATAGACACCCGCCAAATGACCTATATGAACACCTCCATTGGCATAAGGCAAGGCTGCTGTAACAGTATATCTTTGAAATTTTTTTTGCATTTTCTACGATTGTATCAATAAAACCTATTCATTTCTGTTGCAAAAGTACAGATTTATTTAGAGAAAATAATTTTTAGGTCAATAATTTTGTGTAAGTAACAAAATAAACAAAAAGCTGATTTAAAGTGCTTTAAGCCAATTTTAATATTTTTTTTATGCTTTTTTTTCTAAAAAATATAAAAAAAACAATTTTTTCTTGGAATAGTGATAAGATTTGTATAATTTTGTCTTAATCATAGCTGGTTGAAGGATAAAAGATTTGTCGCGTTTTGTGGCAAATCTTTTTTATTTTAATACTTTTCTCCAAAAAAATCTTTTTTAAGTACAAATAATTTTCGTGTAATTTTTATTTTATTTTTAATAAAAATTACTGAAAAAACACTAAAAAACAGCTTTACCGCATAAAAAACTATTTTTAGCGGTGTGATTTTTTTATTTTTATTAAAAATTTATGCTATTATTTTGTTTTTTTTTTCTTTGATGTTACCTTTGCAGAAGTTAAGGCTTATGTCGCCATATTTTATGAAAAAAATAATACTTTTAGGGCTTTTATTCATTCTTTTCTCCTCTAATAGCAAACCGCAAGGCAAAATAAGCTATCAATATGTGAAAGGCTATCAGTTTGTGGGGGCGTATGAGGATAAAAACATATTTCTGACTATTCAAGATGCCAATGAGTGGGCAAATCTTTTCAAGCCTTACCCAGGGCATCACGTACAAACTACTCCCATTGATTGGCAGAAGTCTATGGTGATAGCTGTGGTAAAGTATAATAACGATGCTTGGAATTTGGAGGCAAATACGGTTGAGTTAGACGAAGGCGAGTTGGTGTTTGAGTATCAAGCGAAAAAAACAGACGATAATTTGGAGTGGAAAAACGCTTCTACGCTTATTGTGGTTGTTCCTAAAGGCAAATATCAAGCCATCAAGTATTTAGAAAATGGTAATATAAGCCATAAGATAGAAAACTTCACTGGAAAAAGAGATTATTAAATTCTGCATAATGTAATTAGTTTTTGGTTTAATAACAAAAAAACGGAGAAATTTCTCCGTTTTTTTGTTATTGCTCATCTTGCTTTTTAGATTCCTCTGTTGGTTTTTCTTTTTTCTCTGTTTTATCGGGTTTGGGAAGTAAAACTTTACGAGAAAGTTTGTATTTACCCGTTTTTTTATCAACCTCTATAAGTTTTACGGTTACTTCTTCTCCTACTTCCAGAACACCCTCCATTTTTTCTATACGCTCCCATTTTATTTCAGAAATATGCAGCAAGCCATCTTTATTTGGCATAAACTCTATAAAAGCACCAAAAGGCTGAATAGTTTTTACTTTCCCTGTATAAACTTCTCCTACTTCAGGAATAGCCACAATAGATTTGACTCTATGAACAGCCTTATTCAACGCATCAGCATTATTGGCAAAAATGCTTACCCAGCCCGCATTATCTTTTTCTTCTATGACAACGGTTGCTCCTGTCTCTTTCTGAATCTCTTGTACTACTTTTCCACCTGGACCTATTACAGCACCAATTTGGTCTCTTTCTATGCGAATCACTTCTATGCGAGGGGCGTGAGGCTTAGGCTCTGTACGTGGTTCTTTGATAGCCTCCTGCATGATGGATAAAATATGTAACCTACCCTTACGAGCTTGCTCAAGAGCCTGAGCCAAAACCTCAAAAGAAAGACCATCTACTTTTATATCCATCTGGCAGGCAGTAATTCCTTTAGAAGTACCTACTACTTTAAAGTCCATATCTCCTAAATGGTCTTCATCTCCCAAAATATCTGAAAGTACAATGTATTTTCCTGTTGTTGTATCAGAAATCATACCCATTGCAATACCTGCCACAGGAGCTTTTATTTGTATCCCTGCGTCCATCAAAGCCAATGTACCCGCACAAACGGTAGCCATAGAGGAGGAGCCATTTGATTCTAAAATATCAGAAACTATCCTAACTACATAAGGATTTTCAGAACTTGGTGGCAATACCATTTTCAAGCCTCTTTGAGCTAAATTTCCATGTCCTATTTCTCTTCTACCAGGACCTCTGTTAGGTTTAATCTCTCCTGTAGAGAAAGCTGGAAAATTGTAATGCAAAATGAAACGTTCAAAACCTTGTTGAGTGGCTAAATCAATGATTTTCTCATCTAATTTTGTCCCTAAAGTAACGGTTGTCAAAGATTGTGTCTCACCTCTTGTAAAAACTGCTGAACCGTGAGCCTTTGGCAAATAATCCACCTCACACCAAATAGAACGTATATCTTCGGCTTTTCTGCCATCTAAACGTACTTTTTCATCAAGAGCTAAGTTTCTGGCTGCTTTCTTTTGTATATCGTGCAAATATTTATCCGCTAAAAACATATCAAAGGTATGTCCTTCAGGTAAAGAAGCGTAAAAATCCTCTTCTACAGCCTTAAATGCCTTTTTACGAAGGTCTTTGTTATCATTAAGTTGCTTGGCAGCTTCATACATTTTTGGATAAAATGCTTCTATCATCGCTTTAAGCTCCGCATCTTCTTTCACTACAAACG
This sequence comes from Thermonemataceae bacterium, assembly GCA_033762275.1. Classification (GTDB taxonomy): domain Bacteria; phylum Bacteroidota; class Bacteroidia; order Cytophagales; family Thermonemataceae; genus Raineya. Next base: position 15,341 of record JANRLU010000037.1, on the reverse strand, counting down.
CTCTTTTCTCTGTCTTACCCAAGATATTTTCTAATTCTTTTTGAGCCTGACAAAGTAATTTTATCTCTTGGTGAGCAAAAGCCAAAGCCTCCAACATTTCCTCTTCAGAGATTTCGTGCATCTCACCCTCCACCATCACAATATCTTTCTCGGAGGCTGCCACCATCATATCCAAAGTAGCATTTTGTAGCTGCTCTGGAGTTGGATTGATAAGTAGCTTGCCTTCTACTTTAGCCACCCGCACTTCAGCCATCGGTCCGTTGAAAGGAATATCCGAAGCCATCAAAGCTGCTGAAGCCGCTAAACCCGCCAAGGCATCAGGCGGCACTTGTTCATCATAAGAAATCAAAAATATATTGATTTGTGTTTCATTGTAATAGTCATCAGGGAAAAGTGGGCGAATGGCTCTATCTACCAAACGACTTACCAATATTTCTTGGTCTGAAAGTTTACTTTCTCTTTTGGTAAAGCCTCCAGGTACTCTGCCCGCAGCAGCAAATTTTTCTTGATAATCTACAGACAAAGGGAAAAAAGAAGGATTTTCAGCCGCTTTTTCAGCCGATACCACAGCTGCTAAAAGCATAGTATCTCCCATACGTACCACCACCGAGCCGTGAGCTTGTTTGGCTAATTTTCCTGTTTCAATCGTAATTTCACGTCCATCACTCAAAGTAATTTTCTGGACAGTTGCTTTTGGAATCATCTTTTGCGTTTATTAAAAATCTTTTAACATTAAAATCGGGGCTAAGTTAGCTTTTTTATTTATGCTTTGCAAATTAAGTTAGCAATGTAATTTTGAGGTAATTTTTTTTATTTTTAAATAAAATTATGTAGTATTGTGCTAAATTTAGCAACTATCTCACATATACAACTATTTTTACAGCTCAGCATAACTACTTTCTCATATTTCAAATAAAATTTTAGAATGGCAAAGCTCAAAAACATCATTAAACAACTTTCTAACCAAGATTTTGAGGTTATCTATAAAAATCTGATGGAAAGCAACGCCGAAAAATCAGCCTTATTGCTAAAAATGATGCACCAAGATAAATTTTCTGATACCAAAATAATGGAAGATTTGGGTGTAAATAGCAATGCTTATTACACGCTTCGCTCCCGACTTAATCAGAAAATAGAAGAATACCTTTTAGAACAAGTAGAAAACCCTCGTGCAGATTTACTTCGTAAAGTTGCCAATATTCCTGAAATTATCTTTACCAAAAATAGAACGATTGTAGTAGCCACGCTCAAAAAATTAGAAAAAGAACTCATTGATTATGATCTATCTAACGAGCTAACGGTGGTCTACAAAGCTCTTAAAAGGCTACATACACACACCTCAGAGTATTTTACATACTCCCAACAATACAACAAACACGTTGCCTATATGCTTTCGGTAGATAAAGCCGAAACACTAATTAGTGATTATTTTAAAAAATATGGTAGTTTTTTGTTTTCTGGCGATGATAACGAAAAATTTGGCTTAAATCTTATCTACAAAGAACTTATTTCTATCAAAAATCTCTACGACTCTCACAGACTTTATGTCTATCAGAGTTGTGTAGGTATATTTCACCGACTTTTTATAGAGGAACAAGACAATATAGACGAAGAACCCATTGAAAATATATTAACTAAAGTTCAACAGATATTTGATATGTATCAAATGGATACCATTTATCATCATCTTAAAATTATTTTTGAATATCTCAAACTCGAATATTACAACCAACATAAAGTGTACAGAAAAGCAGAAGAGTATTTTGAGGAAGTAAACGACTCTATTAGTGCTTTAATGGCAAATTATACCCTCTATACCTATCCAAGTCAGTTTCTGTTCAGCAAGTTGGAGCGTAGCCTACGCCTAAAAATACAAAACGAACTTTATGCCGAAAATAACCATTTATTTGAGGACTTTGAACCCAACAAAGATGATGTGCCTAACTACGTGAGTTATGTAATGTATAGAACCCTTAGTTGTTATTACGCAGAAAAATATACAGACGCTACCAACTGGATAACCCAACTACTCAACGAAGTTTCTATAAAAAAATATCCCTACGCCCTTTTGGAAGTTAAAATAGTTTTGGCTATTTTATACGCTCTTACCGAAGAAATAGACTTACTCAATCAACTTTTAGGAAGTATTCAAAGGCAAATTAGGCTTCTGGGCAAGGAGAACTGCGTATATGCAGCTCATTATGTAAAATTGGTCAAACTTATTCATAATGATGTGAAAGCGGATAAAAATAACAAAGCCAAAGCCTTGATGCAACGCATAGAAAACTCTCCTAAAATAGGTTTCAGACCAAGTGTCTATATCAAAATTGATGAGCGTCATTTCAAGTAAAATAAATGATTATAGCAAAAGATATTCAGAAAAAATATGGGAATTTGGAGGTTCTCAAAGGCATTGATTTGCATATACAAGCAGGCGAGATTGTTTCTATTGTAGGTGCTTCGGGGGCTGGGAAAAGTACACTTTTGCATATCTTAGGTACTTTGGATAGAGCTGATGCGGGTCTCTTGGAAATAGCAGGGCAATCTGTTTTTTCGCTCTCAGAATCCAAAATGGCTCTGTTTCGTAACCAATTTATTGGTTTTGTCTTCCAGTTTCATAACCTGCTACCAGAGTTTAGTGCCATAGAAAATATCGCCCTACCCGCTCTTTTGGCAGGAAAAGCCCAAAAAGCAACTTATCTGCAAGCACAAGAGCTACTAAATTTGTTAGGCTTAGAAAATAGAGCAAAACACCTTCCCTCCGAACTTTCAGGCGGTGAAGCCCAACGCATAGCTGTAGCCAGAGCCCTTATCAATCGCCCCAAAGTAATTTTCGCCGATGAACCCAGCGGAAACTTGGATAGCAAAAATGCTGAAGAACTACACCAACTGTTTTTTGACATCAGAAAACAATTTCAAACTACTTTTGTTATCGTTACACACAGCCCGATACTCTCCCAAATGGCTGACAGAAGCATTCACATACAAGACGGAAAAATACAAAATACTTCCCAAAACAATGTTTGATAACCTATTAAGACCACACATTAAAAAACTACAAGCCTACGCCTCCGCCAGAGATGAGTACCAAGGCAATACAGGGATTTTCTTAGATGCCAATGAAAACGCCATAGGCTCAGCTACTTATGAAGCCTATAACAGATACCCCGACCCACAACAAAAGCTGCTCAAACAAAAAATCGCCACCATCAAAAAAGTAAAACCTGAAAATATTTTCTTAGGAAACGGCAGCGATGAAGCCATCGATTTACTCATCAGAGCTTTCTGTGAAGCCCAAGAAGATGCTATCGCCATTCTGCCCCCTACCTACGGAATGTATGAAGTAAGTGCTACTATCAATGCCGTAAAAGTATACCAAATACCTCTTACTCAGCTATTTCAAATAGACTTAGAAAAACTCAAAACTTATTTTGATAAAGTAAAAATTATTTTTATTTGCTCACCCAATAACCCCACAGGCAATACCATTGCAGAACCTGATATTTTATATATTTTAGAGCATTTCGAAGGAATTGTTTTATTAGATGAAGCTTATGTAGATTTTTGTGCAGATAAATCTTGGCTTTCCAGATTAGATAAATACCCTCGTTTGGTTATCATACAGACTTTCTCAAAGGCTTGGGGAATGGCAGCCCTGCGTTTGGGAATGGCTTTTGCTCATACCGAGCTTATTGCCATTCTTAATAAAATCAAATCACCCTACAATATCAATATACTCACCCAAAATTTAGCCCTCGAAGCTCTTGATAATGAGGCTAAAATGCAAGAAATGGTAAAAGTTACCATACAACAAAGAGAATTGCTAAAAGAAAAATTAAAAGAAATAGCCTATATAGAAGATGTTTATCCCTCAGAAGCTAATTTCTTGTTGGTAAAAATGAAAAACCCTCAAGAAGTATTTGCCTATCTTTTATCAAAAAAAATCATTACAAGAGATAGAAGCAAGGTAGCAGAGCGAGCTATACGTATCAGTATAGGCACTGAAACAGAAAACATAGCTCTCTTACAAGCTCTTAGAGATTATGATAATTCTTTACATCACAATAAAAAAGTATGAGTGAATACTCATACTTTTTAACCCTACCAACATTGTTTATTGTTTCTGAATTTTTATCTTGTTTTTGGCTTCTGCAAGAGATATTTTCTTGGTATCGTAAGCCTCTAAATCTTCTTTTAGCAGAACTAAGGTTATTTTCTTAGTAAGATTATCTTTTTTCAGCACTTCATCAAAAGATTTGGTTGTAAGTAACTCTATTTGCCAAGTAATTTTTTCCGTATTTTTCAGAATTGGCAACAAAATTTTTCCATAAGAAAGCAAATCATCTTTAGCTTGTTCTTCAAGGTTATTAGCAAATTCTTTTAATTTTTTCTCATAATCGTTCTTATCCTGCTCTGTATTTTTATCCTTATTGTCTGTTTTTTTCTTATTTACTATGACTTTATTTTCACTCATAATAAATACGTCTTCTTCTATTTCTATAGGCTTTCTATGAGCAATGAGTTGTGTATGATACTCCACACCAAAACCTTCTAAATACAAACTTTCTGTTTTTCCTAAATGCCTGAAAACACCTTTAGGCTCTACCATACGAATATTTTTTTCTAATACACTACCCAACATATCTTCGCTTTGTTTGATGCCTTTATCCTCCAAATTCACCTTTTTTACTTTTTGCTGAAACTGCTCCTCTGTAATGATTTTAGCTCTCAAGTCATCTATATCTTTTTTATAGAAATCTAAGCCAGTGGGCTGCTGAGGCGGTGTATCTTTGGAAGCATAAGAGCCACTAATATCGCCTGTTTGCCAACTTACTTGTATATTTCTTATCTGCGGATTTATATAAATACATCTAATTCTTTCAGTAGGCTTCAATTCACTTAAAATAAACCCATACGTAGTCATAAAATCTTTGATACGATTTTCAAATGCCACTTCCCGAACTTTATATAAGCTATCTTCCTTTTTTTTGTCCTCTTCTATACGAGCTATCATTGATTTCTTGAGTTCTTCGCTTTCTTTTTCTCGTATTTTAGCTCTTTTTTCTCTTGCTTCAGCTTCTTTTTCTCTTATTTTAGCTTCTTTCTCTCGCCTTTTAGCTTCTTTTTCTCTGCTTTTAGCCCTTTTTCTTCTTATTTTAACTTTTCCGTCAAAATGAATTTCCCTGTCGTCAGCTATTAAAAATTCTTCATTTTCTGTTTCTATTTTAATGCGTTTTTGCCTAAAAGGCTCTCTATTTTCCATATAAGGGGTATCCATCATCTCATAAACATGCTCTTGGTCTTCAAAAGCCCAAGAATGATGCTTATTATCAGGTTTTTCCAACCTGACGACCACCCCAAAACCCTCAAAATACGTAGCTTTTACTCTTTCTTTGGCGAAATAATTGCTTTGTTTAGTATTTTGCATCAAATACTCCTCCAACATTGTCTCAAAGACTTCCAAATCTTTTTGCATACGGTTGCTGTATTGGGCTGAGGCAACAGAGCATACACCCGCCACAAGTACAAAAATCATCAATACTCGTTTCATATATTTATTTTATTTTGTGTGAAAAAATTATTTTTGGTTATCAATCAATTTGGTAAGAATTACATCATTTTCTTTAAATTTTTCGGAGGCTTGCTCCCTAAAAGTGCTCAAACTTGCTTCTATTTGCTCCAAATCTTCTTGGCGTTTCTGTTCCCAATAGCTGGCAAAGCCTTCAAAAGCCTTGCTCAAATAAAGTTGCTGCTCTTGGGAGGAGCTGGCTAATACTTCCTTGAAAACCTCGTAATCCTCTTTTCTTAGCTTTTGCAAAAGAGCCAAAACTTCTGTTTTTGTAAAAAATTCCTTATTGTTACTTTCACTATTGTGCCCATATTTCTGAGACTCATTTACTTTATTATCCAAAGCACTTATTTTATGATAAATATCTGTATATGCCTTTCTTTGTTTGTTTTCCAACCACCTCACTAATTGTAAAGTATCTATTGAGTTGGCGGGCGTAGTGGGGTTATTTTTTTCTCTCACATCACCAAAACTAAGTTGCCAACCTTCTGCATTGCCGTTCAGCCTGAACTGAGTGATATACGCCACCACCAAAAGTAAGGCGATAGCGGCTGCCATTGCCATAAAATTACGAACAAAAGGGCTAAAAAGAGCCTTATGGCTTGTATGATTGGTATTTCTGCTCAATACCAAAGGTTTTTGAGGCATTTTAAAAGGTATTTTTTGGAGATTTTCTCTCAGTTCTCGCATTTCTTGCAAATTAGCCGCTTCCATTGGGTTTTGGGCTAAATACAATTCTACTTGTTTTCGGGTTGGCTCTTCAAGTTCCCCGTACAAATAAGCTATCAGTATTTCATTGGAAGGTTTCATTGCTCTAAATTAAATAAATGTTTTTTCTACTATTTTTCTTAATGCTTGTAAGCCATAATACAAGCGAGCTTTGGCTGTATTTTCGGAAATTTGTAGGGTTTCTGCAATTTCTGAGAATTTCATACCCTCAAATTCTTTCATAATGATGACCACTTTTTGGTCAGGATTTATTTGGGCTAAAGCCTTCTCTAAAAGCTCGCTACTTTCCTGTTTATCCAAATAGCTCGCAGGGTTGGCGTATATATCCTCATCTACAATAGGCAAATAATCTATAGCTTCGTCCTCTTGGTTTTTATAGCGAAACAGCGACAAAAGATTACGCTTTTTCTCTTTTTTATGCTCATTATGACAAACATTATGAGCTATTCTGTAAATCCAAGACTTAAATTTTTTGCTATCTTGTAGTTTCTCTATCCCCTGAAAAACATTGATAAAAGTTTTTTGGGTAGCCTCCATAGCTTTATCTTCATCACAAAAATATTTGTAGGCAAAATTATAGATAGTAGGATACCATTTTTCAGCCAACTTATTAAATGCCTGTTGATTTCCATTTTGGGCTTCTGCTATCAGTACATCACTTGCAAACATTCTTTTGTTTTGTTTTTATGACTAAGAGTCTGATTATTCCAAAAAAGTTGTACGAATTTGGAATTTTTTTCAAAAAAAAATCTCCCTTACTTTAAGAGAGCAAGGGAGATTAAAACTAATTCTAAAAGACTAATTTACATCAAAACGATTTTAATGGTTTTGCTATCTTTCTGATAGCTCAGTCTTAAGAAATAAACCCCACGAGGCAATTTATCCAAAGCTATCACTTCTTCCAAAAGCTCGCTATGAGCTTCCTGCAATACTTTGCCGCTCGTACTCATAATTTGATAGCTATAAGCTGCTGCCTTCTGGCTACGAATACGCAAATAATCACGAGCAGGATTCGGGCTGCACTCAAAACTATTACCACCCAAACTAATCGCAGTGGCTATCTCACCAAGACCTGTAACGTCTATGCTATTGGCACCTGCCACCGCATTGCTATTCACCTGATACGTACCATCATAGGATTGTGCAGCAACAGGTGTGAAATACAAAGCATATTCCTTCGTTTCACCAGGAGCTATGCCCCCTGCCGTACCCAAGAAACCATAACTAAAGACTCTATTATTGGAGCTAAATGAATTGATTTGTAGCGTAGCACTTCCCACATTCTTGATTTTGGCAGTAGCAATCCCTGTTTGCAAAACTTGCACCGTTCCAAAATCTATCACAGGGTTCTGGATTTCTATGATAGCACCACTCGGAGCTACTGTCAAACTCAGCATAGCTGTTTGGCTACAAGTACCATCACTCACTTCTACTGTGAAACTCTGGGTTTCTAAGTTGCTGGAAGTCCCTGAAATCTCTCCCGTGCTGCTGTTCAGGCTCAAACCTGTAGGCAAAGCTCCGCTTATGATGTTCCAAGTAGGCGTACCCACTAAACCACTCTGGCTCAAAGTCTGGCTATAAGGTAAGAACTGCAAAGCATCTATCAAAGTCGTAGGATTGATATTGATAAGAGGGCAAGCTACGGCAAAAGTATAAGGCTGGCTTGCCGTACAAACCCCACTACTTTGGCTCGCAGTTACCGTATAAGTAGCAGAAGCAGCCGTAGCTGTAGGCGTACCCGAAATAAGCCCCGTGCTGGTATTGAGGCTCAAACCCGCAGGCAAAGCAGGGCTTACCGAATAGCTAAGCGTAGCCGTATTACCTGTAGCAGAAGCATCAAGGTTGTAGGCTGTACCTACCGTAGCATCAGAAGCAGTAGTATTTGTAAAGCTAATAGTAGGGCAGCTTACCGCAATGCTATAAGCAGCACTGGCAGAGCAGCCACCCTCCGTAGCAGTGATGGTAAAATTACTGCTACCCGCTGCCCCTGTAGGCGTACCCGAGATAAGCCCCGTACTGGCATTGAGGCTAAGCCCCGCAGGCAACGTACCCGCACTCACCGACCAAGTAACTGTACCCAAACCCGTTTGGCTTATGCTTTGGCTATAAGCCGTACCATTGGTAGCCGCAGCCAAAGCACCCACAGCAGGGCTGAGGCTACTACTGGGGCAAACAAGTGTAAGGCTGCCAAGAGGACTTCTGCCATTGGTATTGCTCAAATCCTGCTTTTTGCTGTAAGCATTAGTGGCTGGATCCCACTCAAAGATAGCCCCCCCACCATCTGCCCCACCAGCATAAGTCATCCCGTAGAATTTATTATTGTAAAGACTGAGGTTGTTGCCATAAGGCAAGTTGCCATTGGCAGTGCTCAAATCCTGCTTTTTGCTGTAGCTATTGTTGGATGGGTCCCACTCAAAGATAACCCCCGCACTATTCGCCCCACCTCCAGAAGTCATCCCGTAGAATTTGTTATTGTAAAGACTGAGGTTGCCATAAGGTCGGCTGCCTTTGCTTGCACCATCAAAATCCACCTTTTTGCTGTAGGTATTGCTGGCGGGATCCCATTCAAAGATAACACCTTGACTATTCGCCCCACCTCTATTAGTCACCCCGTAGAATTTGTTATTGTGAAGACTAAGGTTGCCAAGAGGATTGCTGCCATTGGCATCGCTCAAATCCTGCTTTTTGCTGTAGGTATTAGTGGCTGGATCCCACTCGAAGATAACCCCCACAAAATTCGCCCCACCTCTATTAGTCACCCCGTAGAATTTGTTATTGTAGAGCACAAGGCTACCATAAGATTGGCTGCCTTTGCTTGTGCCATCAAAATCCTGCTTTTTGGTATAGGTATTAGTAGCTGGATCCCACTCAAAGATAACGCCCTCATTATTCGCCCCACCTCTACCGGTCATCCCGTAGAATTTGTTATTGTAGAGTGTGAGGCTACCCCAAGGTTCGCTGCCATTGGCATCGCTCAAATCCACCTTTTTGGTGTAAGTATTGCTGGCTAGATCCCACTCAAAGATAACCCCTTTATCATTCACCCCACCAAAAGCAGTCATCCCGTAGAATTTGCCATTATAGGCTACTAAGTCAGTGAAGTAAGGACTGCTGCCTTGCGTAGTCCCCGTAGTCCCAGAGAAATCTTGTTTCTTGGTGTAAGTATTAGTACCATTATCCCATTCAAAGATAACGCCATTACTCGCCCCACCGCTATTAGTCATCCCTACAAAACGCTGGGCTGGGCTTTCAGCTATGGCTAATAAAAAGCTGAGTAATAAAAAAAAGATGCTTTTGTGTTTCATAAAAATTTTTTTTGCTACAAAAAAAATAAAAAAAGCAAAAACTTCCAAAAATAGGCGTTACAAAACGTTACAAACAAAAAAATAATAGCTAACTAACAAATACTTAATATTTTTGCAGAATAATATGCACCTATCATCAAGAAAAAAATCTAAAAAAAGTACAATTTTAGTAAAAAGTGAGCACGAAGAATATACGCATAATTTTTCTAATTTCCAAATGTTTTGCAAAGTTTTTTTAACGGTTTTAGCCGTTTTTTAGCCCATTCTCCGCCGTACTTGCTCCATAGTTACCCCATATCATCGCCATATCATCGTCATACATACCTCGTCTTTTGAAAGTATTACTTTCAAAACCAGTCCAAACAAATACTTGAATTTATTTTTAATAAATATAAAAATAATACAATTCTAAATAATCGCTGATAGAACCTGATAAAGTTCTTTATCAGTTGCCAAATTCATTTTTTTACGCAAGCGGTGGCGAGTAACCCTCAAAGAGTCCGTTGAAATATTGAGAAATTGAGCAATTGTTTTGTTATCCAAATTCATACGCAAATAAGCACATATACGCAAATCTGTCAGGTTCAAATCTGGATATTGTGCTGGTAAATAACTAAAAAACTTGGGATGTACCTGCTCAAACTGCTGTTTGAAAATCTCCCAATCATTCTCCAAATGAAGGTCATTTTTTATGTTATGCAGCGTTTGTTTAAGGTCTTGTTTGATTTCTTCGTTTTCTGTCTTCTGCGAAACTTGAGAAAGTTCCACTTGTAACTGCCTAAGAATCTCATTTTTTTGATGTATGAGCAAGGTAACCGTAGTAAGTTCCCTTTCTTTCAGAGCAATATCTTCTTCATACTGCTGTCTTTTTAGCGAGTTTATCTCAGCTTCGGCACGCATCTCTTCTTCCAAACGCAAGGATTTCTCTATTTCTACTTGTTTTTCGGCAGCTACTTTCTCCGCTTTTAATTTCGCCTTCTGAACTTTGAAACTAAAAAAGAAAAAGCCCCCAAAAAGAAGAAAAATCAGTAAAACTCCCACCGAAACAGCCAACCATTTTTGTATTTTCTCACTTTGCACAGAGGCTTTGAGCAATTTTTTCTCCTTTTCTTGAATATCACTCAAATATTTTTCTTCTAAAGTATTGATTTGCTCACTAAAATCTCTCTTTTTAAGGGTATCTTGCAGCGTCTTTGCCTTATTTTGATAGTCATAGGCTTTCTGATAATCTTGTTTAGCTTCATAAATCTTAGAAAGTCCCTCATAAATTGGCAAAAGCCTATCAAATCGACTAATTCCCTCATTTTCAATCATCAAATACTCGTATGCTTGGTACAGTTCTAAGGCTTTTTGGTAGTTTTCCAGAGCCTTCTCCTTTTGTTGTAGCTTCGTATAGCAAAAAGCCAATTGCGAAAGGCTACTTACCGCATTATTCTGCTCCTGAAACCGAATGCTGATGTCTATATCACGTTCAAGCAAGGGTATTGCCTTGGCATACTCCTTACGAAGTACCCAAATATCGCCCATATTTCCCTCCGAAATTCCTATCCAAATGGTATCTCTAAGAGCTATGGCTTCTTTTCTTGTTTCTTGCAAATACACCATTGCCGAGTCGTACTGCCCCAAACTTCTGAAAGCAATACCTATATTATTATTGCATAACGTTCTATTTCTACTGATTACTTGGTGTTTTTTGCTAATTTTCAGAGCCTTTTTCCAGTGAAAAATAGCTTTTTGGTAATTTTTTGTTTCATAATGCGAATACCCTAAGGCATACTCTATTTCTGCGTAGCGTGTATAATCTTTGCTTTGCAAGGAATCCAATACTTGAAGTGCTTTCCCTTGCATCAAAACAGCCGAAGAGTAGTTGGAAACGCGTCTATACAGCACTGCTTCCTCTATGTAGTAATTCACCAGCCAAATAGTTTGCCCCAAACGCAATATTTCGGCTCTGAGAAACTCCAGAGCCTCTTTTTCTTCTACAATGCTTCGTTTATCCCCTATTGTATCCATTCCTGCCAAGATATTCACTCGGATAAGCAGCATACTAAAAAGCTGCTTTTTCTGCTCATCAGTTGCTTTCTGATAGAAAAGCAGGATATGATTTTGTAAGTCTTGGAGTTTTTTTTTATTTTTTTCTCTCAAATAATCTCTGTACAAACGATAGGAAATATAATTGAGCGTTTGCGGAGAAGTTTCGGGATTTTCATACAAATTTTCCATTATTTTTTGCCCCTCAACAAGAAAATCTTGGTACATTTCCCAATACAAATGATTGTTGTCCAAGGCTTTTTCGTAAGAACGTATAGCCAAAAGCGTATCAAGAAATTTTTGTTGCTTAGCCTGCAAAATACCCTGACTATAACCCTTCCAAGCAAATAAAAATAAAATAAGGCTTAAAATTCTAAATAACATTTCTTGTAGTATAAATCAATAATAGCTAACCTACAACAAATATACATTTTTTTGAGAGAATAAAGTTTTTATATACATTCGCCTCACAAAAAATATTTTTTTCTTTAATTTTGGCAAAATTATTGCTAAGTTGCAAGACCGAAACAAGACTAAAATATGCAGAAATTAGGTTTATATCAGAGTTTACAACAAAAACTTTCTCCACAACAAATTCAGTTTATCAAGCTCCTACAGATTCCCACTGTAGAGCTTAAAGCCCGTATACAAGAAGAGTTAGAAATAAATCCTGCCTTAGAGGAAGGCAAAGAAGAACTTTTTGAGCTGCCCGAAGCCAATTCGGAAGAGGAATACGATAGCCAAGAAGACTACAACGATAGCGAAGATTTTGAAGATAACTACGGAAATGAAGAAGTAAATATCAGCGATTACCTCCAAGCCGAAGAAGAAAGCTATAAAACCTACAACAACAACAGCAGCCAAGATGATGAAGAACGCCAACTACCTTTTTCAGTAGAAATGACCTTTTTTGAATCTTTAGAAACACAAGTAGGTTTTCTGGGCTTAGATGAAAGAGAGCAAATCATTGCCAAGCAAATTATTGGCAGTTTGGATAGTGATGGCTATTTACGAAGAGAGCTCCCTTCCATCGTCAATGATTTGGCTTTTACCCAAAATATAGAAGCCTCCACTGAGGAAGTAGAGGAAATTTTACATCAAATCCAACGCTTTGACCCCGCAGGTGTGGGAGCAAGAAACCTGCAAGAGTGCCTACTCATACAAATCAAAAGAAAGAAAGAAGAAGAACTACATACCGAAGAAGAAAAAAAACAATTACAACTTGCTTTAGAAATTATTGAAAATCATTTTGAAGAATTCACTAAAAAACATTACGAGAAAATAGAAAAAAAACTTGACATCAAAGAAGAAACGCTAAAATCTATTCTTGAAGTCATTATCAAGCTGAACCCTAAACCTGGTGAAGCCGAAGATGGAGGTGTGCTCACACAATACATCACCCCCGATTATTTGCTTAGCAATAATGATGGCAAATTAGAGCTTACCCTCAATGCCCGCAACGCCCCAGAGCTTAAAATCAGTCGCTCATTTGCCGAAATGCTTGATACTTACCAAAAAAGTAATAACCGTAACGATAAAGCCATCAAGGAAACCGTAACTTTTGTAAAGCAGAAATTAGATGCTGCCAAATGGTTCATTGATGCTATCAAACAACGCCAACAAACCTTGCTCAAAACCATGCAAGCCATCATAGAGTTTCAGTACGACTTCTTTTTAGAAGGCGATGAAGGAAAACTTAAACCTATGATTCTCAAAGATGTAGCTGATAAAATCATGATGGATATTTCAACGGTTTCCAGAGTGGTAAATAGCAAAACCGTACAAACAGAGTTTGGGGTGTATCCGCTCAAATACTTTTTCTCCGAAGGTATCGCCACAGAAACAGGTGAAGACGCAAGTAGCCGAGAAGTAAAAGCCAAACTCAAAGAGTTTGTAGATAATGAAGATAAACATAAACCTCTCTCAGATGATAAGTTGGAGAGAATGTTGCACGAAGTAGGTTATTTGATAGCTCGTAGAACAGTAGCCAAATATCGCGAACAACTCGGTATCCCGGTGGCAAGGCTACGCAAAGAAATATAAGACTATGAGTAAAAAATATATCTTTACGCTTTCCCTTTGGATAAGCATGGTCATTAGTCCTATTGTTGCACAAAAACGTATGGGTTGCTTGCTCGATAGCACTGCCTACGAAAGAATATTTTTAGCCAATAACCCCAACAGAGGCGATATTTATCAAAATCTTCCTAAAAGCCACAGCCTCAAAAACTACTGCCCCATTCCAAAAAATCAAGGCGAATACGGTACTTGCGTAGCTTGGACAAGTGCCTACTATGCTCGTAGCATCATGTTAGCCCAAAAATATCATTGGAAAAAAGAGGAAATCAACCAAAAAGCGGGTTCTCCTTTTTTTGTATACGAAAATATAAAAGCCTACAACGACCGAGATTGCCAAGACGGAGCAGGGCTTATTATCGCTCTCGAGTCCCTCAAACAACAAGGAACCGTTCCTTTTCATACATTTTACAAACCTTGCGGAGATTTTATAGATGAAAGCCTACGAAAACAAAGTGATTCCTACAAAATAGGTGAATACCGAAGGCTTTTTGTAAGTAATGCCAAAGATAAAATTAGCCCTCTGAAAAAAAGTATTGCCGAAGGTAAGCCTGTCGTTATTGGCTTACAATGTTTTTTTGATTCTTTCATACAAGCCAAAGATAGTATTTGGCAACCCGCTCAAAATGAGCTTGACAAACTAAATGCTGATGATGGCGGACACGCCCTCACAGTGCTAGGCTACAACGATGAAATGCAAGCCTTTGAAGTAGTCAATAGCTGGGGCGATGCTTGGGCAAACAAAGGCTTCATCTGGATTCCCTACGAATATTTTAGTCAAATTTGTTTTGAGGCTTATCAAATGTACGAACCCGAAGAACCAGCAACACAAATCGCAGGAAGTATTCATTTGAGCCTTTCGGCAGGTATGGAAGTTCCCTTGCGTTTGAAAAAAGGATTTTATGAAAGTACCAAAAACTATCAATCAGGAACACTTCTACAACTCAAACTCACCAACCAAGAGCCAGCCTATATCTATGCCTTCTCAGCTAATTTAGAAAAAGAGTTTAGAGTAATTTTCCCCCTTGAAAACAAAGAAGGACTACTCTATAAAGCCGAAGCCCTCACTTTACCCAACGAGCATAGTTACATTTCTTTGTATTCAGAGAAAAATACAGAATACTTCTGCATACTATACAGCCGAGAAAAACTGCATCTGCCCTCCTTATTCAACCAACTTCAATATTTAGAGGGTGATTTTGTAGGGAATATTTATAAAGTTTTAGGTAGCAAAGCCATCCCTACGTCAAGTATTTTATTCAACTCCATAGAGAGCGTCAAGTTCTCAGGGCATACAAACTATGGCAACATTATTCCTATTGTAATTGCCATCAAGAAAAAAGAAAAACAGCACTAAAGTTTTATCTCTACCGAAAATTTAATGCCAAAAGGCTTAGCTACGGGTTTATCTAAGTAGGTAAGCCTATGAAAAAAATCTACTCTAAATAGTTTAAAGATATTATCTACCCCATATCCTACTTCTACATAAGGTTTATCATAAGATAAACTCTCTACGCCCTCAATCACATTACCATTTATATCTTTTTGGGCTAAAATAGCTTTATTTTCGGGGCGTAAAGAGCCATACACAGCATTCAAACTTAGTACCAAACGCCAATCCAAGACTTTAT